>NZ_JBSFLB010000033.1:0-99068 GCF_053598835.1 Streptomyces sp. NPDC001070
CCGACTCCCCGGCCCATTCCCCCTGCATGCCTACAAGACTGGCCCCGACTCCACAGAGCCGGGGCCAGAACCCGAGATTTTCAGCAGTCTTCTAGATGATCGATTCCAAGGGTTGGTGGTCGTAGCGATCCCGGACTTGCCGGACGGGCGGCGCGGCCCCCTAGGCTGAGCCCCCGTCCGCACTGTCTGGGGGAGTAATGACCAGTAGGTTCACCGAGTTGGTTGTCGACTGCCACGATCCGGAGAGGCTCGCGGCCTTCTGGTGCGCGGTCCTGGGCTTCAAGGTGATCGACCGGAGCGAGGGCAAGGTCGAGATCGGCTCCTGGGTGCCGACCGTCGAGGAGGTCCGGGCCCGCCAGATGCCGCCCACCCTGGTGTTCATCCGGGTGCCCGAGGGCAAGACCGTGAAGAACCGGCTCCACCTCGACGTCAGCCCGATCGACGGCAGCACCGACGACGAGGTGGCCAGGCTGCTCGGCCTCGGCGCCGCCAAGGTGGACGTGGGCCAGGGCCCCGGCCGGAGCTGGGTGGTCATGGCCGACCCCGAGGGCAACGAGTTCGATGTCCTGCGCACCCTGGCACCGTCCAACCAGATGATCGGTCCCAAGGTTACTGAGAATCGCGGCGCGATGTCGCCTGGCACAACCCTGTGACTGCGGCGGTGGTCGAGCACAGGCGACTCCACTCGGAGGTCATCAGTAGGCCCTACGACTCCGCTCTCAGGGCTCCACGCCGCAGCGTCGCGCGATCACCTTGAGACGTTCCAGTTCGCGTTGCGCTGCGGCCGGGTGGGCGAGGTCGAGGGCCATCCAAGCGCGGGCGGTGATGTAGAGGATGTCCTGGTGGGTGGCCGCGTCGACGCTGGGTGCGGCGTCCTGGATGCGGTGTTCCGTGACGCGCAGGGAAACCGCGATGCGGTCGAGTCGGTCTCGTAGGCCGACAGGGAGTACCCGCGGCAGGGTGTCTTTGGCATAGTCGCGCACTTGCTGGTCCACCGCGCAGGGACGGGGCAGCGAGGGAGCCCAGGGGAGGCCGGCCTCCCGGGCCTCGTCGTACATGTCCGCGATCCAGGAGCGTGCGATGGCGTCTTCGTCCTCGGCGGCGGCCGAGCGAGCCGACTCCAGCATGGAGCGCAGTTCGCCACGAACCTGGGGGTCCTCGCCCGTCCGGGCGTCCAGATAGCCGGACCACACGTCAAACGCCTTGTTCGACTCGGCGTCCAGCATGACCTCGTACGCGTCCAGCAATCTGCTGCCTCTCGTCGGGCCGTCCCGGCGCAGACGGCAGCGGTGAACGATAGGACGGGCGGTGGCCTACTGCCGTCTGATTTTCTGGGCCGGACTCAGCCGTTACCGATGATCTTCGAGTGGAGTTGCCACTTCCCGCTACGGATGTGGGTCATCCCAGTGCCGCTCGCTCGGTTACGCGCCCTGCAGGAGGTTGTGCAGGCGGGCGATGCCGAGCATGGCGTGGTGGACGCCGTCGCCCTTGAGCCGGCAGTCACGCAGGATCTTCCAGTTCTTCATACGGGCGAAGACGTGCTCGACGCGGGCGCGGACCTGCTTGTGGGAGTGATTGTGCTCCTGCTTCCACTCCGGGAGTTCGCCGCCAGGCGGGCGGCGGTGCGGGATGATCAAGCCAGTGCCCAGGTAGCCACCGTCAGCGAGCGTGGTGATACTGCCGACGGCGGCCTTCGCCCCGGACTCATCCCATGCCCTGCTGTCGTGGCGATGACCAGGCACCGGACGTCCGATGGTCACGACCAGCTGGGTGTCGGCATCGATGAGGATCTGGTGGTTCGTCGAGTACCGGAAGCTCTTCGACTGCTCGGCGATGCTGTGGTCGCGGGTGGGAACCAGGGTGCCGTCCACGATCAGCACGGTGTCCCCGCGGAACCGGTGCCGGGGCTTGAGCGCGAGCGGGGGCCCGACGTGGCCGATGATCCGTCCGACCGCAGACCTGGACACCCCGAACAGCGGCGCGAGCTGTCGCAGCGTCAGGTTTGTCCGCCAGTAGGCCGTCACCAGCAGGACCCGGTCCTCCAACGACAGTGACCATCGACGTCCGGGACGGACCTGGTCGGCGCCGTCATGACGCAGCATCGTGGTCAGCTTGCGGAACGCATGCGGGCTCAGCCCGGCAAACGGGGCCATCCAGGACGGTTCCGACGTGGTGATCACAGCAGCCATGCCAAGATCATGACTGGCCGCGACGGCACGGCCGCCCAACTTCGAATCGGCTGCTGAGGCTGTTGCCCGAGGAACCGTTCATGGCCACCCGGTCGGCGGTGCGAGGGCTCGGCGTGCAGCATCGCGTACGTTCGCCTCCTCATCCGTCGTGAGTCGTTCGAGTGCGGCTCGGACCTCGGGGGCCGGCCTTCCGGACAGTGCCCACGCCGCCCAGGACCGCACCTCATGATCGGCGTCGCTGGCGCAGGCGATCAGGGCATCGGTGACCGTCGCTTCGCGTGACCCGTAGAGTGCGCTCACAGCTGCTCGTCGGACCTCGGGGGCGGCGTCGGATGTGCCGGTGATCAGGATGGCGAGGGCCCGCGAGGGATCACCCGTGCCGAAGCCAGAGCCGAGGGTGGTCATCACGTCGGCGCGCACCCCGGGGTCCGGATCGTAGGCCGCTTCGGCGACCAGATCGAAGTACTTGGTCCCGAGCGTGTCGAAGAAGCACGCGCCCCAGAGGCCCACTCTCCGCAGACCCGGATCGTCGGAAGCGGTGCAGTCTATGGACAGCTCGAACGCGGTCTCGGGCCATGCCTCGAAGAGTTCGAGGATGTCGACATGCAGCATGTCCCCGTCCTCGTTGCGATCGGTCGCCATCGCGCGCAGCAAGGCAGGCAGGGCCTCTTGGCCACAGGCACCCGCCAGGGCGTGGGCCATCTGGTCCCGCGCGAAAGAATCGTCCGCGGCGACGTAACGGGCGAGTCGCTGTTCCAGCTCCGGCTGCAGGAACGCGGCTGCCGGTGTCCGCAGCTTCTCCACCAAGGGCTCGAACCGAAGGTAGGCCCGGGGCCCACGCTCGGCACTTGCGGCCAGCCGCGCGTCCAAGTCGTCCAACGCACAGCGCAGCGCAGCGCGCTCTGCGCCGCCTTCTTCCCGATCCGTCCCTGCCATGCCGCTCACCCTATGGGGAGTGGTGTCACCACCATCGCGGTGTCACCACCATCACCCTCCGGACAGTCCGCAGCCGCCATCCCGCTCGCGTGCCGCCGACGCGGAGATACGGGACAGCCCTTGGACGAATGAGTCCGATGTCCGAGCCTCAGTGGCGGTCGCTGAGGCCGGCGACCACGGCGGCCAGTCGGCCCATGGTGTGGGCCACGCCGAGCCCGTCCATGTAGTCGCGGACATGCACGATCAGGCCGTTGCGGATCCGGATCACCAGGAGGCCGGGGAAGCTGAAGGACTGGCCGGTGGTGGTCACGGTCCCGGTGACGACCTGCTCGACGGTGATCACCTCGGGGTCGGTGCTCTCGTGCACGACGACCTCGCGGATCTCCTGCGGTTGCGCCGGGCTTGCACCCCAGGCTGCTCGGTAGCCAGCGCGGACCTCTTCACGGCCGTCGTAACGCCCGGGCATACCGGGGAAGAGGAAGGGGAACTCGTGGACGGCGTCGACCGCGTACAGGTCGGCCAGGTCGTCGGCGGACTTGTCGAGCACCGCCCGCTGGTAGCGGGCCAAGACCTCGCGAGGGCCGCAGTCGGCCGAGGTTGCGTCCGGCATGGCGGTTGGGCTCCGTTCGGTCGACGCGCGGCTGAGCTCATTCGAGCGGTGGGCCGGGACTTCGGGCGTGCGGACGTCGTGAGGGCCTCCAAGATCCGGTTGTGACGTCCGACTTGGAGACCCTCTTGACCGCACTCTACGTGAAGATCGACGACAAGATCGGAGGAACGCGGTGGATGGGACGACCGCCCAAGCTCAGCGACTCCGAACTCGTCTGCGTGGCGGTGGCACAGGCCCTTCTCGGCTACCGCTCGGAGGCACGGTGGCCGCGCTTCGCCCGCAAGCCCCCAGGAGGCCGGTGAGCGCGGTCTTCTGACCGCTCAGGATTGCCGCCACGCCACGGTCACGTTCCGGGCCGGGAAAGGCGAGTTCAAGAGTCGGAAGGTCGTCACGTCTCATCGGGTGAGGGTACGAAGCCCGACTCGCGTTGATCAAGGGGCACCGCCCTGCTCGCTCCCGGCACCCGCAGCAAGCACGCCGGACGCCTCGGCCCGAGCAGGATGCCGATGGTTCTGCACCCCCACGTCTGGACGCGCCGCCGGCTCGTACGCCCACGCCCTGATCGGGGGCCTGCATCTGAGCGGCCCGGCGTTCGAGCCCATCATCGCCCCGACCGTCGCGGCCCTGGCCGGCCTCGCCCTCGACGTGATCGCGCCCGGTCACTGCACGGGATGGCGGGCCCAGCACGCCTTGGCCGCCGCCTTCCCCGACGCCGGGATTCCCGGCAGCAGCGGGACTACGTACCACCTGACAGGCGCCTGAGCACAGCGGCCACCGGCATACGGACGCGGATTGCGCGGGAGCCCCGCCGCCTGTGGCCGCCACAAAGAGACAGGCGTGGCCAACGGCTGGTGGCCACGCCTTGATCACAGGCGTGGGGCCGGATACGGTCTCCGGCCCCACGCCTGGTGGCCGACACCTGGGGCTCCGAACGTCCCGTCAGTTGTCAGCTCTACCCGTCAGGGCCATGCCCCTCATGGGCTGCGTCAACGCGTGGCCGCGGCCGCCCTCTCGATGAGCTCGGTCGTGGCGCCCGGGTGGCTGATCATGGCGACATGCGAGGCGCCGGGGATCTCCACGGTGGTGGCGCCCGCCCGCTGGTACTCGAACCGCTCGAGCGCAGGCGGGATCGCTTTGTCGGCGCCGGCGACGAGACCGAAGGAGGGGATGTCGCGCCAGGCGGCGTCCTTCGTCGGCTCCTCGAACGACACGGCGCTGAACGGACGCTGCTCGGCCTGCATGAGGCGGGTCGTGGACTCGGGCAGGTCGGCGGCGAACACGCTGCGGAACCTGTCGGCCTGCAGGTAGAGGTCGGTTCCGGTGGTCCCGTCGGGGTTCGGGTAGGGGACGGGGTTGAGCGCGGCCTGGATCTCGCTGCCCGGGTACTTGTTGATCAGTTCGCCGAGCTTCTCCCCCTCGTCCGGGACGAACGCGGCGATGTAGACCAGCGCCTTGACATTGGGGTTGTCGGCTGCGGCGTTGGTGATGACGGCGCCGCCGTAGGAGTGTCCGACCAGGACGATCGGTCCCTTGAGCGACTTCAGGACGCTGGCGACGTAGGCCGAGTCCCCGGCCAGGCCGCGCAACGGGTTGGCCGGAGCGATGACCGGGTAGCCGTCGCTCTGCAGCCGCCGCACGACCCCGTTCCAATTGGACGCGTCCGCGAATCCGCCGTGCACGAGCACAACGGTCGGCTTGGGGGTGGGGTCGGAGGACGACGTCTCCTGCAGGACGGTCGCCGAGGCGGCCGGGGCCAGAAGTGCGGCGCCGAGGGTGAGGACGCCGGCGGCGACGGCGAACTGTCTGCGGCGGGTGAATCGGGTGGTTCTCATTGCTTGCTCCATGCGGGACGGTTGGCGGGGTGCGGCGGGCATTCACGCGGCTCGCGACAAAGCCGCGGTGCCACCGCACCGGTGGACGGGTGCCGGAGGCGGCGACCCGGGGACGTGGATCAGGAGGTGGTGGCCTGCCGGATGAGGTCGGTCACCGCGTCGGGCTGTGACACGTAGACCGAATGGCTGCCCGGGCTCTCGGTGGCCGTGGCACCGGCACGCTCGGCCATGGCGCGCTGGGCCGGCGGGGGGATCATGCGGTCGTCGGCGGCGACCAGGTACCAGCTGGGCTTCGACCTCCACGCGGGTTCGCTGACCGCGCCGTTGAGGGCTTCGAGACCCCAGGGGACCTGCGAGTCGGCCATGAACTGCGCCTGTGCCTGCGGCAGATCCCCTGCGAAGGAGGCGTGGAACCGCTGACGGTCGAGGAAGAGGTAGCCGTCCTTGGGCGGAAGGATCGGCGGGACGGGCGCGCCGGGCGGCGGGTCGGCGATCAGTGCGTTGACGGACTCGCCCTTGTCCGGGGCGAAGGCCGCGATGTAGACGAGGGCGGCGACCTTGGGGTCCTGACCGGCTTCGGTGATCACGACACCGCCGTAGGAGTGCCCCACCAGGGCGACCGGGCCGTCCAGTTCCGCGACGACCTGGAGCGTCGCCGCCACGTCCCCGGCGAGGGACTCGGTCGGATTCTGCACGACGCTGACGTTGTAGCCCTCGCTCACGAGACGCTCGTGGACGCCCTGCCAGCCGGATCCGTCCACGAATCCGCCATGCACGAGAACCACGTTCCGTATTGCGATGTGCGCTGTCATGGTGATGTCTCCCCTCCATTAGGGATTCTCAGTTGTTCGGACCCGCTCACCGTAGGGATTCGCCACCCTGGGCGGCTTCGGTCAGATGGCCTAGATTCACCTTCTGTGGATCCATGGCCTGTCCCGCGAGGTGAAGGAACCCGCGGACGTGCATGCAGGGGCCGGCGGGCCGCGCAGGATCCAGTTGGTTTGCGAGCCCGGCGAGGCCCGAAGGGATTTCATGACAATGCGCTGGAGGTTGTGATTCCACGGTTCGGCAATATGGCGGCCCATGAGCGCTGGATACGAAGTGTTCTGCTTCCCCGCCCCACCCGTGCGAGAACAGCGACCCACCGATCGCCTCGCCCCCCCGGCGCCCAGGGGTCGCACCCTGCTTGCGTGGAGCCGGGCCGTCCCCACCGACGGACTGCGCCCGCGAAAAAGGACCGTGCGCCGGAGCGAAAGACGGACCGGACGTGATGCCCGAGAGTGAACGGCGGACCGCGAGCCGTGCCGCACAACGGCGCACCCCGGCGGCAAGCCGAGCGCGCCGGCGAGGCGCACCCGCCGGACGACGACCGCAGCACCTCGTACACCGATCACGTCCCGCGCCCCGCGGTGGCACCGGTGAGAGCAACGAAGGACCCGCATGACCTCGACACCCCGAATACCCGATGTTCGCAGTCTCGTTGCGGCGGCCGACCTCGGCACCCTCCCCGCCTGCGAGCACGTCTTCACCTCGAGCGGGCCGAACGCCGCCACAGGCCGTCTCGTAGGACGATCGGCGGATCTCGTGCTGGTCGACGCCCTCTTCACCGAGGCCGCCACGCGCGGCGCCGCGCTGCTGCTGACCGGTGCAGCCGGGGTGGGCAAGAGTGCGCTGCTCGACGCCGCGGCCCGGCGGGCGGTGGAGCGCGGGTTCCGGGTCCTCCGTGTCGCGGGATCGCAATTCGACCGGAGTGTCGGCTTCGCGGGGCTGAACCAGGTCCTGCAGCCGTTGGCGGGAGGCATCTCGTCCTTGCCTCCCCGGCAGGCGCGAGCACTTCAGGTGATCCTGGGCCTTTCCGAGGGCGAACCCGTCGAGCTGCTGACCGTCGCCAACGCGGTGCATGCGCTGCTGTCCCGGATCAGCGCGGGTAGCGGTCCCCTGGCGCTGATCATCGATGACGGCGCGTGGCTGGACCGGCCCAGCGCGGTGGTACTGGGGACCGTGGCCGGCTGCATCAACACCGGGTCCGTCGCCCTGCTCGTCGCGTCCCGGACCGGTGAGGAGTCCTTCCTCCCAGGTACCGGGACAGCCGTGCACGAGGTTCAGCCCCTCGACGAGGAGTCCGCGGCAGAACTGGTGACCGAGCGCTTTCCGGCGATGGCACCCCGGGTTCGCCGCCGGCTCCTGGCGGAGGCCCGCGGGAACCCTCTGGCGCTGCTGGAGCTGCCCGTCTCGCTCGACGTCGCGCAGCAGTCCGAGCGACGGTCGCTCCCGACGGTGCTGCCCCTGACCGAGCGCCTGCGGATGATCTTCTCCGAGCGCGTCGGCGGCCTGCCCGACGCCACACGGAAACTGCTCCTGCTGGCGGTTCTGGACGGCTCCGGTGACCTGCACACCCTGCAGCGGGTCGCCGACGGACCCGGCGCGCTCACCGCGCTGTGCCCTGCCGAACGGGCCGGGCTGGTGCAGGCCGACGCCCACAACGGACGCCTGGTCTTCCGGCACCCGCTGACCCGCTCCGCCGTCATGGAACTGTCGACCGGTGCCGAACGCCGCCGGGCACATCGGGCGCTGGCCGAGGAGTTCCCGGAAGGTTCCGAACGCCGCGCCCGGCATCTGGCCGACGCGGCCGTCGGGCCGGACGAGCGGGTGGCCGCCCTCCTGCACGAGGTCGCCCACCGCACCCTGCGCCGCGGCGACGCCGTAGGCGCCATCACCGACCTGCTGCGTGCCTCGGAGCTCAGTGGTACGGGAACAGCCAGGGGACGGAGACTGGCCGAGGCGGCCTGCCTGGGCGCCAACGTCACCGGGGACCTGCGCAACGTCCGTGCCCTCCTCGACCGTGCCGCGGCCGCGGACCCGCTGGGCAACGCGTCACTCGCGGCCGCCGCCGCGGCGGCCAGCCAGCTCCTCAACGGCGAGGGCGACGCCGATACCGCCCACCGGCTCCTGGCCGCGGCGATCGACAACCACGCCCCCCTGCGCCGGGCCGACGACACCATGCTCCGCGAAGCACTCCACACCTTGCTCATGGTGTGCTTCTTCAGCGGGCGGCCTGAACTGTGGCGCTCCTTCGACACCGCTCTGGAGCGACTCCGCCCGCACACCCCCGACACCCTGCTGCCCGTTCTGCGCGCCACCTTCGGCGACCCGGCCCACGCTGCGTCCGCGGTACTGCCCCGCCTGGACGAGGTCATCTCCGTCCTCCACCGGGAAACCGACCCCACCCGCATCATCCGCACCGCCGTCTGCGCGGCGTACGTCGACCGCCTGCCGGGTTGCCGCAACCCTCTGCGGCGCGTCGTCGACGACGGACGAGGGGGCGGAGCCGTCACCTCGGCCATCGAGGCCCTCTTCCTCCTGGCCAACGACGCCTACGCCACCGGACAGTGGGACGAGCTCCCCGGGCTCATCGAGGAGGCCCTGGAATGGTGCTCGACGTACAGCTACCGCCTCCAGGCCTGGCCGGGCCACTTCCTCCAGGGCCTGCTCGCCGCCGCACGGGGCGACGGCCAAGCAGCGCAAAGCATCGCGAACCGTCTCGTCTCCTGGGGCGGCCCTCGGGGGCTGCGCGCGCTGTGCGTCTACGCCTCCCACATCAAGGCCCTGTCCGCTCTGGGCAGCTCGGACTTCGACAGCGCCTACCGGCATCTGACGTCGGTCATGGTCAGCCCTGCGGGCCGGCTCACACCGCACGTCCCCCATGTCCTCTGGCTCATCTGGGACTTCACCGAAGCTGCGACCCGTGCCGGCCACCACACCGAAGCCGCCGCACATCTTGCGGCCGTCCGGGACGCCGGCGTCCCCTTCATCTCACCGCGGCTGGCCATGATCACGGGCGCGGCGACGGCTCTGGCCAATGCTCGCTTCGTGGACCGCGATCTGTTCGAAGGCGCCATCGCCACCCCCGGCGCCGAGCGCTGGCCCTTCGAACTGGCCCGGATCCGCCTGGCCTTTGGTGAACGGCTCCGCAGAGCCAAGGCGAACGTCGAGGCACGCGCCCACCTGAGCGCCGCCCTGTGCACCTTCGAACGCCTCGGCGCCACGCCGTGGTGCGCCCGCGCGGCGAACGAGCTGCGCGCCGCCGGAACACCGACGGCCCCCGTCATCGCAGCCGATGGCCGCAATGCTCCGCTGACCCCGCAGGAACGGCAGATCGCGCAACTGGCCGCCACGGGACTGACCAACAAGCAGATCGGCGCCCGGCTCTTCCTGTCCCCCCGAACAGTCGCCGCCCACCTGCGCGGTGTCTTCCCCAAACTGGACATCACCTCCCGCGCCGGGCTTCGCGACGCCCTCACCGGCCTACCGCAGCCGCCCTCATCCGCTGAGACCACCGACGCCGGCACAACCGCCCCGCGATGCCGCTGCTCGACCTGACGGAACACGGGCGGGACGGCCGTCCGTCCGCCGAGATCGGCAAGCGGCCCCGACTGGCACCACACCCCCCTGCACGACACCGTGCTGCCGGCACTGCGCCGCGCCGGCGTGACCGAGGGGCAGCTCACCACCATGCTGTTCGACAATCCCCGCCGGTACTTCAGCCCGGCCAACGGCTGATCACCGGTGGCGGACAACGCTCAGCCTTCCTCCGCCGGCAGCGGGAGGGCACCGTGCCTGACGTCACGGGGCGTCATGCCGAACTCCTGCCGGAACGCGGTGGTGAACGACGCATGGCTGCCGAAACCGCAGGAGTGGGCGATCTCCGCGATCGAATGCCCGGCCCAGCCGGAACTCGCGAGCCGGGTCCGGGCGAGGCGCAGCCGTTCCCGGCGGATGAGATCACGCGATGTCGTGTCGGCGGCCTGCAGCACCTGCTGGATGTAACGGGTCGACCAGCCGAGCGCCCGGGCGATACCGCCGACGTCGAGGGAGTCGTCGCAGGCGTGGCGGCGCACGTAGCGCCTGATCTCGGCTTCCACCGTCGCACGCTGCCCGGCCGGTGCCGAGTCGGTGGCGCCTTCCGCGGCCAGGCACACCAGGTCGAGCAGCCGCTCGCAGGCCATGTCGAAGGTCGTCTCCGAGAACTGTTCGCGTTCCTCCTGCAGCGTGGTCACCATCCGCCGGACCACCCGGCCCAGGCCGCCGGCACCGCTGAACATCTGCGGCTCGCGGGCCGCTGCCGGGCTGCGGCCCGCGACTTGCCGGCCAGGCATGATCAACGCGATCGACAGGAAGTCGGAGTCGTGCGCGAACGTCATCGGACGGTCGATGTCACACAGCGCCATGTATCCGGGCCGGAGCTCGCCCGACGACGTTCCCTGCTCCACCCAGGCCGTCCCGGCGAGGGGCACGAGCAGCTCATAGGTGCCCCGGGGGTCGGAGCGGATGTGCCGGGCGTCCCGGCTGACCGTCTCCCGGCCACCGCTGCACAGGGCGATGCCGAATTCCTGCGACTGCTGCCAGTCCAACCGCCCCGTCCACGGGGCGGTGCGATCCGGCACGCTGATCCGGCTCGCGCCGTGCAGATCGGTGAAAACGTCGTCCCAGACCCCCACCGAGGAAATGGAGTCACCCTGATTCCAGTGGTACACCTCCCATCATATCCATCCGACCAGGGACGATGGTGCCGACGGGAATACACACAACACCGGCCGTCACAACGAGTGAGCCCTTCTCCTGATCGTCGGCGCCATTCCCGGGGTAGGGGCGAATTCCCATGCACCGGCGTGAGCACTTTTCGAGGGGCTGTGGTCCCGCTCAAAGCCGCCCCCGCCGCGCCTCCAGGAGCCCACCGGACGGCGACCGCGCGGGCAGCCCGTACGCTGAGGAGGCGATGAACCTCTTCAGCACGCCGTGGGGCGCACTCGAACTGACACGCTTCCCTGCGGACCCGCGGGAGCAGCTGCGGGCGTGGGACGCCGCGGACGACTACCTTCTGCGTCACCTCGCGGAGTCCGGGACGGACCTGGCGGGCCGGATCACCGTCCTGGGAGACCGCTGGGGAGCGCTGGCGACAGCGCTGGCCGCACACCGTCCGGTACAGATCACGGACTCCTCCCTCGGACAGCAGGCCACCCGGGCGAACCTGCGGCGCAACGCCCCGCAGGCACAGGTGCGGATGCTGACGACGCGCGACGACCCGCCGGCGCGCATCGACGTTCTGCTGGTGAGGGTGCCCAAGAGCCTGGCCCTGCTGGAGGACCAGCTGCACCGGCTGGCGCCCGCGCTGCACCCCGGCACCGTCGTCGTGGGCGCGGGCATGGTCACCGAGATCCACACCTCGACGCTGCGGCTCTTCGAGCGGATCGTCGGGCCCACCCGCACCTCACTGGCCGTCCGCAAGGCCCGGCTGATCTTCAGCACCCCCGACCCCGCGGCGGCCCGCGGGACCAACCCGTGGCCGCTGCGGTACGCGCTGCCCGACGGCATCGGACCGCTGTCCGGCCGCACCGTCACCAACCACGCGGGCGTCTTCTGCGCCGACCACCTCGACATCGGCACCCGATTCCTGCTCCAGCACCTGCCGTCCCGGCACGGCCCGGACCACGTCATCGACCTGGGCTGCGGCAACGGCGTCGTGGGGACCGCGGTGGCCCTCGCCAACCCGGACAGCGACGTCGTGTTCGTCGACGAGTCCCACCAGGCCGTGGCCTCCGCCGAGGCCACGTTCCACGACAACGCCGGGCCCGGGGCCAAGGCCCGGTTCCTCGTCGGTGACGCCGCGGACGTCCTGACCGTGAGCCCGCCCGGCAGCGCCGACCTCGTGATCAACAACCCCCCGTTCCACTCCCACCATTCGGTCACCGACGCGACCGCCCGCCGCATGTTCGACACCGCCCACACCGCGCTGCGCGTCGGCGGCGAGCTGCTGGTCATCGGGAACCGGCACCTGCGCTACCACGTGCGCCTGCGGCGGCTCTTCGGCGACTGCGACGTCATCGCGTCTAACCCCAAGTTCGTGATCCTGCGGGCGGTCAAGCGCTGAGAGCGCGAACCGCCCCCGGATTCAAGGGAAGACGGGGGATGACGGGTCTGCTGCCGCGCGCCCGGCCGGGTCGACGGCGGAGTCAGGAACCGCGGCGCGCGAAAAGGACCGCTCCCGGAGGACGGTCGTCGCGCTCGTCGAGTCCGAGCAGCAGGTGAGCCTCGACGGTGAATCCGGCATCGCGCAGCCAGGCCGCCATTCGGTCGGGCCGGCGGCGGTGGACGTGGACCCTCATCGGGTGGCCGCCGTAGCCCTGCGTCTTCAGTCGCGACCCGTCGCCGACGTGAAAGCCGAGCAGCAGCGGTCCATCGGGGCGCAACACCCGCTGGAAATGGCCGAGGACCACGGGGATCGCGTCGTCGGGGACGTGGATCAACGACCAGAAGGCCAGCAGGGCGGTGACCGACGCGTCTGCGAGATCGAGCTCTGTCATCGAGCCCACCTCGAACCGCAGGTCGGGGTGGTCGCGCCGGGCCACGTCGATCATCGCGGGTGAGAGGTCGATGCCGAATGCGTCGACCCCCAACTCACGCAGGTGGGCGGTGACGTGCCCCGGTCCGCAGCCCACGTCCGCCACCGGGCCGCCGCCGGCTGCGTGGACCATGTCGGCGAACAGGGCCAGTGCGGCCCGGAGGTACGGCTGCCCCGCCAGGGCCTCGCGGATCCGGTCGGCATAGCTGACCGCGACCGTGTCGTAGGAGCTCCGGGTGTCCGCCAGCCATCCGTCCACGTCCATACTCCGACACGGTAGCCGACCAGTTGCCCGCTCCATGGACCGGACGGCCCGCCGGGCCACTTCCGGCGGGCCGTCACAACACCGCGGTCTAGGTCTGGAGAGCCCGGCGCAGTGCCTCGATGGCCGGCGTCCGCGCGACGGCCGACGCCTTGGAGTCGCGCAGGCTGTCGAGCATGAGGAAGTCGTGGACCATCCCCAGCACCCGCACCGCGGTGACGTCGACCCCGGCCTCGCGCAGCTTGGCCGCGTACGCCTCGCCCTCGTCACGCAGCACGTCGGCCTCGTCGGTGATGACCAGGGTGGTGGGGAGGCCACGCAGTTGCTCGATGTCTGCCCGCAGCGGGGAGGCGTAGATCATGCGCGGATGCTGTGATGTGGCATCCGCCAATTCCTTGGCCACGGGTTCCAGGACAGGGGCCATAGACCGTGACTCGGGCATGTTAGGCCTCCCGTGCGAGCGGATACGGTCCTAACAAATAGCGCCAATCTTTTCCATCGTCCCGCAGCGGCGCATCGGCGCAACTTCGGGTGACGGAGTGGTGCGGCCCCCACCCCGCACCCCTTCCACCTCGCCGGATGGTCGACCACGGAGGCCACCGGACCGGCGTCACTGATTTGCCGCGAATACCATGGAGTGCGGTAATTGAGGTTCCTTGCCCAGCCCGTCCGGCCCGTACCCGGGAGCAGGAATGTCCGGTGGACCCGAGCCCATCAGCGCCGCCGCCCTTCGTGCGCTTCAGCAGGAGCTCAGCGAGCTCCGCACCGAACGCGCGTCGGTGGCCGCGACCTTGCGGGACGACGACTCCGTCGGGGACAGGGCCGACGAGGCCGACGAGTTGCAGCGCGCCTCGGAACTCGCGCGTCTGGACGGGCGCGTCGCCGAGATCGAGGACCGGATCCGAGGGGCGGCCATCGCGGGGCCGCCACCGACCGACGTGGTCGGCGTGGGCAGCACCCTCTCCGTGCGGTTCGCGGACGGGACGGAATCGACCCTGCAGATCGGAGAGGCCGCCGAGGAACGGGACCGCACCCTGGTCACCGCCGACAGCCCGCTCGGGCGTGCGCTGCTCGGGCACCGCGCCGGCGACACCGTGGACTACGAGACGCCCGAGGGCGGTACGAGTGCGCTCGTGCTGGCCATCGGCGAGGGGAACGACGAGCCGTAGAGGGCGGCGGCACGCGGGGGGGCCTGTCGGAGCCGGGAACGGGATGTCGCGCACCGAGAGGGCCACGCCGTTCACACGGTCTGTGGCCGTTCCTGCCGCACGCCCGGCTCTCCGCCGGGGTCGCCGCCCGGCGACTCGCCTCGGTGACGGCCACCGCCGCCGGCCCGCGCGGCGACGTGGCCGACGAGGAACGAGGTCAGCGGGACGGCGCGGCCTGCCGTTTCGTGTGCGACCACCGCGGTCATGTCGCGCAGCTCGGCCACGTCGACCCCCAGGTCGATTCCGAGTTCGTCCTTGACTGCGGCGATCCATGCCTCCACTGATCTCACCTCTCGCGCTTCGGCAGGCTCGGGCACCTGCCGCATGGGCACCGAATTCCACTCGACGACGATCGCCGGCGAAATCTGTGACGAATGCCGAAAAGGAATTCCAGATCGCTCGGCAAAAGGGCCCATCGGGGTGCGGGCGGACACCACGGGACCCCTCGCCTGCACCGATCCGGCACCCGCGATAGGCGCGACTTGTCGACCGCTCGGGATCGCCTCTTCGATTTTCCTCCACGGGCGAACGGAGGTTCGGTCCGGCGACCGAACGGAAATCGCTTCGGAAGTCGGAATTCAGGCGCACTCCGCCGTTCTTCGCCGTCCTCCGCCGTTCTCCATCGCTCTTCGCCGACCGCCGGCGCAGACCGGGCGCGCCGTTGCGCACGGGAGCGGCATGGGGTGCTTGGTCCTTTCGGGCTCGGGCGAGTGCGCGGGCGCCGTCAGCGGCGTCGCAGTGCCGGGTCGAGCAGGGCCGGCGGAGTGTCGTGCTTCTCCTGCGGGGCGAGGTCGACACCTGGAGCGACGATCGCGTCGATCGCGTCGAGAACGTCGGCGGACAGCACGGTGTCCGCGGCGGCGAGCTGGGAGTGCAGGTGGTCCGGTGTGCGGGGGCCGATGATCGCGCTGGTCACGGCGGGGTGCGCGGTCACGAAGCCGAGCGCGAGCTGGATCATCGTCAGGCCGGCCTCGTCGGCGACCTTCGCCAGCCGCTCGACGGCGTGAAGCCTGGCACGGTTGGCGGGGACGGCGGTGTCGAAGCGCTGCGGCATAAAAGCGGAGCGGCTGGTCGTGATCTCCCGGCCCTCACGGATCGCGCCCGACAGCCAGCCGGAGGCCAACGGGCTCCATGCCAGCACGCCGAGCCCGTACTGCTCGGTGACGGGCAGCACGTGGGTCTCCACGCCCCGCTGCAGGATCGAGTAGCTGGGCTGTTCGGTGACGTACCGGCCCAGGTGGTTCTCCCGGGCGGCCCACTGGGCCTGGACGAGACGGTAGGCCGGGAAGGTCGAGGTGCCGAAGTAGCGGATCTTCCCGGCGCGTTGCAGGTCGGTCAGCGCCGACAGCGTCTCCTCGTCGCTGGTCCGCGGGTCCCACCGGTGGATCTGGTAAAGGTCGACGTGGTCGACGCCGAGGCGGCGCAGGCTGCCGTCGAGGGCGGTGACCAGCCAGCGGCGGGAGCTGCCCTGGTGGTTGCGCTCCTCGCCCATCGGCATGTTCGCCTTGGTGGCGAGCACGATGTCGTCGCGGCGACCGGCGATGGCCTTGCCGACCATTTCCTCGGACTCGCCGCCGCTGTACATGTCGGCGGTGTCGATGAGGTTGATCCCGCCTTCGAGCGCGGCGTCGACGATGGCGGTGGCCTCGTCCTGGGTCGTCCGCCCGAGGGCGCCGAAGTTCATCGCTCCGAGCACGAGGGAGCTCACCTGTACACCGGTGCGGCCCAGGGTTCGGTACTGCATGGATGTCTCTCCTCCATCAGGGGTGGACTGCCGAAGGGCACGTCTCATTGGTCGCCGGTCGTCCGCTCTGCCATCATGACTAAGCGGAACAGCGATCCACCTAACATACGGAACGCTGTTCCGATTAGCAAGGTTCAACGGCGAGAGGAGTCGGCGCGGTGTCCGAGGTCGATGGGCGAACAGGGCGAACGCCCCAACGGAAACGGGCCGACGCCCGGCGCAACGAGCAGACCCTGCTCGACGCCGCTGCCGCCGCGTTCGTCGCCTCCGGCGTGGACGCGCCGGTACGGGACATCGCGGCCAGGGCCGGCGTCGGGTTGGGCACGATCTACCGCCACTTCCCGACACGCGCGGACCTCGTGATCGCCGTCTACCGCCACCAGGTCGACGCGTGCGCCGAGGCCGGACCGGCCCTGCTGGCGAGCAGCAGCTCACCGCACGTCGCGCTGACGCGCTGGGCCGATCTCTTCGTCGACTTCCTGACCACCAAGCACGGGCTCGCCGCGGCTCTGCAGTCCGACAGCGCGCGCTTCGAGGCTCTGCACGCGTACTTCCTCGACCGCCTCGTGCCCGTGTGCGCCGAGCTGCTCGACGCCGCTGCCGCCGCCGGCGAGATCGGCCCCGGCATGGACGCCTACGGACTCCTGCGCGGCATCGGCAACCTCTGCGTCGGCGTCGACGGCGACGCACGCTACGACGCGCGCCGCATGGTCGGGCTGCTCATCGCCGGACTCCTCCAGTCGCGCCCGACCGGCCGATGACCCGGCAGCCCGTGCCCCGCCCCCGCGCTCGGACACCATCCGTTGCGGGATCGACGGAGGCGGGCGCGGAGTCGGCTCCGCGCCCGCCCCTGCCGTGCGTCAGCCCACCGCGAGGGTGAAGACGTGCAGATCGGCGTTGTCCGGGAGCTTCACGCTCGTGATGGTCTTGCCGGCCGGTGCCGCGAACGGCTTCGTGGCGAAGACGTAGGTGGACACCGGGTCCTTGTCCGCGCCCGCGACATTGCGGTAGGCGGTCTCGGCGACCACCTCGTTGCCGAACCGGACGCTGCCGCCGCCACCGCCTCTTGTCCAGTCGGTGAAGGAAAGGTCGACGGCCTCCGTGGTGCCGTCGGCGTAGGTGACCGTCGCCTTCGTCTCCTGGTCGCCGTTGACTGCGCTGCCGACGAACGACAACCGGGCTGCGGGGGTCGTCAGTTCGATGGTCTGGCCGGTCGCCGCCGCGTTGTCGGGACGGCCGTCGGGGGAGTCCGGCCAGGTGAACGCGAGGCCTCCGGTGACCGTGCCCTGCGAGCCGGCGGTCAGGCCGGCCGCCGCGAGGGCCTGACGGGAGTAGCTCCAGCCGCCGCCGTCGTAGTCCGCCTCGTCGTGGTCACCGGAGTCGTCCGAGATCCCCGTGCTGTTGTAGGCCGCGATGAGGGAGCCCGGCGCGGCCACCGTCAGGGACACCGGCTGCTCGTACGACGTGTCGCCGAAGCTCACCGCGACCTTCACGTCGTAGAAGCCCTGCTTGACGTCCTCCCCGGTGGACAGGGTGATGTCCTGGGTGCCGCCGGTGAACTCGCCCTCCGCGGGCGTCGCGGTGACGCCGTCCGGCGTGTCGACGCGGAAGCGCACCCGCGGGCCCGTGCCGCCGCTCAGCGACAGGCCGCGGACGCCGAGCTTCGTGCTCCCTCCCGGGGCGAGCGTCGCCGTGGTCGGGCCGACGCCGACCTGGTACGGCTGCTCGCCCGCCCGGAAGGACGGCGGCGCGTCGGCCGCGTCGGCCCCCCAGGCACGGTCCGGGGTGCCGGAGAGCGTGTAGTCGAGCCTTCCACCGTCCCGTACGAAGGAAGCGGGGAGCCACGGCCGGTCGGTGCCGCGGCCGTTGACCTTCAGCGACCGGACGTACGGCGCGTCGGCCGCCGCGCCCGCCGCGCGGATGGAGATGTCGTTGCCGGACGGGCGCTGGATCTCGATCCGGGGGAACAGCGGCGAGGCCAGCACCAGTTCGGCGCGGGACGGCACCTGCGGGTACATGCCGAGCGCGGAGAAGACGAACCAGGACGACATCGCGCCGAGGTCGTCGTTGCCGGGGATGCCGCCCGGCTTGGTCGACCAGAGCGCGGTCATCGCGGCCCGGACCGTCTCCTGCGTCTTGTAGGGCGCGCCGGCGTAGGCGTATAGATAGGGCACGTTGATCGACGGCTCGTTGTCCATCTCCGACTTCTCGCCGCCGCTCCCGGTGAAGGCCCAGCTGCCGTCGGCCTTGTGGAAGAAGGCGTCCAGCCGGGCGAGGGCCTGGTCCCGGCCGCCCATGGCGGCGAACAGGCCGGCGGGGTCGTGCTGCACCATCCAGGTGTACTGGGCCGCCGTGCCCTCGACGAAACCGTTGCCGGTGGCCGGGGTGAACCCGGTGACCCAGCTGCCGTCCGCCGCGCGGTTGGCGATGTAGCCGCCGCCCGGGTCGGCCGCGACGTTGAAGTTGTTCTGCCACCACTGGGCACGCCGCGCGAAGTCCGCCGCGGTGTCCTTCTCCCCCGCGGCCGTGGCGAGCTGGGAGAGCGCGAAGTCGGCGCCGGACATCTCCAGCGTCTCGGCCGCGCCGCCCCAGGCGTTGGAGACGGACGGCATGTAGTGCAGCTTCAGGTACTTGTCCAGGGACGGGCGCTGGCCCACGGAGAGGATCGGCTTGCCGGCCGGCGAGAGGTCGAGGTCGGTGGGGACGGTCGCCGCCTTCACCAGTGAGCCGAGGGCGCCGCGCAGGTCGAAGTCCGTGCCGCCGAAGGCGCGGATGCCGGCGAGGGCGGCGGGCGACGGATCACCGTTCATGACGTGTGTGCCGGCGGCACCGTGCAGCCAGCGGTCCCAGACCCCGCCGTTCTGACGGGCGAGCTCGTACAGCGACTGGGCGATGTCCGAGCCGGTGCGCGGGCTCAGCAGCGTGAGCAACTGGACCTGCGAGCGGTAGACGTCCCAGCCCGAGAAGGTGCCGTACTGCGCCCGGTGCCCGCGGGCCACGGTGTGCACCTCGCCGTCGCTGCCCCGGTATCTGAAGTCGGCGTCACTGATCACGTTCGGGTGCATCAGGGCGTGGTAGAGGGCGGTGTAGAAGGTGGTGCGCTCGTCCTCCGTGCCGCCGCCCACCTTGACGGCGCCGAGCCGCTCGCGCCAGGCGTCGTGGGCGGCGTCCCGCACCGCGTCGAAGGAGCGGTTCGGCGGGTTCTCCGCCGCGAGGTTGGCCTCGGCGCCGGCCTTGCTGACGTACGAGATGCCGACCTTGACGTTCACCGGGCCGGTGCCGGGGGCGAATTCGAGGTATCCGCCGGCTCCCTTGCCCGTGGCGGGCGTTCCGCCGCTGGAGAAGCCCCCGGTGCCGCCGGAGGCGGTGGTGGAGCCGGGGTTCAGCTTGTCGTCCTGCCAGGTGCCGGTCGCCTTGAAGGGGCGGTCGAAGCGGGCGGTGAAGTGGAGGGTGTAGTAGGCGCGCCGGCCTTCGGGGTCGAGGTAGCCGCAGAAGTTCCCGGAGGTGACCGAACCCGAGACCGTACGGGTCTTCGGATCGATCGTCACCGTGGAATCGGTCGACCCCACCTCGGAGTTGGCGGTGCGGATCAGCATCGAGGCGGGCTTGTCGGCGGGGAAGGCGAAGCGGGCGGACCCGGTGCGAGCGGTCGCCGTCAGGTCGGCCGTGACCCCCGAGGAGAGGGCCACCTTGTAGTGGCCCGGCTCGGCGATCTCGTCGGCGTGCTCGAAGTCCGCCGCGTACACCGCGTCCTTGGTGTCCGCGGCGGGCGAGGAGGTGACCTCGCCGGCGTAGGGGAAGAACGGGATGTCGCCGCTGCCGCCGGCGCAGCCCGTGCCGGACATGTGGGTGAGGCTGAAACCCCGGATGCGGGTGGCGTCGTAGTGGTAGCCGCCGGGCGCGGTGGTACGGGTGGCGTTGCCGCGGGTGTTCTCGGGACTCCAGGACAGCATGCCGAACGGGACGACGGCGCCGGGGAAGACATCGCCGCCGTTCTTGGTGCCGATGAGAGGGTCGACGTACGCGGTGGGGTCCTGCACGAGATCGGGCGGCGGTGCGGCGGGTGCCGCAAGGGCGGGGGTGGCGCCGCCGACTGCCAGAACGGCGGCCAGCAGCAGGGACGTCGGACGGAAACGCATGACGCGGCCCCTCTTCGTCGAGACGGGTCGCGCACCACAGGTCACACAAGCCGCGGGGACAGTAACGTGCGCCACCGGTGCACCGGAAGACCGCCTCGTCACGGAAACTCTCTTGACATCGTTGTCGGTTGAGGCGGTATAGTCATGTCTCGATCAAGTGACAACGTTGTCGCGCACCACAGTGCCGCCGCACAAGCCACCCACCGTCCGTCATCCACCGTCCGCCGTCCGCCTTCCACCGCCCGCCCTCGGAACCGCCCGACCGGCGGACCCGGGCCACCTGGACAGTGCCCGTCTCATGCGACGGCCGGGGCGGGTTCCGGGTCGGGTGTCCGCCCGGCGTCCTGCACGGCTCGGAGCAGCGTATCCACCTGGTCGAGGCACTCGGCGCGGCCGGGCCATACCGTGCCCCCTGGTGCACGCTGCCCACGATCACGCCGCCGGGCTGTCGTACCGGAACCGGGACCACGAGTGAAGGCCGTTATCCCGGCCAAGGACGCGCCACCAGGCAACGGTGCCGATCACCGCCGTCGACCAGTGACCGGGACCGGTGACCGCGGGGACACGACCGGCCATTGAGCGTGAAGCGTCAAGAAGACATCGCTGCGCGGTCGGCCTCGCTGCGGAGAACACAGAATTCATTGCCCTCGGGGTCCGCGAGGACGGCCCAGCCGGCACCATCGGCTTCCCGGCGATCGTCGACGAGGGTGGCCCCGAGTTTCAGCAGCCTCTCGACCTCCTCCTCGCGCGTGGTCTTCGGGCGTAGACACAGGTGAACCCTGTTCTTGATCGTCTTCGGTTCCGGCACCTGGTTGAAGTGCAGCAGCGGGCCCTCCGGCAGCATCACGTCGGTTTCCGGATCACCCGGCCGGTCCTCCGGATGCAGCGGGCAATCGAGCACCTCACTCCAGAACCGAGCCAGCCCGTAGGCATCCGCACAGTCGATCGCCACGTTCTGCACCACCGAGACCATGCGCGTGAGTCTGCCCCAAGTGCCGCTCGGTCCGCCAACCGGATTGCCTCCGGACGCTGCCGGCGCTGTCGCAACGCGGATGAGACGCCCGCCGAGCGGCGGCGGCCCAGGACGGGCTCGGCCAGCAGCCTCGCCATGCCGCAGAGCGTCTGACCGTGCAGGGCGAAGAGCTCGTCGCGCGAGTCGAAGTGGCCCAGGTCCGCCAGGACGTGGGCCGAGAGATCGCACGCGGCACCGCCTGCCGGGCAGATCGTGACACCGTCCCAGTCGATCGCCGTCCTGGACAACGCCTCGAAGAGCGTCTCCGGACCGGCGTTGGTGAAGCCCCCGCCAGGCCCCTCGCTCAACTCGTCCAGGCCGCCGAAGAGTTCCGAGACCGTCAACCACGGCGCGGTGGGGTGTTCGGTCGGCGACAGGCCGTCAAGACGGAATTCCGGCCATGCCAGCAGAACCTGGTCCGGCACGATCCGGCGCAACCGGGGGAAGCGCGGATACCAGAAGGCCCCGTCCACCAGCAGGCCACGCACTCGCGTGGCCACTCCGGAGGCCCGCGCGACGGACTCCAGCACGGCCAGTCGCTGGCTGCACGAGCCACGGCCGCGCCGAAGGACCTCGGACACGGGTCGCTCGTCCTGCACCGAGTACACCGGCCGCACAGCTGCGGCGATCCTTCGATGGGCCTCGCGCAGGGCCGCTGTCCGGAGGGCCGGATCCGGGGTGTCCCCCGAGCCCGCCGCCGTGTCGATCTGCCGGAGCAACGAGGCGACACGCGGATGCCGCCAGTCGAGTATCCGTGTCGGGGCCGTGCCTCCGGCCGCCGTTCCCCCGCCGGGCGTGCCCGCTCTGGGACGGCCTCGGGGCGTGAGAAGCGAGCTCGTCATGGTCATGGGCCCCTCGTCCTGCGTCCCCTGATGGCAGGACTCATGGTGACAGAGGAATTGAACGCGTTCAACTATGAATCCGCGGGCAGGTGACCGGCACGGTCGCACACGTGGTCCCCCCGAGGTCCGCGCGCGCGGTCACGTGAAGATGCCGCGCGGCAGGGTCATCGACACGAGCCAGGACGGGAGGTCCACCGTCTCGTTGATCTTCAGATCGCCGGCCACGCTGCAGAGCGTGTAGGCCTCGTGCAGGCTCACCTGCTGGTCGCTCACGAGCCAGTCGACCATGTCCCTGACCGCGGTCTTCGCGTTCTCCATCAGGTCGGGCCCGGTGCCGGTCGTCTGGTAGTAGCCGTGGGCCAGCATCTCGTCGGACATGGCCAGCTGGGTCGGGTCCGCGGCGGGCACGACGGCCCGGGGGCCGGCGATCACGGTGTTCGGTATCACGTCGAATCGAAGCGTGACCGCCATCAGCGTCTCGATGGCCGTCCCCGTCACTTCGCCGTCGCCTTGCGCCATGTGCCCGTCCCCGGCGGAGAACCTCGCGCCCTCGGCATAGACCGGGATCTGGATGCGTGTTCCCTTCACGAGCTGGCGGATGTCCGTGTTGCCGCCCATGGCGCCGCTGACGTCGGGCGGGAAGGTGCGGTACATGCCCTTGCGCAGGGGTGCGACCCCCATGATCCCCATGAAGGGCGCGATCGGGATGCGCGCCTGCCGGCCGGTGTCGGCACCGGTGAAAGTGGCGAATCCGCTGTCCTGACCTCGCTCGAAGTGGAACAACTGAACGTACGGGGCGCCGCTGTTGTAGGGCTGGTCCTCGGGTATGGCACCGGCCGCCGGGCCCGGAGTGGGATCGCTGAGCTGCGAGGCCTCGCTCCAGGCGGCGAGCGGGGCGAGCAGTTCCGGGCGCAGGGACCCGAAGAGGCCGAGAGCGGGGCTGACGACGACGTAGCCGAAGTCCACCAGAGGAGCGACGTCCAGGACCTCGACCTCGAGGATGTCGCCCGGCTCGGCCCCCGCCACCTCGACCGGGCCGGTGAGGGGATGGACCTTGCCCAGGTCGATGGCCATGGTCGCCTCGGGAGTCATCGTCCGCGCCGCCGCGCCGATGTCCAGGGCATCGCGGCACAGCAATTGGACGACCTCGCCCGGCCGTACCGTGGCGACCGGCGGCAGGTCCCGGTTCCAGCGGTTGTGCAGCACGTGGTCGTACCCGTCCACGACCTTGTCTCCGCCCGGTCCCGCGGTCGTGTCCGGGCTGCCGGACCCGGCGACGTCCATTCCGCCGACGACTCCACCACCGGCGGCCAGTGCCGACAGCGCGGCCGCGTCCGGGCCCACCGAGGCCTGCTGCACCAGACTGCGGGCACTGACGGTTCCGGAATGGACGAAGCACATCGTGGCCTCCCGTGAGCCTGTGCCCCGGGTGCCCGGACGCACCCGCGGGCGCGGGGCGAAGCGGCGGGAAACCGGGCGGCCTGCGGGGGTGAGGGCTCGATCGACTCCGGATTCCGGTGCCAGGGCAGTCCTGTTCTTCAGAATCACCCTCCGGAAGCACGTCGGCAACCGGTGGCGCCGTGTGCGGCGCTCCGTGCCCGCAGGCCCGGGCCGTCCCGGCGCGGGAGCGCCGCCGCTCGGGCCCCCGGGAGCGGCGGCATCCGGCCCCGGCCCGCGGCAGCCCGCCGTACAGCGTCGGCCTCTCCGGGCGCACTGACCCGGCGGCGGCCCAGGGGCGCTCCGAGCTCGCCACTTTCGGAACTCGGTCCGAATCTCGCTGGTGGCAGCACTGGTGCTCGCACGCGCCGGGAATCAGGATGATCCCCATGCCCGAACCCACTGCTTTCCACGACCTGGCGGCGTTCCTCGCGCTGCCCCGAGTCTCCTCGCTGGCCCTGTCGCCCGACGGGACCCGTCTGGTGACGACCGTTCAGGAGCCGTCCGCCGACGGCACCCGGTTCATCGGCGCTCTGTGGGACGTCGACCCGACCGGACAGCGCCCGGCCCGGCGGCTCACCCGCTCCGGTCGCGGCGAGTCCGCCCCCCGGTTCCTGCCCGACGGCACCCTGCTCTTCCTCTCCTCCCGCCCGGTCGCGGACCCCGGCGAGGGCGAGGACGACAAGCGGGAAGCGGCGCTGTGGAGCCTGCCGGAGGGCGGCGGCGAGGCGTCACAGGTGCTGGCAAGGCCCGGCGGCATCGACGAGTACGCGACCTCCACCGGTAGTTCCCGGATCGCCCTGGCGGCCTCCCTGCTGCCCGGCGCGGCCAATGCCGAGCAGGACGAGCGGCTGCGCGAGGCCCGCCGGAAGGCGAAGGTCACGGCGATCCTCCACGAGTCGGTGCCGGTACGGCACTGGGACCACGACCTGGGTCCCGGCATCCCCCATGTGTTCGGCGTCCCGGACGCCACCGTCGAGCAGCCCGCCGTGGTGGACTGCGGTGCGCGCCGGGCCGCCCTCACCGAGGGCATCGCGGTCTCCCCCGACGGCTCGCTGGTCGCCTACGCCACGGCCGTGGGCACGCTCCCCGACGAGATCCGCGGCGTGATCGTGGTGGCGGACGCCGACACGGGCAAGCAGCTGCGGGTGCTGGAGTCCCCCGACGCCGAGTTCGGCGCTCCCGCCTTCACCCCGGACAACCGGCATCTGGTCTGCACCCGCCACCGCCGGATCACCTGGGACACCCCCGGCGACGTCACCCTGTGGCTGGCGAGCGCCACCGACGACCAGGACGCCGGCCGCGATCTGCTGCCTGGCTTCGGCCAGTGGCCCGGCGCCCCGGTCGTCTCGCCCGTGCCCGGCCAGGACGGCACGCCGGTGGTCTACTTCACCGCGGACGAGGCCGGGCACGCGCCGGTCTTCCGGCTCTCCACCGGCAGCGGCGACCTGGTCCGGCTCACGGCCTCCGGTGCGTACTCCGACGTGGTCGTGAGCCCGGACGGCGGCACCCTGTACGCGTTGCGCTCGGCCGTGGACAGCCCGCCGGTCCCCGTGCGCCTCGACGCCGGGACGCCCGAACAGCAGCCGGCGCCGCTGCCCTGCCCCGGGCAGGTGGGCCCGTTGCCCGGCAGCCTCACCGAGGTGCACACCACGGCAGAGGACGGGACGGCGCTGCGCGCCTGGCTCGTGCTGCCGCACGACGCCCACGCCGACACCCCCGCCCCGCTGCTGCTGTGGGTGCACGGCGGCCCGCAGACCAGCTGGAACGCCTGGCACTGGCGCTGGAGTCCCTGGGTCGCCGCGGCCGCCGGCTACGCGGTCCTGCTGCCGGACCCGGCGCTGTCCACCGGCTACGGTCAGCACATGCACGAACGCGGCTGGGCGCACTGGGGCGGCACGCCGTACGAGGACGTGATCGCGCTGACCGACGCCGCGCTGCTGCGGGACGACCTGGACGGTGAGCGCACCGCCATGATGGGCGGCTCGTACGGCGGCTACATGGCCAACTGGATCGCCACCCGCACCGATCGCTTCAAGGCGATCGTCACCCACGCGAGCCTGTGGAACATGTACAGCTTCGCGCAGGTCACCGACTTCCCGGCCTACTGGATGCGGCGGCAGGGCGACCCGCTGCTGCGCACCGAGCGGTACGCGCGCGAGTCCCCGCACCTGCGGGCCGCGCAGATCACCACTCCGATGCTGGTCATCCACGGCGACAAGGACTACCGGGTACCCATCGGCGAGGGCCTGGCCCTGTGGAACGACCTGGCGCGGTTCGAGGTCCCGGCGAAGTTCCTGTACTTCCCGGACGAGGGGCACTGGATCCTCAAGCCGAACAACATCCGCCTCTGGTACGCCACGGTGCTGGGCTTCCTGGCCCACCACGTGCTGGGCGAGGAGTGGCAACGCCCCGATCTCGTCTGACACCCGGCGCCGCCGGGGCCCGGTCTCACCGGGCCCCGGCGGCGCCCACAGCGAACATGGCCGCGAGAGGATGACGCACCGTGCCGACCCCGAGCTGCATCGACTGCTGCACCGAGCCCGAACTCGCCTGGGTGCGCACGCTGTACGAGTCCCACCACGACCAGGAGTCCCTGCTGCGGTGCACGGGATGCCTGACCTTCTGGTTCCACCGCTTCCACGAGTACCCCGGCTGGTCCGGCGGTGGCGACGACCTGACGAGCTGGTACAGCCGGCTCACCACCGCGGAGGGCGAACGGCTTCGCGACACCGCCGACCCGTCTGCCGAGGACACGTCATTCCTGCGGACGCGCCCGAGCTGGATGGACGACGGTGAGGGAATACGCCGGGTCGACGGTGCCCCACCCCACCCGTTCGGCTGACGATCGGCCCGTTGTGCTCCACCTCGGCGGGCGCGGTGCCCGGCGGACGTGACGGAGCCCGGGAGCGGTATCCAGCTGCCCGGGCTCCTGCTGTGCCACCCAATTGCGCACACCGGCGGCGTTCAAGAGATGCGGATCATTCTGAGATCGACGTGTTCCACCTTTGAACTACCGTGCCGTGAAAGAGGCACAGAGGGGACTTGAACCCCCATCCGTCGGTGATCGTCCGCATTCGGTCGATCCGGCGTTCGGCGGCGAATACTGAGACTGGAGCGAGAATCTGAGTTTCACGGGGCCGCCTCTGCCGGCTTGGGCCACCCCGGCGCGTTGTGCCGGGGGAGGGATTGTCCTCGAAGTACACCTCGACCTGCGCCGGGTGCTTCTCCGCGGCCTCCGCCTTCACGTGGTTGCACGGCACCTTCTTCGTACGGATCGTCCGCACCGGGTCCGTCTTCCAGCAGTCCGTGGACGGGTCCAGGTTCCACGACTCCGCCGCGTCCAGCACCGGCAGCTTCCGTACGAACGTGTGCAGATCCGTGAGCTGCTTCTCCAGGAAGGGCAGATACGGAACCCGGACCTGCGCCGGCGACACCCGCCCGTCCACGCCACATCGGCGGCCGCGGTCCGGTTCGCCCAGTCCTTCGTCGCCGTGACGGCGAAAAGCCGGGTCAGTGTCCCCGCCGCCGCCCGCAGCACGTCCTCCGCCTTGACCTGCACCCGCGTCGATTCGGGCGGCAGTTGTTCGCCCTCCTCGTCCTTGGGCTGATGGGTCCGCGAAATCCCGGCCGGCAGAGCGGGTTTCCGGACATCGCGATGGGCCTGGGTCAGTTCCCGGAGGGACTTCGACTTGACGCCCTTTTCCACGGCGATCATCTGATTGAGCTTCGGCACAGCACGGAAGTCATCAGCGCCCTCTCTCGCATACACCCGAATATTCCCCGCCGCACCCCGGATCGCCGGTGTGATCGCACCGGCCGGCCCGCGCCACAGCAGGGACGCACGGTCCGGACGGACCGGCGCGCGGCGGGCGATCACGGGTCCCCCGGTCCCAAAGTCACAGCAACACCCTTGACACCACCGGCCACTTACCCCCCTACTAGCCCTTGCACAGCGAACTTGACAACGTTGTCTAGGCGCAGAAAGGGTACTCGCGCATGCAGCAGAGAGCTGCCCGGCACAGATGGGGTTCCTCAGCGGTCGTGTTGGCGACCGCCTTCGCTCTGGCCCTGGCCACACAGCAAGCGGCGGTCGCCGTGCCCGAACAGAAGGCACCCGTCGACACCTTCGCGTCGTCGTTCGAGTCGGGCGACCCGGCGCCCGACTGGCGCAACACGGTCGACACCGCGCCCGACGGGTCGAAGCGGGCGTCGGGCGTGGACGGCGGCTACAGCACCGGCATACCCGGCAACCTCAACGACCACGTCACGGACGTCCGCGCCAACGGCGAGTACACGGACGCGGGCGAGGTGAAGGAGAACCTCGTCGACGCCGAGCCGGGGACCAAGTGGCTGGTCTTCCAGCCCACCGGCTGGCTGGAGTTCGACCTCGACGCCCCCGCGAAGGCGGTCACCTACGCGCTGACCTCCGCCAACGACGCCGCCGAACGCGATCCGCGGGACTGGACGCTGCAGGGCTCCACCGACGGCAAGGACTGGAAGACCCTGGACACCCGCTCGGGCGAGTCCTTCCCCGAACGGTTCCAGACGAAGTCGTACGACATCGCGGAGCCCGCCGCGTACCAGCACTTCCGGCTCGACATCACCAAGAACAACGGCGCCTCCGGCATCACCCAGCTCGCCGACCTCCAGTTCTCGACGGGCACCACCGGCGACCCCGTGCCGCAGGACGTGCTCTCGCTCGTCGACCGCGGCCCGAGCGGCTCGCCGACCGCCAAGTCGGGCGCCGGCTTCACCGGCACGCGGGCGCTGCGCTACGCCGGGCGCCACACGGCGGAGGGCCGGGCGTACTCGTACAACAAGGTCTTCGACGTCAATGTGGCCGTCGAGCGGGACACCCAGCTGTCCTACCGGATCTACCCGTCGATGGCGGACGGCGACCGGGACTACGACGCCACGAACGTCGCCGTGGACCTGGCGTTCACCGACGGCACGTACCTGAGCGACCTCAATGCCACCGACCAGCACGGCTTCGCACTCACCCCGCAGGGGCAGGGCGCGGCCAAGGTGCTCTACGTCAACCAGTGGAACGACGTCGCCTCGCGGATCGGGTCGGTCGCGGCCGGGAAGACCGTCGACCGGATCCTGGTCGCCTACGACTCCCCCAAGGGCCCGGCGAAGTTCCGCGGCTGGCTGGACGACGTGGCCCTGGGGCCCGTCGCGCCGGAGCAGCCGAAGGCGCACCTGTCCGACTACGCGCTGACGACCCGCGGCACCAACTCCAGCGGCAACTTCTCGCGCGGCAACACCTTCCCGGCGACGGCCGTCCCGCACGGCTTCAACTTCTGGACGCCGGTGACCAACGCGGGCACCCTGAACTGGCTGTACGACTACGCCAAGGCGAACAACGCGGACAACCTGCCGACGATCCAGGCGTTCAGCGCGAGCCACGAGCCCAGCCCCTGGATGGGTGACCGGCAGACCTTCCAGGTGATGCCGTCCGCCGCCGCCGGCACCCCGGACACCGGCCGCACCGCCCGGGCGCTGGCCTTCCGGCACGAGAACGAGACGGCGCGCCCGTACTACTACGGCGTGCGGTTCGAGAACGGTCTGAAGACGGAGATGGCCCCGACGGACCACGCGGCCGTGCTGCGCTTCACCTACCCCGGTGACGACGCGAGCGTGCTCTTCGACAACGTCACCGAGCAGGCGGGCCTGACGCTCGACAAGGAGAACGGGATCGTCACCGGCTACTCCGACGTGAAGTCGGGGCTGTCGACCGGTGCGACCCGGCTGTTCGTGTACGGGGTGTTCGACGCGCCGGTGACGGAGGGCTCGTCGAGCGGGGTGAAGGGCTATCTGCGCTTCGACGCGGGCGAGGACCGCACCGTCTCCCTGCGGCTGGCCACCTCGCTGATCAGCATCGACCAGGCGAAGGACAACCTGCGTCAGGAGATCCCGGACGGCACGTCCTTCGAGGCGGTCAAGAAGCGCGCCCAGCGGCAGTGGGACAGGCTGCTCGGCAAGGTCGAGGTCGAGGGGGCGACGCCGGACCAGCTGACGACGCTCTACTCCAGCCTGTACCGGCTGTACCTGTACCCCAACTCGGGCTTCGAGAAGGTCGGTACCAAGTACCAGTACGCCTCGCCGTTCTCGCCGATGCCCGGCCCCGACAGCCCGACGCACACCGGCGCGAAGATCGTCGACGGCAAGGTCTACGTCAACAACGGCTTCTGGGACACCTACCGGACGACCTGGCCCGCCTACTCCTTCCTGACCCCGAGTCAGGCGGGTGAGATGGTCGACGGCTTCGTGCAGCAGTACAAGGACGGCGGCTGGACCTCTCGCTGGTCGTCCCCCGGGTACGCGGACCTGATGACGGGCACCTCGTCGGACGTCGCGTTCGCGGACGCCTACGTCAAGGGCGTGGACTTCGACGCCGAGTCGGCGTACGACGCGGCGGTGAAGAACGCCACGGTCGTCCCGCCGCAGTCGGGTGTCGGCCGCAAGGGGATGGCCACCGCCCCCTTCCTCGGCTACACGAGCACCTCCACGGGTGAGGGCCTTTCGTGGGCGCTGGAGGGCTACCTCAACGACTACGGCATCGCGAAGATGGGCCAGGCCCTGTACGCGAAGACGGGCAAGAAGCGCTACAAGGAGGAGTCCGCGTACTTCCTCAACCGCGCCCAGGACTACGTCAACCTCTTCGACACCAAGGCCGGCTTCTTCCAGGGCCGTGACGCCCAGGGCAACTGGCGGGTCGACTCGGCGAAGTACGACCCGCGGGTGTGGGGCTACGACTACACCGAGACCAACGGCTGGGGCTACGCCTTCACCGCCCCGCAGGACAGCCGGGGCCTGGCGAACCTGTACGGCGGCCGCAGCGGCCTCGCCGACAAGCTGGACGAGTACTTCGCGACCCCGGAGACGGCCTCTCCGGAGTTCGTGGGCTCGTACGGGGGCGTCATCCACGAGATGACGGAGGCGCGTGACGTGCGGATGGGCATGTACGGGCACTCCAACCAGGTCGCGCACCACGTGAACTACATGTACGACGCGGCCGGCCGCCCCTGGGAGACGCAGAAGAACGTCCGCGAGGTGCTCTCCCGCCTCTACACCGGCAGCGACATCGGCCAGGGCTACCACGGCGACGAGGACAACGGCGAGCAGTCGGCCTGGTTCCTCTTCTCCGCGCTCGGCTTCTACCCGCTGGTGATGGGCAGCGGCGAGTACGCCATCGGCTCACCGCTGTTCACCAAGGCGACGGTCCACCTGGAGAACGGCGAGGACCTGGTGGTCAAGGCGCCGGGGAACAGCGCGCGGAACGTGTACGTGCAGGGACTCAAGGTCAACGGCCGGTCCTGGAAGTCGACCTCGCTCCCCCACTCGCTGATCGCCAAGGGCGGTGTCCTGGAGTTCGACATGGGCTCCAGGCCGTCGTCCTGGGGCACCGGCAAGGACGCCGCGCCCGTGTCGATCACCCAGGACGACAAGGTGCCCGCGCCCCGCGCGGACGCCGTCAAGGGTGAGGGCCCGCTGTTCGACAACACCTCGGCGACGGCCGCGGCCGCCACGTCGGTGGACCTGCCGGTGGACGGAGGGACCAAGGCCGTCCAGTACACGCTGACGTCGTCGGCGGACCACAGCAAGGCACCCACCGGGTGGACCCTCCAGGGTTCGGCGGACGGCACCACCTGGAAGACGCTCGACAAGCGCTCCGGTGAGTCCTTCACCTGGGACCGCCAGACCCGGGCCTTCTCGGTCGCGTCGCCGGGCGAGTACGCGAAGTACCGCCTGGTGCTGGACAGCGAGTCGACCCTGGCCGAGGTGGAACTGCTGGCCTGAGCCGCATCCCGCACAGCGGGTAGGGGCGGGCGCGGAGCCGACTCCGCGCCCGCCCTTTCGGGCTCAGGGCGCCAGAAGGTTCAGCCAGGTCCCCGACCGGACGGTCCCGTCCGCGGGCAGACCCCGGGCCGTCTGGAAGGAACGCACCGCGGCGTCCGTGGCCGTGCCGAAGACGCCGTCCACCGTCAGCGCGGTCCCGCGGGCGTTCAGCAGGTACTGCACCGCGGAGACCGCGGGCCCTGTGTCGCCCTGGTGGAGGGGAACGACGACGAGCGGCTGCCAGGTCGCCGGTCCGACGACCCCGTTCGAGGGCAGGCCGCGCGCCGTCTGGAAGGAGCGCACCCCGGCCGCCGTCAGCGTGCCGAACACGCCGTCCACCGTCACCCCCACGTTGCGGGCGTTCAGCAGGTACTGCAGGGCCCTGACCCGGCTGCCGCTCTGCCCCTGCTGGAGGAGCGGCCAGTCGGGCGCGGGGGTGCCGGCACCGGTGGGCAGCGGGAAGGGCAGCGGGAGCAGCAGTTGCGTGTTGCGGGCCGTGGGCGCTCCGCGCCGCAGGTCGATGCCGCGGCCGACGGCCTGGATGTCGTTGGCCGCCAGCTCGCGGGCGAGCGAGGCGAGCGCGGCGGGGCTGCCGGTGTCCCCGGCGTACGACAGCGGCGCGTCGGCGTCGACCATCGTGGTGAAGACCGACAGGTAGCCGCCGCCCTCGGCGATCTCGACGATCCGGCTCTGGATGGGCCAGTCGATGTGGGAGGCGGTGTTCACCTCCCAGAAGCCCGCGCTGATGGCAGGGGACCAGGAGGGCTTGCGCGGGGTGATGTTGTTGGTGTGCGTGTGGCCGTCCACCATGAGGACCACGTTCGGGAAACGCAGCAGCTTGTCGCGGAGGTCGGCGCCGCTGTAGGGCGAGTCGTCGTCGGTGTTGTCCATCGAGTCGAGCGTGTGGTGGCAGCAGACCACGATCAGCTTGTCCTTGACCCCGGGCTGGGTGACGACGGCGCCGGGCGCCCCGTTCGCGCCGACGGACTGGTAGCGGGAGCTGTTCGCCTTGAGCTGTCCTTCCAGCCACTCCCACTGCGCGGTGTCGATGGCGCCGTCCGCGCCGCCGTTCGCATTGGTCGTGTCCAGCACCAGGAACTGGAAGAGGTCGTCGGGGCCGGAGGGTATCGCGTAGTAGGCCCGGTCGCTGCCGGAGGTGAAGCCGTGGCCCGCCGGGCTGCCGGTGGTCCGGAAGTGCTCGGCGACGAACTCCCGCCGCTCCAGGAGACGGCGCCCGGCGTCGGCCGTGACCTTCTCGGTGTCGAGGGTGAAGTCACCGGTCAGGATGTCCGTCAGCAGCTCGATGTAGTAGGAGGCTCCGTTGTCGAAGACGTCCGGGACGCCCTCGACCTGCGTCAGCTTCGTCGAGCCGGTCGCGATGCTCTTCAGCGGGTCGAACGGCAGGACGTCGGGCGCGACGTTGCCCTGCACGAGTCCGTCGTGGTTGCCGTAGGCGGCGTACCAGGGCATGCGCAGACCCGACGCGGTGAACGGCCGGCGGGCGGCGGTGAGCAGGCCGGTCACCAGCGGGAAGCCGCTCAGCTCGTTGTTGTCGGGCGGGCTCTGCCGCGCCTGGGGGTGCCAGTAGTGGACGTCGGGGCCGAAGCGCCCGCTGCCGACGCTCTCGTCGAGGCCGAGGTTGCCGGAGTCGGGGGTCACCGTGTTGCCGTCCAGCAGGTCGATGTACCACCGGGTCTCGTTGTACTGGCAGTTGTCGACCGCGTCGCCGGTGACGACCGTGAAGGCGAGCGGCGCGCCCGTACGCGGTCCCCGGCCGATCTGCCTGATGGACCGGCACATCGCGTCGGTCGTCTGGGTCGACAGGAACTCGTGAGCGCGGTACGCGGACTCGGTGGGGTACGAGTTGTAGTGCGGGGGACCGTAGTCGGCGAGCCGGTCCAGGCACTCGACGCGCAGCGGCGACTGGTCGTCGACGATGTGCAGGTCGGACATCTGGGCGAAGGCGGTCAGTGACCGGGTCACCGTGGGCGCGGTGACGTTGGCCAACTCCTTCCGGATCAGGTGGGGTTCGCCCGGTCCGGCGACGATTCCGCGGTAGCCGGCGCCGAGGTCGGGGCCGCGCAGCAGCGTCCGGTCCACTGTCGTCAGGCCCGGCACGGCACCGTCGTCGGCCGCGGGTGCGGCGATGGCGACGCCGGCGAGGCCGCCCGGCGCGACGGCGGCGGCCGCCACGCTCACGGCGGCCGCCATCAGCATTCTTCGGCGAGTCAGAGGCATTCCGAGTCCTGTTCGGTCGTCGGCCGCCGCGCAGGGGCAGCACGGCATGGCGAGGGGAGACGAGGGGGCGCGCCGATCCGTTCCGTACCGCCTGGACGGGCGCAGGCGGAGGTGGGCGAGACGGGATGAGGACGGGTGGGGGGACGGAACCGCCCGGTCGCGCAGCGGAGCACCGGGCTCGCCAAGCCTGGCAAAGAGGGGGCGTGGACCGCAAGGAGTGGTTCAGCCACTCATCCACTTTGTGACTGACTGACTTCGGCGCAACGACAACACAGGTGTGCTTTGCGGCTGTTGGTGCCGAGTGGTCCGCCCACGGCGGCGGCCCGCGCGGGGGCCGAAGGCGCCGTCCGGATGCGTGAAGCGGCCTCACGTGTCGTCAAGGGCAGGCCGCCGCAGTGGCGTTCAGGCGGGCGCGCACCAGGGTCGCGGTCACCGGCGCGGTCCGGGCAGGAGGGGCGCGACGGCCGTTGCGGCGTAGCGCCGGGCAAGCGGCGCGGGCCGTGGCGTGCCGCGGCGTCCCGGGTGCCGCAGGCTCGGCCGCTGCCCGGGCGCGGCCGGTTCCCGCCCGCGGACGACCGCGGACGGGAACCTGCCGGATTCCGGTCGGTGTGGCGTGGTGTCAGCTGTTGGCGTTGAGGACGGGGTAGTAGCCGCTCGAATGGCCCACGGCAGTGGGGTGGTAGGACTCCCAGCTGGGTGAGACCACCAGGGAGTGCAGCCAGTCGTCGCCCGAGCAGAGCTCGTGGTTGTTGAAGGTCCCCCGGACGTCGCCGAAGACGAAGCCGTGGGCGGCGGCGCGGGTCGCTGTCACGCTGTCGAGGACGTCGGCGGCCTCGTCGATCTTGCGGTGCTTGGTGTCGGACAGCCCGACGCAGAACACATTGAGGGTGTACACGTGCGGGTAGCCCAGGACGACCACCTTGGCGTTGGGCGCCTTGGCGCGGATCGCGTTGTAGGTGGCGTCCAGGCGGGCGGGGAGGGTGTTACGCGCGTAGGTCTCGGCCTGGTTCACGCGGTTGACGCAGTCGGTGTCGGAGCCGACCACACAGGTGGTCATGACGTCGGAGAAGCCGGCGTCGTTGCCGCCGATGGTGAGGGAGACCAGTCCGGTCGAGGAGTTCAGCGGGCCGAGCTGACTGTTGGTCACGTCCGTGGTCACCGCACCCGAGCAGGAGGTGTCGGCGAACGAGGAAGGGGCGTGGGCGTTCTTCCACAGGTACGGGTACGCGCTGAAACTCCGGTGGCAACTGCCGCTGGCGCTGTCGTAGTTACCGGCACCGTTGCCGGAGGAGTACGAGTCCCCCAGCGCGACATACGCGGGCCCGGCGGCGTGTGCCGGGCTCGACAGCAGCAGGCCGAACACCATGGCGAGGAGGAGGGTGGTCAGGGCCGACAACGACGTGGTGCGTCTCACGGAACCTCCCTGGGCGGAGAGCTGACTACCACTTGGTAGCGCCGGATCCGGCCAGTGGGAAGTGTCCATGACAATAGAATGTTAAAATTTCTCCCCGCGTAGACACCCGTTCGCCTGATGCACCACGCACAGAGGGCTTCACGGCCGCTGCCGCCCACCGCCCCCCGACGGACGCCGCCCGGGCGGCCGCTGCGCCGGCCGGCGCTTCGGGGCATCCGCCGGGCAGTGGCAGGATGCCTGCGGGAGATGTCATCAAGGTCACCGGTGGTGCGGACGCCCGGTCGACCGCGGGAGAGCCGAAGGAAGCCCATGGGCCGGAAGAACCACCACGTCGCCGTGCTCGTGCTCGAGGGCGCGAAGCCGCTCGACGTCGGCATCCCCGCGCAGGTGTTCTCCAGCCGGCCGAGCATGCCCTACGAGGTGCGGGTGTGCGGGGCCACGCCCGGACTGGTGACCGGCGGCGACGGCCTCTCGTACCACGTGGCCGAGGGCCTGGAGGCCTTCGAGCACGCCGACACCGTCTTCATCCCCGGCTACCGGGATCCGGCGACCACACAACCGCCCGCGGCGGTCGTCGGCGCGCTCATCGCCGCCCACGAGCGCGGGACCCGGCTCGCGGCCATCTCGACCGGGGCGTTCGCGCTCGCCGCGACGGGCCTGCTCAACGGCAAGCGGGCGACGACCCACTGGCACTACACGAAAGCGCTCGCCGAGCGGCATCCGCTCGTGCGGGTCGACGAGAACGTGCTGTTCGTGGACGAGGGCGACGTGCTCACCTCGGCGGGCGCCGCGTCCGGCATCGACCTGTGCCTGCACCTGGTGCGCCGCGACCACGGCGTCGGGCTCTCCAACCACGTGGCGAGACGGCTGGTTGCGGCGCCCTACCGCAGCGGGGGGCAGGCGCAGTACGTGCCCCGCAGCGTGCCCGAACCGCTCGGCGACCTGTTCGCGAGCACCCGCGAGTGGGCCCTGGCGCACCTGGCCGAACCGCTGACCCTGGAGACGCTCGCCCGCAACGCGCGGGTGTCGGCACGTACCTTCTCGCGTCGGTTCGTGGAGGACACCGGCTACACGCCGATGCAGTGGGTGCTCCGGGCGCGGGTGGACCTGGCACGCGAGCTGCTCGAACGCACCGATCTGGGCGTGGAGCAGATCGCGGACCGGGTCGGGCTCGGCACCGGCGCGAACCTGCGTCTGCACTTCCACCGCATTCTCGGCACCTCCCCGACCGAGTACCGGCACACCTTCTCGCCCGAGCTCCCCGAGGGCCCCGCGTAGGCGGGACGGGCCGCCCCACGGCGGGGGCGGACGCACCCGTGCCGCACTCGGGAAGGGGTGGCGGGATCCTTGCGGGCCATGGCGAAATGTGTGGCGAGATACTTGCGCACACTGTCGTTCAGGCCACTGCCGCCGCGGGCGCCCGATGCCGAACATGGAGGGCGGAACGAAAGGAACCCTCCATGACCCGCATCGCCGTCAACGGATTCGGCCGCATCGGACGCAACACCCTCCGCGCCCTGCTGGAGCGCGACAGCGACCTCGAAGTGGTCGCCGTCAACGACCTCACCGCCCCCGAGACCCTCGCGCACCTGCTCGCCTTCGACAGCGTGCTGGGCCGCCTCGGCCGGCCCGTCGAGACGGACGGGACCGATCTCGTCGTGGACGGCCGCCGCATCAAGGTGCTCGCCGAGCGTGAGCCCGCCAAGCTGCCGTGGGCCGAGCTCGGCGTCGACATCGTGCTCGAGTCCACCGGCCGCTTCACCGCGGCGGACGCCGCCCGCGCGCACATCGACGCGGGCGCCAGGCGTGTGCTGGTGAGCGCTCCCTCCGACGGAGCCGACGTCACTCTCGCCTACGGTGTGAACACCGACGTCTACGACCCCGCCGAGCACGTGATCGTCTCGAACGCCTCGTGCACCACGAACGCGCTCGCTCCGCTGGCATCCGTGCTGGACGACCTGGCCGGCATCGAGCACGGCTTCATGACCACGGTGCACGCCTACACCCAGGAGCAGAACCTGCAGGACGGCCCCCACCGCGACCTGCGCCGCGCCCGCGCCGCCGGCGTGAACATCGTGCCCACGACCACCGGGGCCGCGAAGGCCATCGGCAAGGTGCTGCCGAACCTCGACGGCAAGCTGTCGGGCGACTCGATCCGCGTGCCGGTCCCGGTGGGTTCGATCGTGGAGCTCAACACCACGGTCTCGCGCGAGGTCACCCGCGACGAGGTGCTCGCGGCCTACCGCGCCGCCGCCGACGGCAGGCTCAAGGGCATCCTCGACTACGCCGACATCCCCCTGGTCTCCAGCGACATCACCGGCCAGCCCGCGTCATCGATCTTCGACGCCGCCCTCACCCGCGTCGACGGCAGGCACGTCAAGGTCGTGGCCTGGTACGACAACGAGTGGGGCTTCTCCAACCGCGTCGTCGACACGCTCGAACTCCTCGCCCGCGACTGAGCGCCCGACCGGCCACCCGCGACCGATCACCCGCAACCGGCCGTCAGGAGCCGGGACCCGACCGGCTCCTGAGCCGCCCGGCCGCCGACCCGCCGCGGCGTGTCCTACACGTCGCCGAGGAAACCCGGGTCGGCCGGACCCATCTGCCGCGCGAAGTCCGCGGCGACCCCCAGGACCTCGCGCATGGGCACCGCCCTGCGGCTGGTCGCCGCGAGATCCGCATGGGCCTCCTTCGACCACAGGAACGGGAAGACGGACAGCCCCTGGGAGAAGGCCAGGGCCGCGGTCTCCTCACGCCAGGTGGGCCACCTGAGTCCCGCGTAGAACATCTCCAGGCGACCGGCGAGCAGCCAGGACAGCCACGCGGAGTGACCCATGTCCATGGCCTCCCACTCCAGCGTGTCGGGCGCGAAGTAGGTCATCTGCCCGGGGGCGCCGGGACGGCCCGCGGCGGCGGGATCGTGGCCGTTGAGGGCGAACACCCCGCCCAGCACGTCGTGCCCGACGACGAGTCCCGTCGCGGGATGCCATGCGGGATCGAAGTCCGGGGGGAACCGGTTGACCCGGGCCAGGCTCGGCAGGTCGCGGTCCGCCGAACCAGCGCCGAACACCCGGAGCCATCCGTCGTCCAGGACCAGGCCACCGCTGTTCAGCACCAGACCGCCGAGCGTCGATCGCACGGTGACCTGCATCTGCAGGAGGCCGCGGCGGGCCTCGGAAGCGTCGGCCGGCAGCACCTCCAGCGGCCCGGCGGAGGCCGTGAACGCCTCCTGCAGCTCGGGCCAGGCCGGATCGCCGACGTTGATCAGCTCGTCGAGTTCACGCACCCGAGCATGATCGCAGCGCCCCTCCGACCGACCGGGGCCGGGGTCGGAACCCCGGTTCTCCGCAGGCGAGCGGCCCCTCCCGGAATCCTGTGGTCACGTCCCCGAGCTCGGCCGATATCGCGCCGTCGCGCCCGGCACGTGCATACTCGGGCCGTGCGGGCGCGTGGGTGCCCGCCGGCAGCTGGAGGTGCACATGGCGTCGTCGTCGGGAACGGAACCCCGGAGGGTCACCATCCATGACGTCGCCCGGTCCGCGGGGGTGTCCCGGCAGACCGTTTCGCGGGCGCTCAACGACAAGGACGAGATCGACGGCACCACCAAGCAGCGCGTGCTCGACGCCGCCCGCGAGCTCGGCTACCGGCCGAGCCGGTTCGCCCGCGGTCTGGTCCGGCAGGACACCACCACCATCGGGCTGGTGATCCCGGACCTGCTCAACCCGTTCTTCACCGAGGTCGCCGCGGCCGCGCTGGAGGCGGCGCGGGCCCGCGGCTGGCACGTCGTGGTGTACGACACCGGGGACAGGGCCGCGGAGGAACTCGCCACCCTGCAGGTGATCGCCTCGCAAGTGGACGCGGTCGTCGGCTACTTCAGCTGCTCCGAGGACGATCTCGAACGGTTCACCCGCGGCGCCCCCGTGGTGCTCATCGGCCGCGAGCACCGCACGGCACGGTTCAGCTCGATCCGGATCGAGGGCGAGGAGGGCGTCCACGCCGCGGTCGCGCACCTGGTCGCGCAGGGCCATCGGCGCATCGGCATGCTCGACCACGACGGCCGCGCCGAGCCGAGCATCCGGCGCGAGTGGTTCGCGGCGGCCGCCGCGGCCCACGGGATCGACGCCGGCATGGTGGTCGGGGCCGCACAGTCGGCCGACGGCGGCGGAGCGGCACTCAGGGCCCTGCTCGCCGCCCATCCCGATGTCACGGCGGTCCTCACCTTCAACGACATCATCGCGATCGGCGCCCTGCGCGAGGCGCGTCGGCTCGGCAGGAGCGTCCCACAGGATCTGGCAGTGATCGGTTTCGACGGCCTGCAGCTCGGCACTCTGGTCGAGCCCCCGCTCACCAGCGTCGCCCTCGACACGCGCAAGCTCGGCCGCCTCGCGATCGAGCAGGTCGCACGGCTGCTGACCGGGGTGGACCCGCTCGGGGCGGACGAACTCGTCGTCCGGGCCGAACTGCGGCCGGGCGGCTCCGCGTAACCTGCCGGACCCGCGCGCGACCCGAAAGCCTTGACACTCGACGGCACCCGAGCGCACACTTCCGAACAATTCACAAAGCGCCCGTGAGCGTTCACGTGAACGCTCACGTGAACGCTCACGGGTACCGAACACGTGGTTTCTCCTGCTCGCCACGGCGCTCGGCGCTCGTACCGACACCGTCGCGTCCAGTCCATTCCAACCAGAAGGCATCCCGCCTGAGGTGTCAACGTCGACCCGCCTAGCGCCGTCGCTAGTCGTCCTCTGGAACGGAAGATATGAGCAGCACAGTCACGCGCATCCGCCTCGGCGTCGTCGCCGCGGCAGCCAGTATCGCCGTACTCGCCGGGTGCTCGTCGCCCGCTCCGTCGGGTGAAGCATCCGCGGCCTCCTGTGCGCCGGCGAAGGGCAAGGTCACCCTCCAGTACTGGAACACCGTTCCGGGCATGGACAAGGTCATCGACCTGTGGAACAAGAAGAACCCGGACATCCAGGTCGAGATGAAGAACATCTCCAACGACCAGTACGGCACCCTCGGCAACGCCCTCAAGGCCGGCAAGGCACCGGAACTCGCCCAGGTCGGTTACGACGAGCTCCCCAACCTGCGCTCCCAGGACGCCTTCGTCGACGCCTCGGCCTGCAAGGACGCCACCGCGGCCAAGTCCAAGTTCGTGCCGTGGACCTGGTCGCAGACCAGCTTCGGCGACACCGGCGTGTTCGCCTTCCCGCAGGACACCGGCCCGATGGCCCTCTACGTGCGCAGCGACATCTTCGAGCAGCACGGCCTCGAGATCCCCAAGACCTGGGACGAGTACGCGGCGGAAGCGCAGAAGCTGCACAAGGCGGACCCCAAGCTCAGCATCACGTTCTTCGACCCGAACAACGCCGAGTGGTTCAACGGGCTCCTCTGGCAGAACAACGCCGAGATGTACAGCTACTCCGGCGACAAGTGGCACGTCACCGTCGCGTCCGAGCAGAGCAAGCAGGTCGCCGAGTACTGGCAGAAGCTGATCGACGCCAAGCTCGTCCGCACCGACCTCGCCCACGGTTCGACCCAGATGTACGCCGCGTACCAGAAGAACCAGATAGCCAGCTACGTCGGCGCCGCCTGGGGTTACAGCATGTTCCGCGACAACCTGCCCGACCAGGCCGGCAAGTGGTCGATCGTCCCGATGCCGACCTGGGGCTCGAGCGCCGCGTCCGGCGACTGGGGCGGATCGACCGTCGCGTTCATGAAGGGCAACACGCACCTGTACGAGTCGGTCAAGTTCAACTCCTGGCTGAACACCGACCCGGAGGCCCTCGCGCTGGAGAACAAGCTGGGCGGCCTGTACCCCGCGGCCACCGCCGGCCTGGACCTTCCCGCACTCTCGCAGGGCGTCCCGTACTACAACAACGAGAAGATCTTCGACGTCTTCGCCGACTCGTCCAAGAACATCGACACCAGCTTCACCTGGGGTCCCACCCAGAAGACGGTGAACCTGGCGCTCCAGGACGCGGTGGCCAAGGCGGCGGCCGGCGACGGCACGCTCACCGACGCGCTCTCGGCCGCCCAGGCGGCCGCGCTGAAGTCCATGAAGGACCAGGCGATCCCGGCTGCGGCGGGCAAGTGACCGCAGCATGACCGACATCGCAACCCGCGCGACCCGCGTGGTGGCGAAGCCCGGGAGCCGCCGCCGGCACAACGGCGGCGGCCCCCGGGCGGGCACCGTCACCGCGTTCCTGACCCCGTTCTTCCTGCCGTTCGTGCTCTTCTACCTGGTACCGGTCGGCTACGCGATCTGGCAGAGCTTCCTCGTCGTGCGCCGCACCGGCGGCCAGTACGGCACCTCGTACACGACCTTCGGCGGTTTCGAGCAGTACACGCAGGTCTTCCGGAACACCGAGTTCTGGTCCAGCATCGGGCGCATCGGACTGTTCGGCATCGTCCAGGTGCCGGTCATGCTGTTCGTCGCGCTGATCATGGCGCTGCTGCTCGACACTCCCCTGCTGAAGCTCAAGGCGTTCTTCCGCATCTCGGCGTTCATGCCGTACGCCGTGCCCGGCGTCATCGCCGCGATCATGTGGTCGTACCTGTACTCGCCGCAGCTCAGCCCGGTCGTCGACCTGCTGCAGGGCATCGGCCTGCACCCCGACTTCCTCGGCCCCGGCGCCGTGCTGTGGTCGGCGGCGAACGTCTCCACCTGGCTCTGGACCGGCTACAACATGCTGATCATGTTCTCGGCACTGCAGTCGATCCCGCAGGAGCTCTACGAGGCCGCCAAGCTCGACGGTGCGAGCAACTGGGCGATCGCGTGGCGGATCAAGGTCCCGATCATCGCCCCGTCGATCATCCTCACCACGGTGTTCTCGATCATCGGCACGCTGCAGCTCTACGCCGAGCCGGCCGTACTGCGCCAGATCTCCTCGAACATCTCGAGCACGTACACGCCGAACATGCTCGCCTACGCGGTGGCCTCCGGGAACAACTACCAGCAGGCGGCGGCCGTCTCCGTGGTCATCGCCGTCATCACCTTCGTCTTGAGCTTCGGGTTCATGCGACTGACCTCGAAGAAGGCCGGACTGTGACCGACCAGACCCCGATCCGCGAAAGCCGCGTCAGCCGCACGGCCGCCATGGCCCTGATGTTCCTCCTGGCGATCTACTTCCTGCTGCCGGTCTACTTCCTGGCCGTCGCGGCGACGAAGCCGCAGGGCGACCTCGCGGCCACCAACGGGCTGGCGTTCTCGCACTTCGACCTGTTCGACAACCTGGGCACCCTGTTCACCCGCAGCGACGGCGTCTTCGGGCGATGGGCCCTGAACAGCGTGATCTACGCGGTGCTGGGCGCGGCCGTCGGCACCCTGATCTCCGCGCTGTGCGGCTACGCGCTCGCCAAGTTCGAGTTCCGGGGCCGCGGGTTCCTGTTCTCCGTCGTCCTCGGCGGTGTCCTGGTTCCCACGACCGCGCTCGCGCTCCCGCTGTTCCTGCTGTTCTCGGCGACCGGGATCGTCAACACCTACCTCGCGGTGTTCCTGCCCAGCATCGTCAGCCCGTTCGGCGTCTACCTCGCCCGCATCTTCGCCTCCGCCGCCGTCCCCCAGGAGATCATCGAGTCGGCGCGCCTGGACGGCGCAGGCGAGTTCCGCACGTTCTTCTCGGTGGCGATGCGGCTGATGACGCCGTCGCTGGTGACCATCTTCCTGTTCCAGTTCGTCGCCATCTGGAACAACTTCTTCCTGCCGATGGTGATGCTGCAGAAGGAGTCGCTCTTCCCGATCACCCTGGGCCTCTACCAGTGGAACGGCCAGACCGCCCGCGCCCCGCTCCTCCAGGAATCCGTGATCACCGGCTCGCTGGTCTCGATCGTGCCGGTGATCATCGTGTTCATCCTCCTCCAGCGGTTCTGGCGCACCGGCCTGGCCGCCGGCTCCCTCAAGTAACCCCGTACTCCCGCCGGCCCGCCGCCCGGCTCCCCCGCCTACGCAGAAGGTCTCCCATGCGCAACTCCGCCGTCTTCGTGCCCCATTTCCATTGGGACCGGGAATGGTACGAGCCTTTCCAGGTGTTCCGGCACCGGCTTGTCGCCGCCCTCGACACCGTGCTGGAGACGGCCGAGGCCGACCCCGACTTCCGGTTCACCGCAGACGGGCAGATGGCCGCGATCGAGGACTACCTGGAGATGCGCCCGGAGAACCGCGAGCGGGTCGTGGCCCTGGTCTCCGGCGGCCGGCTCGCCATCGGGCCGTGGCTCATCCTCCTCGACGAGTTCCTCTGCTCCGGCGAGACCATCGTGCGCAACCTGCAGATGGGCTGGGCGGCCGCGGCGGAGCTCGGCGGCTCGATGCCCATCGGCTACCTGCCGGACATGTTCGGCCACGTCGCGCAGATGCCGCAGATCCTGGCGCGCGCCGGAATCGAGCACGCCGCGCTGTGGCGCGGGGTTCCCGGCTCGGTCGACGGTCACGCCTTCCGCTGGCGCGCTCCCGACGGCTCCGAAGTGCGCACCGAGTTCCTCTTCGACGGCTATGACAACGGCCTCGACGTCCTGCTGGTGCCCGACCGGATCGGGCGCGCGCTCGGCGAGTACGCGCAGATGACGGCCGGGCGGTGGGGTGACGATCCGGTGCTCGCGATGGCCGGCACCGACCACAACGCTCCCGACCCGCACCTGGCGGAGTGGCTGCGGCGCGCCTCCGGCGAAGAGCGCGCCATCACCATCGCGACGCTCGACGAGTACATCCGCAAGCACGTGCGCGACGAGGTCTCGGCCGTCGTCACCGGTGAGCTGCGCAGCCACGTCCGCGGCAACATCCTCCCGGGCGTTCTCTCGGTACGGCGCGGGCTGAAGCACCGGATGGCCGTCGCGGAGCGCACCGTCGACCACGCCGAGCGGATGAACGCGCTGTGGTCCCGGCGCGACGACTCGCCGTTCCTCGCGCTCGCCTGGCACAAGATCATCGAGTCGAGCGCCCACGACTCGGTCGTGGGCTCCGGTACGGACGAGACCGCCGACCAGGTCGAAGCGCGTCTTGCCGAGGCCGCGCACGCCGCGCGGGCCGTCCGGGACGCCGCTCTCGCCGAGCCCGCCGCCCTGGTGCCGAGCGACGCCCACCTGGTCGCCAACCCGCTGCCCTTCCCGCGCACGGCACTGGTCGAGGTCGACGTCGTGGCCCCGCCCGAGGGCACCGTCCTGGTCGCGACCGCGGCCGACGGTTCGCAGCATCCCGTACAGCTGGTCTCGCAGGCCCCGACCGTGCTCAGCGACGAGCGCATGGACGCCTCGCAGCTCGAGCGCGTCCTGCGCCGCATCCACCGCCGCGAGCTCTTCGGCCGTCAGATCGACCACTACGACCTCACCCCGGGATCGCTCGTCTTCCACCTCGCCGAAGTGCCGGCGAGCGGACCGTTCGACCTGCTGATCCTGCGCCGGGAGGTGGCCGCCGCGGCCGCCGCGCACCCGGGTGAGTGGCGGGTACTGACGCTGGAGGAGGCGCGGGCCACCGCGCTGGTGCCCGTGCACGTCCCCGCCTCCGGGCTCGCGAGCTTCCGGGTCGCACCCGCCGAGCGGGCGGCAGCGGCGTCGACGGCGCTCGCCCCGGCGACGGCCACGGCCGGGACGCTGTCGAACGGGCTGGTCGAGGTCACCGTCACCGCCGACGGCACCCTGGACGTGACCGGGGCCGACGGTACCGTGCTGCGCGGGGTCGGCCGCCTCGTCGACGGCGGTGACCGCGGCGACAGCTACAACTACGCTCCCCCGGCACGGGACGTGCTCGTCTCGGAGCCTGCGGAAATCACCGTCGAACCCCTCGAGAACGGTCCGCTGCGTTCGCGGACGCGTGTCACCCGCGTCTACGAATGGCCCACCGCGCTCTCCTCCGAGCGCGACCTGCGCGGCGGGCAGACCGTGCCGACCCCGGTGGAGACCCTCGTGGAGGTGCGCGCGGGCGAGCCGTTCGTGCGCGTGTCCACGTCGTTCCTGAACCAGTCCGCCGACCACCGGCTCCGCTTCCACGTGCCGCTGCCCGAACCGGTGACCGCGTCCGCGTCTGCGGGGCAGTTCGCCGTCACCGAGCGCGGGCTCACCGCAGAGGGCGGCTGGGGCGAATACCCGATCCCGACGTTCCCCGCGGGTTCGTTCGTGTCGGCCGGCGCCGCCAACGTGCTGCTCGACCACGTCACCGAGTACGAGATCGTCGGCGACGGCACGGAACTCGCCATCACGTTGCTGCGCGCGATCGGCTCCATCAGCGTCAACATCCATCCGCTGCGCGACGAACCCGCGGCGAGCGAGATCCCCGCACCGGGCGCGCAGGACCTCGGCGTCCGCATCGAGAACCGCTTCGCCGTCGTGCCCTCGGCGACCGGCTGGCGGGGTGCCGGTGTGGTCGCCCTCGCCGAGGACTTCCGCAACGACGTGCTGCTCGCCCGCGGCACCGCACCCGCCGAGGGCCAACTGCCCCCCGACGCGGCCGGAGTGCGGGTCGACGGTGCGGACGTCCTCGTCTCCGGCATCCGCCGCGTCGCCGGCGACGACCGCCCCGCCGGCACCGAGGTGCGGTTGACCGCGATGAGCGACACGGGAACGGCCGCCCGCGTGACCGGCACGTTCACCGAGGCCACCACGGTCGACCTGCTCGGCCGGCCGCTGTCCACGACGCCGGCCGCGGGCGAACTCGAACTCGCCCTCGGCCCATGGGAGATCCGCACGGTCGTCGTCCGCTAGGACGCACTCACGCAGCCGGTGTTCGGACCCTTTGTCATCAAGAAAGAGTTGTGACCTCGTGCCCTCCGACCTTTCCCAGTATGTTTCGGACACGACACCCGGGCGTGGCGCGCTGCGCGCGGCCCGCTCGTGGCTGCACTCCGACGCCCCCTCTCTCTCGCTGAACGGGCCTTGGCGTTTCCGTCTGTCACCGACGGTGCGGGTGGCGGAGGATTTCGCGGCCGAAGGCTTCGACGACGGCGACTGGGACACCCTCCCGGTGCCCTCGCACTGGGTGCTCCGGGGTGACGGCGCCTACGGCCGGCCGATCTACACGAACGTGCAGTTCCCGTTCCCGATCGACCCGCCTCATGTCCCTGACGAGAACCCCACCGGCGACTACCGCCGCCACTTCGACCTGCCCGCCGAATGGTCGGGAGCCGAGCGCGTCCTGCTGCGGTTCGACGGTGTCGAGTCGCTCTTCAGGGTGTGGGTGAACGGCGTCGAGATCGGCAGCGCCGCCGGCAGCCGGCTCGCCCACGAATTCGACGTGACCTCGTCGGTGCGCCCGGGCGACAACGTCGTCGCCGTGCGCGTGCACCAGTGGTCCGCGGCCAGCTACCTCGAGGACCAGGACCAGTGGTGGCTGCCGGGCATCTTCCGCGATGTCACCGTGATCGCCCGCCCGGCCGGAGGCATCGAGGACGTCTGGCTGCGCACCGGGTTCGACGACGGGCGCGGACGGATCGAGACGGAGGTCACCGCCGGTCCGGCGGCGTTCCCGGTCACCCTCCGCGTCCCCGAACTCGGTGTCGAGCAGGTCTGGGCGACGGCCGCCGACGTGGCCCCGCTCGATGTGGACGGCGTGGAGCCCTGGTCGGCCGAGCAGCCCCGCCTCTACGACGCCACCGTGTCCACGGCCGCGGAGACCATCGCGCTGCGGGTGGGTTTCCGTACGGTCGAGATCCGCGGCGACCGGTTCCTGGTCAACGGCCGCCGTGTCGTGTTCCACGGGATGAACCGCCACGAGACCCACCCCGAACGCGGCCGGGTCTTCGACGAGGAACACGCCCGCGAGGACCTGGCCCGGATGAAGCGCTTCAACGTGAACGCGATCCGCACCAGCCACTACCCGCCGCACCCGCGGCTGCTCGACCTCGCCGACGAACTCGGGTTCTGGGTCGTCCTCGAGTGCGATCTCGAGACGCACGGCTTCGACAAGCTCGACTGGGCCGGCAATCCCAGCGACGACCCGGCGTGGCGCGCGGCGTACCTCGACCGCATCCAGCGCACCGTCGAACGGGACAAGAACCACCCCAGCATCGTGATCTGGTCGCTCGGCAACGAAGCGGGAACCGGCAGCAACCTCGCCGCGATGTCGGCGTGGGTCCGCGCCCGTGACGCCGGACGGCCCGTGCACTACGAGGGCGACCACGCCGGCGAATACACCGACGTCTACTCGCGCATGTACGCGTCGGTGCCGGAGACCGAGCAGATCGGTACCGACGGCTCGCGCACCAAACTGCTGAACTGCACTCCCGCGCAGGGCGCCCGGCAGCGCACCAGGCCGTTCCTGCTCTGCGAGTACGCCCACGCGATGGGCAACGGTCCGGGGGCGCTCGACCAGTACGAGGCACTGGTGCACCGGTATCCACGGCTGCACGGAGGCTTCGTGTGGGAGTGGCGCGATCACGGCATCCTGACGACGGCCCCGGACGGCACGCCCTACTACGCGTACGGTGGCGACTTCGGCGAGGTCGTGCACGACGGCAACTTCGTGATGGACGGGATGCTGCTCAGCGACGACGTCCCGACACCCGGCCTCCACGAGTACAAGGCCGTCGTGCAGCCCCTGCGCTTCACCTTCGACGGTGACGAAGTGGCGATCGCCAACCTGCGGCACTCGGCCGACACGTCCGACCTGCGCTTCCACTGGCGCGTCGAGCACGACGGGACGCCGGTGGACTCCGGGGAGATGCAGATCCCGGTCATCGCCGCGGGTGAGTCGGCGCGCGTGGCGCTGCCGTCGATCGCGGTGTCGCAGGACGCGGAGACCTGGCTGACCGTCGACGCGGTACTGGCGGCCGCGACCGCCTGGGCGCCCGGCGGGCATGTTGTCGCGACCGCCCAGCTGGACCGTTCGGTGCGTCGACCCGTACCGGCTGTGCGGCCCCGAACCGATTGGCGGCAGGGCGACGGCACGCTGACGCTGGGCATCGCCGAGTTCGTCGGCGGCTCCCTCGTACGCCTCGCGGGCCGCGCGGCGGCGGGTCCGCGGCTGGAACTGTTCCGTGCCCCCACCGACAACGACGAGGGCACGTCCGGCGAAGTCGAGGAGAGCGATGCCAGTGTCGCCGGGGTGTCCCACGCCGAACTGTGGCGCCGTGACGGCCTCGACCGGCTGACCTCTCGGCTGGTGGCCGTGGAGCACGCCACGGGAGCACTGCGAACGGTCTCCAAGGTCTCCGCGGCGAACTCGGCCCTGTCGGTGACGGTGGAGACCGTCTGGTCCGTCGAGGACGACGAGCTCGAACTGCGCGTGGAGATCGAGCCCTCGCGCGGTTGGCCGACGGTATGGCCGCGGATCGGGATCCGCTTCGAATTTCCCGATGGCACCGCTCCCGTCGACGGCGCCGAGTGGTTCGGCCTCGGCCCGTTCGAGTCCTACCCCGACAGTCTCCGCGCGGCGCGCACCGGCCGTTTCTCCGCCACCGTCCGCGACCTCTGGGTCGAGTACGCGCGCCCCCAGGAGACCGGGCACCGCTCCCGGCTGCGGGAACTGGCGCTGACGAGTGCCGGCGCCCGGGTGCTGCGCATCGTCACGCTGCCGGACACTCACGGACGCCGCCCCGGCTTCACGCTCAGCCGCCACACCCCCCAGCAGATCGCCCGAGCCGGACACCCGTTCGAACTTCCGGATTCGACGGCGAGCCACCTGATCGTCGACGCGGCCCAGCACGGGCTCGGCTCCCGGGCCTGCGGGCCGGACGTGTGGCCCGAGTACGCCCTTCGCCCCGAATCGCGCACCATCAGGCTGCGCATCGCGGCGGGCTGAGGGCCGTCGCGCCATGGCACGTACGGACGCCTGAGGCAGGTCCCCGTGGCCGGTTCCCACGCGCGGAGGCCGGCGGCACCACCTCGGGGGTGCCGCCGGCCTCCGCGCGTGCCCGGTGCAACTGCGAGCAGACGTCGGCGCGCCGGAGCACCTGGCGTCCGCGCCTGCCGCATCATCTCCGGCATGGAACTCGCCGCCGCGGACGCCGCCGCCTCCCGGGCCGGGCAGCGGGACGCACTCCCGAGGAGACCGGCGTGAACGAGTTGCTCACCCGTGCCATCGAAGCCCACGGCGGCATGGGCCGCTGGCGGGAACTGACCGAGGCGCGGGCCACCATCGTCAGCGGTGGCGAACTGTTCGCCGTCAAGGGCCTGCCACAGGATCCCGCACCCCGCGAGATGACCGTGCGGCTCCACGAGGAGCGGGCATCGGTCGAGCCCTTCGGTGCTCCCGACCAGAGGACCGACTTCACCCCGGGGCGGGTGCGCATCGAGAAGCTCGACGGACGCGTGGTGGCCGAGCGCCAGAACCCCCGGGCGTCGTTCTCCGGGCACACGCTGGAGACCCCATGGGACCCGCTGGACCGCGCCTACTTCAACGGCTACACGCTGTGGACCTACCTCACCACGCCGTTCCTCCTGGCCATGCCCGGCTTCACGGTCACCGGGATCGAGCCGTTGCGCGAAGGAGGCGAGGTCTGGCGAGGACTGCGCGCCTCTTTCCCTCCCCACATCGCCAGCCACAGCACCCACCAGGACTTCTACTTCGGTCCCGACGGGCTCCTGCGTCGCCACGACTACCACGTCGACGTCGCGGGCGGATTCGCCGCCGCGCAGTACGTCCACGACTACGCGGAGGCGGACGGCATCGTGCTGCCGACCAAACGCCGCGCCTACCGCCGCGACCCCGAGGGCCGCCCCGTCCCGAGCCGGCTCATGGTCTCCATCGACCTCAGCGACATCCGCTTCCGCTAGCGGTGTCCGGGGCGCGACCCCGCCGACACGGACGCCGCTACCCACTGTCGTACCGCGCCACGCCGTGCTCATTCATCGCGGAGGCCCGGGATATCCGGAGTGAGGGCATCCGAGGTGGCATGGAGAAAGTCCAGATGCTTCATGTTCGCCTCGCCGGCCGCCCGATTCGCCTCCTCGGAATGCTGGGGCGTCTCCGTTCCTCCGTCGACAGCGTGCAGCCAATCGAGCACCGCTCCGAAGTAGGGAACCAAGGCGCCGGTCGCCTCCCCCGCGGCACCCTTCAACGGCTCCGGTCCTTCCACGTGGACAACGTGCATCAGCCGTAGGAGCGCTCGTTGCAGATCACGCGCTTCACCCCACAGCCTGCGGGCGGTCCGGCGCCGCTCCTCGCGTTCTTCCGGTGGATCGTGCGGCTCAATGCCGCCCAGCTTGATGGCCGCTTCGCTCAGCGTTCCGTACACGAGGTTCCAGCCATCGGCGAAGGCTATGTAGGCCGCCTTGCGTGACTCGCGCAGTGCGCGGGAGCGGTCGGCCTCGATCTGCAGACGGGCTTGGCGTATCTGAGTCGACGACTGGATGTGGGCCTGGCCTTCCGCCTTCTTTCCGGAGATCCATGCGGACAGCGTGGCGCCGAGCGCGCCGACAGCAGCACCGATGACACCTCCGAGAAGCCCTGCGAGTCCTGCGTCCATGGCGAAAGTCTCCCGGGGCCGACGCGCCTTTCACCAGGGGGGTGTCGATCCCGGTGAGCCAACGCTGATCCAGTGGACCCGCGGTCGCCCCATTTGGGAACTGCGGCACGGCCTGATGTCGCACCGGCATTGCCGACCTGTGCCCCATTTCCGTGATAAGTACCTGAATTGCATGGAATATCCACGAGGTCACGCGCGGCCTCGCGCTGCGGGGCCGCCCATTGTCGCCGGCGGAAGGTTGACGAGCGTGCCGCACTACGATCTGGTGATCCTGGGGGCGGGCAGCGGCAACATGCTGCCCGACGACTCACTGGCCCATCTGCGCACCGCCATCGTGGAGCCGGACCGCTTCGGCGGAACGTGCCTGAACCGGGGCTGCATTCCGAGCAAGATGTTCGTCATCACCGCCGACGCGGCCGAGGACGCGCGGGCGGCGGCGCGCCTGGGCGTCCGTGCCACCGTCGAGCCCGTCGACTGGAAGACCGTCCGCGACCGGGTGTTCCGCCGCATCGATCCGCTGCACGACAGCGCGCTGGAGTACCGCACGGACAACGGCATCGACGTGTACCCCGCGGAGGGGCGATTCGTCGCGCCGAAGGTGCTGCAGGTGGGATCGGAGCAGATCACCGCCGACACGTTCGTCGTCGGGGTCGGGTCCCGGCCGGTGATCCCGGACATCCCGGGTCTCGACACCGTGCCGTACCACACCTCGGACACCATCATGCGGATCGACGACGCGCCCGCGTCCATGGTGGTCATCGGCGGCGGTTTCATCGCGGCCGAGTTCAGCCATGTGTTCGAGGCGTTCGGCACGGAGGTCACGATCCTGCAGCGCGGGCCGCGCCTGCTGACGGCGGAGGACGAGCAGGTCTCGGCCCGGTTCACCGAACTCGTCTCCCGGCGGCATCGCGTACTGCTCGGTGCCACGGTCACCGCTGTCGAACGGCGCGCCGGCGGTGTCTCGGTGGCCGTGACCTGCCCGGAAGGCGACGAGGTCGTCGAAGCCGCCACCCTGCTGGTGTGCGTCGGCCGCCGGCCCAACACCGACCGGCTCGACGCGGCCGCCGGCGGGCTGGAACTCGACGGGCACGGCCACATCGTGACCGACAGCGCCTACCGTACGTCCGTACCGGGGGTCTGGGCCCTCGGCGACGCGGTGAACCACTTCCAGCTCAAGCACATGGCCAACGCCGAGGCACGGCTGGTGCGGCACAACCTGCTCCACCCGGAGGACCTGCGCACGCTCTCCAACAGGGTCGCGCCGCACGCGGTCTTCACCAGCCCGCAGATCGCGAGCGTCGGGCTGACCGAACAGGAGGCGCGCCGCCGCGGGATCGCCTGCCTGGTGAGCGTCCGCGACTACGCGGACACCGCGTACGGATGGGCGCTGGAGGACACCAGCGGCTTCGTGAAAGTGCTGGCGGATCCCGCCGACCGCACGGTCCTCGGCGCGCACATCATCGGCCCCCAGGCCGCGACGCTCATCCAGCCGCTGATCCAGGCGATGACGCTGGGCCTGACGGTGGACCAGGTCGGCCGCGACGTGCTGTACATCCACCCGGCGCTGACCGAGGCCGTCGAACAGGCCCTGCTGGACCTGTAGTACGCCGGCCACGGGAACGGCGGCGGGGCGGCCGGCCGACGGTCTCGCCCGCGTGCTCAACGCGATCCACCAATGCCTGGCCCTGCAGACCGCCGGGGACCCCGAACTCGGCAACACCGCCTCTGTGGAGGCGGTCCAGGCCGTCCTGGAAGCGCTGACCAGAGCCCTCCGGTCTACCTGACGGCGGCGATGCGGCCGGGGGCGGGGAGTTCGCCCGAGCCGCGGGCCACGAGACGTGTGTCGACCATGAGGGTACGGGCGCGGGAGCGGTCGCCCTCAAGGCGCTCGATGGCGGTGGCACCCGCCAACTCACCCATGGCGACCGGGTTCTGGGCGACCACGGTCAGCGCGGGTTCCAGGATGGACGCCATGGGGACGTCGTCGAAGGCGACCACGGCGACGTCCTTGCGGCGGCTGCGGGAGAGCTCCGACAGGACGCCGATGGTCATGACGTTGTTGCCCGACAGCAGCGCGGTGGGCGGGTCGGGCAGAGCGAGCAGCCGGGCCGTGGCCTCGGCGGCCCCCGCCGGGTCGTGGGCGTCGACGACCAGCGCCCGGTCGTGGGGCAGGCCCGCGTCGGCGAGGGCCGCGCGGTAACCGGCGAGCCGCTCGCGGCGCGTGTAGAGGCGGGACGGCAGGTCGCCGATGAACCCGATCCTGCGGTGCCCGCCGGCGATCAGGTGGGCGACGCCCTCCTGGGTGCCGGAGCGGTTGGAGCTGACCACGGTGTCGGTGGTGAGCCCGTTGCCGGGACGGTCCAGGAAGACGACCGGCATTCCGGCGGCCCGCTGCGCCTTGAGGTGGGCGTGGTCGGCGCCCACCGCCGGCGCGACCATGAGCACGCTGACCCGGCGGGCCAGGAACGTCCGGATCAGCGCGTGCTCCCGCTCCGGGTCGTCGTCCGACGAGCCCATCAGCAAGGTGAGCCCGCGGCCGTGCACCGCGTCCTCGATGCCGCCCGCGACGGCGCCGAAGAACGGGTTGCCGAGGTCGGGCACCACCAGGCCGACGGTGGTGTCGGGCCCGCCGACCCGCATGCTCCTGGCCATCAGGTTCGGCTGGAAGCCGAGTTTCGCGACGGCCGCCAGTACCCGCTTCCTGGTCTCGGGGGAACTGGGGCCGTCCTCATTGAGGACCCGGGAGACCGTTTTGGCGCTCACGCCGACCTCGCGGGCGACGTCGGCGAGGGTCGGTCTGCGGGTCGCTGTCATAAACCACCTTCTCCTGAGGGCCTCGGTGCGCGGATGCCGGGGACGTGGATCAGCTCCCCCGCACGCCGGCCGCCGTGGCCGCGTCACTGTCCGCCACGACGGTACCGCCGTCGGGGCGCACGGTGAGCGCGCCGGTCATGATGGCCACCACCTCGGCCATGGTGTAGTCCGACGGCTTGATCACGGCCTCGCGCCTGCCGAGCCGGTGGACGTGGATGCGGTCGGCGATCTCGAAGACGTGCGGCATGTTGTGGCTGATGAGGATGACCGGCACGCCCTTGTCCCGTACCCGGCGGATCAGGTCGAGCACCTGCCCGGACTCCTTGACGCCCAGGGCCGCCGTCGGCTCGTCCATGACGACGACGCTGCGAGCCCAGGCGGCGGCGCGGGCGACCGCCACGGCCTGCCGCTGGCCGCCGGAGAGCGTCTCGACCGGCTGCGCGAGCGAGCCCACTCCGACCTTCAGCTCCGCCATGTGCGCCGCGGCCTGCCGGCGCATGGCCTTCTTGTCGAGCATGCGGAACACCGACCCGAGCACGCCCGGGCGGCGGATCTCCCGTCCGAGGAACATGTTGGAGGCGATGTCCATGGACGCGGCGACGGCGAGGTCCTGGTACACCGTCTCGATGCCGTACGCCCGTGCCTCCTGCGGTCCGGCGAACCTGATCGGCCTGCCGTGCAGCCGGATCTCGCCGGCGTCCGGCACCAGTGCGCCGGTGAGTGCCTTGATGAGGCTGGTCTTGCCCGCGCCGTTGTCGCCGATGACGGCGAGCACCTCGCCGGGCATGAGGTCGAAGTCGGCCTCGTCGATCGCGGTGACGTGCCCGTAGCGCTTGACCAGCCCGCGCGCGCTGAGGACGGGTGTCGGCGCGGCGGCCTCCGCTGCGGGCTCGGGCTCCGGGCGGTGGGCGGTACCCGCGTCGCGGGCCGCCGGGTCGTCAGAGGAGGCGGGGCCGCTCATCGGGTGCCCTTTCGCGAGAGCTGGTCGACGGTGACCGCGAGGATCACCAGGACGCCGGTGACCAGTGTCTGGTAGATGGACGAGACGCCCATCAGCTGCAGGCCGTTGCGGAAGACACCGACGATGAGCACGCCGACGAACGTGCCGAGCACGGTGCCGCGCCCGCCGAACAGGCTCGTGCCGCCGAGCACCACCGCGGTGATGCTGTCGAGGTTGTCGGTCTGGCCGGCCTGCGGGTCGCCGACCCCGGTCCGCGACACCAGCAGCAGGGCCGCGATCCCGTAGACGAGTCCGGCCACCGTGTAGACGCCGACGGTGAGCCGGGACACGCGGATGCCGCTGAGGCGGGCGCTCTCCGCGCTGTTGCCGAGGGCGTAGACGTGCCGGCCCCAGGCGGTGCTGCTCAGCGCGTAGGCGAAGCCGAGGAAGAGGGCGACGGTGACCAGCGACCCGTATGTGACGTCGGTCCGGCCGAGCGGGAAGGTGCGGCCCAGCGCGGTGAGCGGCCCGGGGAGACCGGTGACCGTCTGCTCGGCGGAGTAGATGTGGGTGAGCGCGAAGGCCACGTTGAGCATGCCCAGCGTCACGATGAACGGCGGCAGCGGGACGACCCGGACCAGCAACCCGTTGACCAGCCCGAACACACCGCAGGCCAGAATGCCGATACCGATGGCGAGCGCCGGCGGCAGCGGCCCCTCGACGGCGAGCTTGGCGATGAGGATGCCGCCGAAGGCCATCACGGCACCGCAGGACAGGTCGATCCCGGCGGTGAGGATGATGAGCGTCTGGCCGATGGCGAGGGTGCCGACGACCATGACCTGCTGGAGGATCAGGGAGAAGTTGCCGCCGGAGAGGAACTGGTCGGTGGTCAGGGAGAAGAAGACCGAGGCGAGGACCAGGGCCGCGAACGGCCCCGCGGCGGGGGCCGTGAGGAGCCGCCGCAGGGCGGTCGACTCCTTCGCGGCCACGGGGAGCGAGGTGGACACGGTCACCGTGCTCAGCCCCAGCAGTTCTGCAGGCCGAAACCGGTGTCCTTGGACTCCGTGCCCGTCTGCTGCTTGTCGGTGATCAGGGTGACGCCGGTGTCGGTGTAACCGCTGCTCTTCTTGCCGCTCTTGGCGTACTCGGCGACCGCCTTGACACCGTCGGCGGCCATCTTCAGCGGGTACTGCTGCGAAGTCGCCGCGATCTTCCCGTCCTTGACCGCCTGCACGCCGGTGCAGCCGCCGTCGATGGCGACGATCATGACGTCCTTCTCGCGTCCCTTGGCCTTGACGGCGGTGTAGGCACCGAGCGCCGCGGGCTCGTTGATCGCGTAGACGAGGTTGATGTCCGGCGCCTTCTGCAGGCAGTTCTCCATGGCGGTCTGGCCCTTGGCCTGGTCGCCGCCGGTGTCCTGGGAGCAGACGATCGAGGGGTCCGAGGCGCCGACGCCGAAGCCCTTGATGAAGCCCTCGTGCCGCTGCACGCCCACCGACACGCCGGGGGCGAGGTCCAGCGTGGCGATCTTCGCCTTCTTGCCGGCCATGGCGGCCTTGGCGTACGCGCCGATGAGTTCGCCGGCCTTCACGTTGTCGGTGGCGAAGAGGGCGTCGGCCGCGTTCTCCGGCTCCGGCGGGGTGTCCAGGGCGATGACCAGCACACCCTTGGCGCGGGCCTTCGCGATCGCGGGGACGATGGCCTTGGAGTCGTTGGGGGTGATCAGCACGCCCTTGACGCCGGCGGCGACCATGTTCTCCAGGGCGGTGACCTGGCCGGCGTTGTCGCCGTCGAACTTGCCCGCCGCGGTGGTCAGCTCGACGTTCTCGCTCTTGGCGGCCTGCTCGGCGCCCTCCTTCATCTTGACGAAGTAGGGATTGGTGTCGGTCTTGGTGATCAGGCCGACCTTGACCTTGCCCCCGGAAGGGGAGCCACCACCGGAACCGGCTCCGCAGGCCGCCAGGGACAGGGCGAGGCCGGCGGCGCCGATGACGAGGGCCGGGCGGGCTCTACGGGACATGTGCGACTCCTACGGGAAGCAGTGAGCGGGACGACCGTGCAGCGCTGCGGGCGGCGAGAGACATCGCCGGAGTCGGTGCCATCGTTGACACATGTCATCGTTGACACCGCTTGCGGAGGATGATGGACTCCCGCTCCGGCAACGTCAATGCCTTGTGGCGAACACGAGTTGGCAACACAACGGATCGTCACCCACGGGCGCCGCCCGGCCCGCGGGTCGGCCCCGACCCCCGCCCCACGTCCCACCTGGAGGAACCCTCGCATGCAGCCGCGTCCGGTCACTGTGCTGGGAGAGTGCGTCGCCGACGTCTTCGCCGTCCCCGGTTCCCCACTCCCGCCCCCCTCGGGGCAGGGCCCCTCCCGGGGCGCGGAGCAGGGCCTGAGCCTGCGCGTCCTCCCCGGCGGAGGCCCCGCCAACACCGCTGTGGGCCTGGCCCGTCTCGGCACGCCGACCCGGCTGCTGGCCCGGCTGTCGGGCGACGTCTTCGGCCGGCTGTTCCGCGGTCATCTGCTGGACTCGGGCGTGGACCTGTCGGACGCGACGGCCGCGGCCGAACCCAGCACACTCGCGGTCGCCGACGTGGACACCGGAGGGCAGGCCGCGTACTCCTTCCACGCCGAGGCCACGGCGGACTGGCAGTGGACCCGCGAGGAACTGGACCGGGCCGACCTGAGCGGAACGGCCTGCGTGCACTCCGGCTCGCTCGCGCTGGTCCGCGAGCCGGGCGGCCCACTCGTGGAGGAGCTGCTGACCAGGGCGCGGAGGCACGCCACCGTCAGCATCGACCCCAACGTCAGGCCCGCCCTGGTCGACCCGGACGTCTACCGTGAGCGACTGCCCCGCTGGTGCGCGGTGGCGGACATCCTGCGGCTGAGCGAGGACGACCTCGGCGCGGTGGCGCCGGGCACGGCGGCCGAGGCGGCCTGCGACGAGTTCCACGCGGCGGGCGCGCGACTCGTCGTGGTCACCCGCGGCGCGCACGGCGCACTCGCGTCGCTCGACGGACGGCGCGTATCGGTTCCCGGCGTGCCGACGCGGGTCGTCGACACCGTGGGCGCCGGCGACTCCTTCACCGCGGGACTGCTCCACTTCCTCGGCGGGCGCGGCCTGCTGGGTGGCCGGCTCGACCGACTCGAACCGGCCGAGGTCGCGGCGGCCTGTGCGTACGCCGTCCGCGTCGCCGCGCTGACCTGCGCAGTCGCCGGTCCCAACCCGCCGTGGGCGCACGAAGTCACAGCCGGTCGCGGCGGCCAGGACGCGACCATCTGCTGATCGACAGTCAGAATTCGATCTCGCCTGCACAGTTGACGCACCCCCGACGCACACCCATCATCTGACATCGATCGGATGTCAGCGATGACATGTGTCAACGATGACACTCAGCACCGATGTCCAGAGAGTGGGTTCACATGCGTCGAAGAGTCGGGGCCCTGCTCGCCGCCCTGATCGCGGGCCTGGCCGCGCTCCTGCCGACCACACCCGCGGTCGCCGGGACCGTCTGGGACTATCCCGAGTTCCCGTATCCGGCGACGACCTACAGCGAGCCGTTCCGCGGCCAGTTCCATTTCAGCTCGCAGTCGGGCTGGATGAACGACCCCAACGGCCTGGTCTACGCCAACGGGCTCTACCACTTCTTCTACCAGCACAATCCGCACGGCCTGGCCTGGGACACCATGCACTGGGGTCACGCCACCAGCCCTGACCTGGTGCACTGGACCCAGAAGCCGATCGCGCTCGAGCCCGGGGTGCACTCCGGCACGCTCTTCTCCGGCGGCGGCGTCGTCGACAAGGACAACACCTCGGGGCTCAAGACCGGGTCCCTCGACCCGATCGTGGTGTTCTCCAACACCGACGGCGTCAGCATCTTCTACAGCAACGACAACGGGCAGACCTTCCAGGCCTACGACAAGGGCCGCAAGCAGATCACCATCCCCGACGAGAGCCGCGACCCAAAGGTGTTCTGGGACGCGGCCCGCCATCGCTGGGCCATGGTCGTCTGGTCCAACCAGGGCGGCAACGGCGTGAACATCTACACCTCGCCCAACCTCCTGGACTGGACTCCCGCCAGCCGCTTCCAGGCACCCTGGCTCTTCGAGTGCCCCGACATGTACCCGCTGGACCTGGACGGCAAGACCGGGCAGCAGCGGTGGGTGCTGACCTCGGCGTCCAGCCAGTACGTCGTCGGCACCTTCGACGGAACGGCCTTCCGCACCGACTGGACCCAGCCGCAGCGGATGGACCTGGGCACCACCTACGCGGGCGGCACGTTCTACGCCGCCGAGACGTTCACCAACACCCCTGACGGCCGCACCGTGCAGATGGCCTGGCAGGGCGGCAACCGCGGCAGCACCTGGACGGGCAACTCGACGTTCCCGGTGACGCTCGGCCTGGTGACCACCCCGGACGGGCCGCGGATCACCCGTACCCCGGTCGCCGAGCTCTCCTCGCTCGCGTCGGAGACCAGGAGCTGGAAGAACGAGACGGTCAACGCGGCCAAGGGCGGCAACCTCTTCGGGAGCATCAAGGCCGACACCTACGAGATCACCGCCCAGTTCGACGTGCAGGGCGCGACGGCGACGCGGTTCGGTTTCGACCTGCACAGCCGCTCCGACGGCACCGCCGACCGCAGCGTGGTGTACGACACGGCCGAGCAGACCCTCCAGGGGAAGCCGCTCAAGCCCAGGAACGGCAAGGTCACGTTGCGACTGCTGGTGGACCGGGGCCAGCTTGAGATATTCGGCGACGGCGGACGGTACTCCCTTTCCGACAACGTCGACTTCGACTCCGCGGCGGACAGCCAGGGCATCCGGCTCTTCGCTGTCGGCGGCAAGGTGAAGCTGGACAGCGCGACCTTCACTCGTCTCAACACCAGCTGGGGAACCGCCCAGTCCACCCTGCTGAGCAATCTGAAGGGCCCCTGGCACGCCGCGGGCGGTTCGTGGACCGACGTCGGCGGCGGCAAGCGCGCCTCCACCAGTGGCGACGGCTTCTACATGAGCGCGGGCAGCGGCGGCGATGCCGTCTACCAGGGCGACATCACGCTCGACACCGCGCGTGCCGGCGGCCTGACCTTCCGGGCCAACGCCTCCGGTGCCGGCTACACGGCGACGCTCGACACCAGCGGTGTGGTCAAGCTGTGGCGTCCGGGCAAGGACATCGCCGTCCAGGCGGCACCCATCAGCGCCGGCCGCACCTACCACGTGAAGGTGCAGACCGACGGCCCCCGCATCCGGGTCTGGCTGGACAACGGTGCCGATCCGGTCATCGACGCCACCGACAGCACCTACGCCGACGGGCTGTTCGGCGTGAACGTCTACAACGGCGCCGCGACGGTGCAGAACCTCAACACCGGAACGGGCGGTTTCTCGGCCTTCCCCGCCGGGAGGTGGACACCGCACGGCGGCACCTGGACGGTCACCCCGGCCGGACTGAGGGGCAGTTCGTCGCAGGACGGCTTCTACCTCAGCGACCGCACGGGCGGCGACTTCACCTACGAGGGCGACCTGTCCGTCACGAACGGCACCGCGACCGGCCTGACCTTCCGGGCGAACGCCTCGGGTGCCGGCTACACGGCGAACATCGACACCAGTGGCGTGGTCAAGCTGTGGCGGCCGGGCCGGGACATCGCCACGTACGCCACGCCGATCATCGAGGGCCGCACCTACCACCTGAAGGTGCGCACCGACGGCTCCCGCATCCGGGTCTGGTTCGGCGACGGCGCCGATCCCGTCATCGACGCGACCGACGACGCTTACACCAGCGGCATGTTCGGGGTGAACGGCTTCGCGGCCAACACCCTGGCGCAGAACCTGACCGTCGGCTGACCAACGGAAGGCCCCCCGGGGGCAGGCCCCATGTGCCGGTCCCGGGGCGGTCCTTCCGCCCCCTGTCTTTCCAACGTTGGACAATCCCTGGTCACCCCGCGGGATGCCGGTCCGTGCCCTGTCAGGTTAACTCCGCCCAGGTCAGGGCTATTTCACGGACGGTCCGACCTCGCTCCGGCATGCCCCGGCACGGCCCCGGAGGCGTTCACGACGCGCCCGCAAGCCTTCTGACGACCCGTTGGCGAGCTTCTGCGCGGGGTCTGGACACGGGGGCGGGGCCTGATTTCATGCTCTCCGCGCCCGAAGTTTCCAACGTTGTACAACCTCGTTTCGCACGTGTCACCGCTCTTGGTCCCAGGCACTTCACACACCTGACCCGCAACTTTCCAGTCCAGGCGTCGACGACTCCCACGGAAGGTGCACCATGAGTCCTGGCCGACGACGTACCGCTCGGTTTGCGCGTTTTACCGTCCTGGTATCGATGCTCCTCGGCGCGGCCCTGCTGACCCCGCCCTCGGCGGTCGCCCGGCCCAGCGCCACCACCGACACCACCGCCGCCTCCGCCTCCGCCGACACGGGCCTGCGCGGCGACTACTACCGGATGTCCAACGGCACGGCCCTGGACTTCGCCCAGTACACCGGCACCCGGATCGACGACTCCCTGTACGTCGACGACCTGCTGCCCACCCTGAAGGCGTACGCCGGCACCACCGACAACGTCGCCGTGCGCTGGACGGGCCGGCTGGACGTGCCCGCCGACGGCGCGTACACGTTCTACATCAAGGGCGACAACGGCTTCCGCCTGTCTCTCGACGGCGCGAGCGTGATCGACCACTGGACCACCGACTGGGACGTGCAGACCACCTCGGAGCCGGTGACCCTCACCGCCGGGCTGCACGAGATCTCGGTGGACTACAACCAGGGCAACGGCGGCGCCTACCTGCACACCGAGTGGTCGGGTCCGGGCTTCGACCGCCGGCCGGTGCCGGACTCGGCCCTCCACCTGCCGGACGGCTTCGCCCCCGCCGACGCCGAGGCCTCCGTGGCGGCCACCGGCCGCACCGCCACCATCGAGCTGGGTTCCCCCGTGACCGGGCTCCCCGTCGGGGCCGCCGCGCACCTGGCCCTGCTGTCCGGCGGCACCCGGTGGTCGGCCACGGTGTCCCGGGACCCCGAACACCCCTCCCGGCTGGTGCTGAAGCCCGGTGAGTCCGACGCGCCGGTCTCCCTCCACGCCGACGTCCGCGTCAGCTACGACGGCAAGGGCGGCATCACCACCGCGGCCGGCGACCTGGGTCCGTTCTCGGTCGTCGCCCGCAACGACTCCACCTGGTACTTCCAGACCAAGTGGGCCAAGGACGTCTCCCCGTCCCACCCGCTGCCCGACTACCCGCGGCCGCAGCTCACCCGCGAGCAGTGGAAGAACCTCAACGGGACCTGGCAGTTCCAGCCGACCGAGCAGGACGCGACGCTCCCCCGCGGCCCGCTGAGCGGCAGCATCGTCGTCCCCTACCCGATGGAGTCGGGTCTGTCCGGCGTCGCCCGGCACCACGACTGGTCGCTGTACCAGCGCAGCTTCACCGTGCCGGACGACTGGCGGGTCCGCTCGGGCAACCGGCTGAACCTCAACTTCGGCGCCGTGGACTACGAGGCCTGGGTGTACGTCAACGGCCGGGAGGTGGCCCACCACACCGGCGGCTACCAGGCGTTCACGGCCGACGCCACCGACGCGCTGACCGGGCGCGGGCCGCAGACGCTGACGGTGAAGGTCCGCGACACCACCGACGACCGCTACGCCCTCGGCAAGCAGTCCCGCAACCCCAGCGGCATCTGGTACACGCCGACTTCGGGCATCTGGCAGACCGTCTGGATGGAGCCTGTCCCCGAGGCTTCCGTGGGCTCCCTGGTGCTGACCCCGAACGTCGCGGACTCCTCGCTCTCCGTCACCGTACGGCCCGGTGCGGGCACCTCCCCCGGAGCCAAGGTCACCGCCACCGCCCGCACCCGTGACGGCCGCAAGGCCGGCTCGGTGACCGGCACCGCAGGCACCGCACTGCGGATCCCGATCCCCCGCGCCCACCTGTGGAGCCCCGACGACCCGTACCTGTACGACCTCGACGTCACCCTGACCGACGGCAAGGCCAAAGACCGGGTGGGCTCGTATTTCGGGATGCGGTCGATCGAGGTGTCCCCGGCCGGCGGCACCAACCGGATCAAGCTCAACGGCAAGCCGGTGTTCGTGCTCGCCACCCTCGACCAGGGCTTCTGGCCGGACGGCCTTTACACCGCGCCGACCGACGAGGCCCTCAAGTACGACCTCGTCCAGCACAAGAAGCTCGGGTTCAACGCGGTGCGCAAGCACATCAAGGTCGAGCCCGCCCGCTGGTACTACTGGGCGGACAAGCTGGGCCTGATGGTCTGGCAGGACATGCCGAGTCGCAACACGGCCGCCGCGGGCACCCCGGAGACGCAGACCTTCATCGACCAGGTCCACCAGATCGTGGACCAGCACATCAGCAGCCCGTCCGTCGTGGTGTGGACGATGATGAACGAGGGCTGGGGCGAGTGGAGCAAGCAGGCGACCGGCGACCTCGCCGACGCCGTCAAGCAGCAGGACCCCTCGCGCCTGGTCGACGCGCACTCCGGCGTGAACTGCTGCGCCTCCAAGGGCGACTCGGGCCGTGGAGACATGATCGACTTCCATGACTACCACGGCCCGGCCAGTCCGGCCCCCGACGACACCCGCGCCGCCGTCGACGGCGAGCACGGCGGCTACTCCTACCTCGTCCCCGGTCACATCCTCGGCACGGCGGGCGGCCAGGACTACGGCGACGCCGCCCACAGCAAAGAGGAACTGACCGCGGCCTACGTGGAGAACACCCGCAAACTGCTCCGTCCGGCGGCCTGCGGCCTGTCCGGATCGGTCTACACGCAGATCACCGACGTCGAGGGCGAGCTCAACGGCCTGATCACCTATGACCGCGACGTGGTCAAGGTGATCCCCGAGCAGGTGCGGGACGTCAACCGCCAGGTCATCGCGGCCGGTGCCACCGCCGGCGGGGTGGACGTCCCGCCCGGGACGCCCGGGGCACAGGGCGTCGGCTGGTGGCCCCTGCACGAGGGGTCGGGCACCGTCGCCGAGGACGTCGCGGGCGGCCACGACGGAACCCTCACCGGCGGAACGAGCTGGACGACCGGCCCCAACGGCGGCGCCCTGCAACTGGACGGCCGCACCGGATTCGTCGACACCGGCGCCTCCGTCCTGGACACCGACACCCACGACTACTCGGTGGCCGCCTGGGTCCGGCTGGACGACAAGGGGCACTTCAGCACGGCGGTGTCGGTCGACGGCGGCACCAACAGCGCCTTCTACCTGCAGTATTCGCAGGCCGACCGGAGGTTCGCGTTCAGCTTCGCCGGCAGCCGGGCGCTGGCGGCGGGGATCGGCGAGCCGGAGGCCGGCCGCTGGTACCACCTGGTGGGCAGCTACAGCCACCGCGACGGCCGCCTGCGGATCTACGTCGACGGCAGCGAGGCCGGTTCGGTCCGGGCCTGCAACGCCGAGGGCCCCTCGGGCCACCTGGTGATCGGCCGCGGCAAGTACGGCGGCAACCTCGTCGACTACTGGGGCGGCGCGATCTCCGACGTGCACGCCTACGACCGCGCGCTGAGCGCGGCCGAGGTCGCCTCGCTGGCGGCCCGCGAACCCGCCGCGCCGACGACGGCCCGCTGACCACCGGCGGCCCGCCCCGTCACGGGGGCGGGGCGGGCCGCCCCTCCCGGGCCCCTGCCGGAGCCCCGCACTTCCCCGATCAGGTCGTACACCGCTCTTCGAGGAGTTGAACGTCCATGAGCACCTCCCGTACCACCCGCATACTGGCCGTCGTGTGCCTCACCGCCGCTGCCGCCCTGAACGCCACCTCCTGCGCCAAGGAGGAGGGCTCCGGCACCGCCGCCCCCGCCTCGTCCGAGGGTGCCCAGGTGGTGCAGTCCCCGTCCGCGTCCGCCGCCGGCGGTGACGGCTGCACCCTGCAGACCTACGGGGCGACCAAGCTCGACCTGAAGAACGCGGTCGTCGGCTTCTCGCAGTCCGAGAAGGAGGCGAACCCCTTCCGCATCGCCGAGACGCAGTCCATCAAGGACGAGGCGGCCAGACTCGGCGTCAAGAAGCTCCTCACCACCAACGCGCAGTCGCAACTGCCCAAGCAGATCAGCGACATCCAGGACATGCTCGCCCAGGGCGCCCAACTGCTGATCGTCGCCCCGCTCAACTCCGACGGCCTGGAGCCCGCCCTGCAGGCCGCGGCGGCCAAGCACGTACCCGTGATCACCATCGACCGCAAGATCAACGCCACCGCCTGCAAGGACTACGTGGCCTTCCTCGGCTCGGACTTCGTCGAGCAGGGCAAGCGCGCCGCGGACCAGATGATCGACGTCACCGGCGGCAAGGGCAAGGTCGCCATCCTGCTCGGCGCCTCCGGCAACAACGTCACCACCGACCGCACCAAGGGCTTCGTCGACGAGATCAAGGCCAAGGCCCCCGGCCTGAAGATCGTGGCCCAGCAGACCGGAGAGTTCGCCCGCGACAAGGGGCAGCAGGTGATGGAGCAGCTGATCCAGTCCAACCCCGACATCACCGCCGTCTACGCGGAGAACGACGAGATGGGCCTCGGCGCGGTCACCGCGCTCAAGGCGGCCGGCAAGAAGCCCGGCAAGGACGTCAAGATCGTGTCCATCGACGGCACGCGCAACGCCGTGCAGGCCCTGGCCAACGGGCAGTACAACGGCGTCATCGAGTCCAATCCGCGCTTCGGACCGCTGGCCTTCGCCACCGCGCAGAAGTTCTTCGCCGGCGAGGTCATCCCGGAGGACGTGATCATCTCCGACCGGGCCTACGACGCGTCCAACGCCAAGGACTCGCTGGCCGGGGCCTACTGAGCCCCCGCGCAGGCCGCCCGGTCCTCCTCCCCGGCCGGGCGGCCGGCCCGTCCCGCACCCCTCGGCTCTCCGACACCGCGAACCCCTGGAAGGCCCCTATGGCACCCTCCGAAGCGGCACCCGCCGCACCGCCCCCCGATCCGGGCAGTCCCACCGCCCCCGCGGTGCTGGAGGCCGTCGGCATCGGCAAGCGCTTCCCCGGTGTGGTGGCGCTCGACGACGTCTCCTTCACCCTGCGCCGCGGCGAGGTCCACGCACTCGTCGGCGAGAACGGCGCCGGCAAGTCCACCCTCATCAAGGTCCTGACCGGGGTGCACCGCCCGGACGCCGGCGAGGTGCGGCTCGACGGCGGTCCGGTCGTCTTCGCCCGGCCCGCCGATGCCCAGCACTCCGGAGTCACCACCATCTACCAGGAGGTCAACCTCGTCCCGCTGATGAGCATGGCGCGGAACATCTTCCTGGGCCGCGAGCCCAAGAACCGCCTCGGCCTCGTCGACTTCCCCCGGATGCACCGGGAGGCGGCCGCGCTGCTGGCGGGCTTCGGCGTCACCGCCGACGTCCGCCGCCCGCTCGGCAGTCTCGGCGTCGGCACCCAGCAGATGGTGGCGCTGGCCCGCGCGGTGTCGGTGCGGGCCAAGGTCGTGGTGATGGACGAGCCGACCTCCGCGCTGGAGCCGCGTGAGGTCGAGACGCTCTTCCGCGTCATCGACGACCTGCACGGCCGCGGCATCTCCGTCCTGTACGTCAGCCACCGGCTGGAGGAGCTGTACCGGATCTGCGACCGGGTCACCGTGCTCCGCGACGGGCGGCTGGTGCACACCGGCGATCTCGCGGACCTGGACCGGATGCAACTGGTCGCCATGATGCTCGGCCGTGAGGTCTCCGAGGTGCGCCGGCACGGCCGGACCAGCTTCGGCGAGGACCACCACCCCGACCGCAAGCCCGTGCTCACCGCCACCGGGCTGCGCCGTCGTCACGTACTGGACGACATCTCCCTCGAACTGCACCCCGGCGAGGTACTGGGCCTGGCCGGGCTGCTCGGCTCCGGGCGCAGCGAGACCGCCAAGGCACTGGCCGGGGCGCTGCCGCTGGACTCAGGATCGGTGACGGTGGCGGGCCGCGGGCTCGGACGCCCCTCCCCCGCCGCCGCGATCCGGGCGGGCATCAGCCTGCTCCCCGAGGACCGCAAGGCGGAGGGCGTCGTCCCCGGTCTGTCGGTGCGGGAGAACATCGTGCTCGCCGCCATGCCGCGGCTGTCGCGGGCCGGGGTCGTCTCGCGTGCCCGCCAGGACCGCGTCGTCGGCATCTTCATGAAACGCCTGCGGATCAAGGCCTCCAGCCCCGAGCAGAAGGTCGGCGAGCTCTCCGGCGGCAACCAGCAGAAGGTGCTGCTGGCGCGGTGGCTCTGCGTGGAACCGAAGGTGCTGCTGCTCGACGAGCCCACCCGGGGAATCGACGTGGGGGCCAAGGCCGAGGTGCAGGCGCTGGTGGACGAACTGGCCCAGGAGGGACTGGCGGTGCTGCTCATCTCCTCCGACATCGAGGAACTCGTGGAGGGCGCCGACCGGCTGGTCGTCCTGCGCGGCGGCGCGGTGGCCGGCGAGCTGACCGGGGAGCGTGTCGGCGAGGGGGAACTGCTGGAGGTCCTCGCGGCCCACGCCCCCGCCGCGGAGAACGGCACCGGCGGCGAGGAGGTGCGGCACGATGGCTGAGCTCTCCCCCGCCGTGCGGCGCGGCCAGATCAGGCTCCCCTCCTCCGCCTGGTTCCAGGCGTACGGGGTCTACGCGGCGGTGGCCGTGCTGGTGGTCTTCAACGCGGTCTTCACCGACCACTTCCTCACCGCGGACAATCTGCGGACGCAGCTGGTGCAGGTGGCCCCGGTGGTGATCGTGGCACTGGGCATGGCGCTGGTGATCGGCACCGAGGGAGTGGATCTGTCGGTGGGGTCCGTGATGGCCCTGGCCGCCGCCCTGCTGCCGCTGTACCTGGGTTACGGACTGCTCCCCGCGCTCCTGGTGGCGCTTGCCGCCGGGGCCGTGGTCGGCGCGGTCAACGGCACCCTGGTGGCGGTGGTGGGCCTGCAGCCGATCGTGGCCACCCTGGCGCTGTTCGTGGGCGGCCGGGGGCTGGCCCTGGTCCTCGCCGACGGTCAGCTCAAGCAGATCGCCAACCCCGGCCTGCTGGGCCTCGGCACCGACGACGTCCTGGGCATCCCCGTGGTGGTGCTGATCGCCGCCGTGCTGGCGCTGCTGGTCGCCGGGGTCGTGCACCGCACCACCTTCGGCCGCCAGCTGGTCGCGATCGGCGGCAACCGCGCCGCCGCGGGGCTGGCGGGACTGCCCGTGCGCTGGGTGCTGATCGGCGTGTACGTGCTCTGCGGGGTGCTGGCCGCCCTGTCCGGGGTACTGGCCACCGCGCGCCTGACGGCCAGTGACCCGTCCACGCTGGGCACCTTGATGGAGCTGTCCGCGATCACCGCGGTGGTGGTGGGCGGCACTCCGCTCACCGGCGGATCGGTGCGTGTGCTGGGCACGGTCTGCGGCGCGCTGCTCATGCAGCTCCTGCGGGCCACCCTGGTCAAGCACGATCTTCCGGACTCCACCGCGCAGATGGCCCAGGCCGTCATCATCCTCGTCGCCGTCTACGTCGCCCGGGAGCGTCGATCCCGATGAAGTCACCCGCCACGCCCCGCAGCGCCGGGGCAACGCCGCAACCGCCCGCCGTGGCGACGGCCGGTACCGGCTGGGACCGGCGGCGGCCGGCCGTCCTGGTGCAGCGGCAGGGCGTCCTCGCCGTCCTGCTGGCTCTGGTGCTGGTCTCCTCCTTCGTCTTCCCTTCCTTCGGCACCCTCGACAACGCGCAGAACATCACCGTGCAGGCGTCGTTCCTCGCGGTGGTGGCGCTGGGCATGACGCTGGTCGTCATCACCGGCGGCATCGACCTGTCGGTCGGCTCGGTGTTCGCGCTCGGCGGGGTGCTGGCGGCCTGGGCCTCGCAGTACGGACTGCTGCCCGCGCTGCTGCTGCCGCTCGCGGTGTGCGGCCTGCTCGGCACCGTGCAGGGCCTGCTCATCGCGCGTGCCGGCATGGCCCCGTTCATCGTCACACTGGCCGGGCTGCTGGCCGCCCGCGGTCTGCTGCTGGCGCTCACCAAGGAGGGCGCGAACACCTATCTGGTGCCGCACGGTTCGGCCTTCGCCAAGCTGGGCCAGGGCACCGTGGCGGGGTTCGGCTACCCGGTGCTGATCGCGCTGGCGCTGTTCGCCGCCGGGGGGCTCGTGCTCCAGCGCACGTCCTTCGGCCAGTCCCTCTTCGCGGTGGGCGGCAGCCCGGACGCGGCCACGTTGATGGGCCTGCCGGTGGCCAGGACCCGGGTTCTGGTCTACGCGGTCAGCGGACTGCTGGCGGGCTTCGCCGGCGCGCTCAACGCCGCCCGGCTGTCGTCGGGTGTGACCATCATCGGCGTCGGCATGGAACTGGACGCCATCGCCGCCGTGGTCATCGGCGGCACCCTGCTGATCGGCGGCTCCGGATCGGTCAGCGGCACCCTGTGGGGAGTGCTCGTCCTGGCGGTCATCCAGAACCTCATCAACCAGATCGGCTCCCTCAACTCGTCCTACCAGTCGGTCGTCAGTGGCGCGTTCCTTATCGTGGTGGTCGTGGCCCAGCGGTATCTCGCGCGGGGACCGCGCACCACATGATCGCGCCGGTGCCGGAGGACCGCGCGCGGCCCTCCGGCACCGGCCCTACCCGGAGGGAGCGCCGTGGGCGTCAGCCTCAAGGACGTCGCGCAGCGCGCGGGAGTGTCCATCAAGACCGTCTCGAACGTCGTGAACGGCTATCAGCACGTCACCCCCGCGATGCGGGCGCGCGTGCAGCAGGCGATCGACGAACTGGGGTACCGGCCCAATCTCACCGCGCGCCACCTGCGCAAGGGCCGCACGGGCATCATCGCGCTGGCCCTTCCGGAGCTCGGGAACCCGTACTTCGCCGAACTGGCCGGCGCCGTCATCGACGCCGCCGCCCGCCACGACTACACCGTGCTGCTGGACCACACCTCCGGCGAGCGCAGGAAGGAGATCCTGGTAAGCCAGGGCTTCCGCGCCCATGTGATCGACGGCCTGATCCTCTCGCCGATCGAACTGGAGGCCGCGGACCTGCTCGCCCGGACCGACAGCGCGCCTTTGGTGCTCCTCGGGGAGCGGGAGTACGACGCCCCGTACGACCACATCGTCATCGACAACGTGGCCGCGGCACGCAGCGCGGTGCGTCACCTGGCCGGGATGGGCCGGCAGCGGATCGCCTTCCTCGGCGCACGTCGCGAGAGCGCCCGGCAGCCCGCCCACCTGCGGCTGCGCGGGTGGCGCGAGGAACTGGCCGCCTGGGGGCTCCCGCACGACGACGACCTCGTGGCCACCGCCTCCGGCTACGGCCGCGGGGACGGGGCTCAGGCCATGGCCGACCTGCTCGATCGCGGGGCACGACCGGACGCGGTCTTCGCCTACAACGACCTCCAGGCCATCGGCGCCCTGCGGGTGCTGACCACCCGGGGCCTGCGGGTGCCGGAGGACATCGCCATCGTCGGCTTCGACGACATCGAGGAGGGCCGCTACGGCGCGATCACGCTGACCACGGTCTCCCCGGACAAGAAGGCCATCGCGCACCAGGCCGTCGACTGCCTCGTCCAGCGGCTGACCGGTTCCCCGGACGCCCAGCCACGGCGCGTCCGGCCCGGCTTCGACCTGGTCGTCCGCGAGTCCACCCTGGGCCACCGCCGCTGACGGCAGGCCGTCCCGGCCCGGGACCTGCGCTCGGTCTCCCGGCTCCGGGCCGGCGCTCCGGTCACCACCGCATGACCGCGATCACGCGAGCAGCCATGCGTCACCTGTTTGACAGGTGACGCACGATGGGCCAAGCTGATCACTGTCCAAACAGGTGACGATGCGATGGAGTGTGAGGACGAGATGGACCTGAAGCTCGAGGTTGTGGTGCTGCCCGTCTCCGACGTGGACCGGTCGAAGGACTTCTACACGGCGATGGGATTCCGCCTGGACGTCGACTACGTCGGTGACGACGGCTTCCGGGTGGTGCACTTCACACCTGCCGGATCGGGGTGCTCGATCATCATCGGCGATCAGGTCACATCCGCCGCGCCGGGCTCGGTGCAGGGGCTCCATCTGATCGTCGACGACATCGTGGCGGCCCGGGCCGAACTCGTCGGCCGTGGCATCGACGTCGGCGAGGTCTTCCACGACGCGGGCGGCGTCTTCCACCACGCCGGCGAGAAGGCGCGGATCAGCGGGCCGCATCCGGGACGCGCCACCTACGGCTCGTTCGCGGCGTTCACCGACCCGGACGGCAACAGCTGGGTCCTCCAGGAGGTCACGGAGCGCGCGCCCGGCCGGTGACGCACCGCCCGCTCTCCCGATCACGGGACAGCCACGTCGCGTGAAGCGCGGCAACGCGAGGGCGACGCGACAGCCACGCCCCGCGCAGCCGCGGCGCATCCCCGCCCCGGGCCGCGGGCGCGATCCCGCCGGCCCCCCGGAAGCAGAGAATGAGGACCAACACAATGACGGGTGAGGCACCCAGCCGCACTTCCCGCACCTACGACGTCGTCGTCGTCGGAGGCGGCCCGGTGGGCGAGAACGTGGCCGATCGCACCAGCGCCGCCGGGCTGGCCACGGTGATCGTCGAGAGCGAACTACTCGGCGGCGAGTGCTCGTTCTGGGCGTGCGAGCCCAGCAAGGCGCTGCTGCGCCCGGTGGTGGCACAGGCCGACGCCCGCCGGGTGCCGGGGCTGAGGAGCGCGGTCCAGGGGCCCCTGGACGTCGCCGCGGTCCTCGCCCATCGCGACAGGCTCTCCGCGTACTGGCAGGACGAGGACCAGGTCGAGTGGCTGAAGTCCGTGTCGGTGGATCTGGTGCGCGGCCATGGCCGGCTGGACGGCCCCCGGCAGGTGGTGGTGCACACCCCCGACGGCGGGACGGTCCGCCTGACGGCACGTCATGCCGTCGTCGTCGCCACCGGAACCGGACCGGTGCTGCCGGATCTGCCGGGTCTCGGCGAGGTCCGCCCGTGGACCAACCGCGAGGCGACCGCTGCCCGGGAGGTGCCGGCACGGCTCGCCGTGGTCGGGGGCGGCGTGGTCGCCGTGGAGATGGCCACCGCATGGCAGGCGCTCGGAGCCCGGGTGACCATGCTGGTCCGGGGAGAGGGCGGGCTGCTCCCGCGCATGGAGCCGTTCGCCGGACAGATGGTGGGGGACGCGCTGCGCGAGGCCGGTGTGGACGTGCGGCTCGGCGCCTCGGTGGCGGCCGTCACGCGGGAGGACGGCGGGGACGGCCCGGTGCGGATCACCCTGGCGGACGGCGGGACGGTGATCGCGGACGAGATCCTGTTCGCGACCGGCCGAGCCCCGCGTACCGCGGACATCGGTCTGGAGACGGTGGGTCTCACCCCTGGCGACTGGCTGACCGTCGACGACACCTTCCGGGTCCCGGCCGTCGCCGGCGGCTGGCTGTACGCCACAGGCGACGTCAATCAGCGGGCCTTGATGACGCATCAGGGCAAGTACCAGGCGCGGATCGCGGGGGCCGTGATCGGTGCACGGGCCAAGGGCGAACCGCTGGACGACGGCAGGTGGGGCGCGCACGTAGCCACCGCGGACAGCGACGCCGTACCGCAGGTCGTCTTCACCGACCCGGAGGTCGCGAGCGTCGGTCTGACGACCCGTGAGGCAGAGCGCACGGGGCGCCGGGTCGATGTGGTGGACTACGACATCGGACGCCTCGCGGGCGCGGTCCAGTACGCCGAGGGCTACCGCGGCAAGGCCCGCGTGCTGATCGACCGGGACCGCGGCACGGTGGTCGGTGTCACCTTCGTCGGTCCGGGTGTTCAGGAGCTCCTCTATTCGGCGACCGTCGCCATCACCGGTGAGATACCGGTGGAGCGGCTGTGGCACGCCGTCCCCGCGTTCCCGACGATCAGCGAGGTCTGGCTGCGCGTTCTGGAGACGTACCGGGACACGCGGGCAGCCTGAAGTCGTCGCCGCGGCGGCCGGGATCGGCGACGTGCCCCTGCGCGGGGGGGGGGACGATTCGCCGGCCCGGCACGTTCGGATGCCATGCGGCTCACGAAATACACCCACGCGTGTGTGCGGCTCGAACACGACGGCCGCGTTCTGGTCGTCGATCCCGGTGTGTGGAGCGAGCCGTCCGCCCTGACCGGCGCGGACGCCGTACTGGTCACGCACGAGCACGCCGATCACATCGACGTCCTGCGACTGGCCGGGCTCGGCGTTCCGGTCCACGCCCCCGCCGAGGCGGCCATCCCGCGGCTGGAGGTGACCGGAGTGTCCTCGGGCCAGGAGTTCACGGCCGCGGGCTTCCGCGTACGGGCGGTCGGCGGTCGTCACGCGTTCATCCACGGCGGCCTGCCCGACTGCGCGAACCTCGGCTACATCGTCGACGACGCGGTCTACCACCCGGGCGACTCGCTGCACGTCCCCGAGCAGCCGGTCGAGACGCTGCTCGTCCCGGTCCAGGGGTCGTGGATGAGGACGTCCGAGGCGATCGACTTCGTCAACGCGGTGGCACCGCGGCAGTCGTTCGCGATACACGACGCCCAGATCAACGAACGCGGCCTCAGCAGCGTCAACGGCTGGCTCGCCCAGGAGACCGACCACGGCTACCGCTACCTGCGGCCCGGCGAATCGATCCGGGTGCGGTCGGGGACCGCGCCCGGATGATGTGTTCCCGTCGGGCCCGGCGCGTCAGCGCCGGGCCCGACGGGCGTCGGTGGGTGACGGCAGGGCGGGACACCGTCCACCGGGCGCCGGTTCCAGGGACGGTGCCGCGCCCCGGGGATCACCCGGTCGCCTGCTGCCGGGCCTCGATCGCGGCTTCCCGGCCACGGGGTGAGGGGGCGTCGATGAGCAGCGCGGCGACGAGGGCGGCGAGGAGAGTGATCCCGGCGGCCCACCAGATGGCGGTGGTGAAGCCGTGCACGACCCCGGCGTCGGCGATGGAGCTGTGCTGTGCGGCGGTCACCGGGCGGCCGCCGGCGGTCGTGTGCGAGGCGAGGTAGCGGCCGGTCACGGTGGTGGCGATGGTGTTGAGCAGTGCGGTGCCGATGGAGCCGCCCACCTGCTGGCCGGTGTTCACCGCGGCCGAGGTGACGCCGGCGTCCCGGGGTTCGACCCCGGAGGTGGCGGTGGCCATGACCGGCATGAAGACCAGTCCCATGCCGAAGCCGAGCAGTACGGCGCCGGGCAGGACGTGCGTGGCGTAGCCGGAGTCGGTGCCGAGGAAGGTGAAGGCGAACATGCCGGTGGCGGCGATGACCAGTCCCGGGACGATCATCAGGCGCGGCGCCACGTGGTGCAGCAGGCGTGCGGAGAGCTGGGTGGAGGTCAGCACGATGGTCGCGGACATCGGCAGGAAGGCGAACCCGCTCCGGAGGGCGGAGTAGCCCAGGATGTTCTGCAGGTAGTAGGTGAGGAACAGGAACATCCCGAACAGGCCGACCATGGCCAGGCACAGCGTCAGGACGGGGCCACCGTGGGCACGCGTCCCGATGATGCGCAGGGGAAGCAGCGGGCCGGCGGCGCGGGTCTGCCACCAGGTGAACAGGGCGAGGAGCACGGCACCGACGACGAGCAGGCCGGCCACCGGGCCGGAGGCCCAGCCGTCGGACTCGGCCCTGCTCAGTGCGTACACCACGGTGACGAGTCCGCCGCAGCCGAGGACGGCTCCGGGAATGTCGAGCCGGACCTCGCGGTGCCCGGCGCCGTCGTGGAGGAAGATCACCGCTCCGGCCACGGCGAAGGCGGCGATCGCCACGTTGACGTAGAGGCACCAGCGCCAGTCGAGGTACTGGGTCAGGACTCCGCCGAGCAGCAGGCCGATCCCGCCCCCGGCGCCGGCGAGCGCGCCGAAGATGCCGAACGCCTTGGCACGTTCCTTTCCGTTGGTGAAGGTGGTGGCCAGCAGGGACAGCGCGGAGGGGGCGAGGAGCGCGGCGAAGCATCCCTGCAGGGCGCGGGCCGCGAACAGCATTCCCGGGCCCGTGGCGGCGCCACCGAGCGCGGAGGCCGCGGCGAAACCGACCAGGCCGACGACGAAGGCGCGCTTGCGGCCGACGAGGTCCGCGATACGGCCGCCCAGCAACAGCAGTCCGCCGAACGCGAGGGTGTAGGCGGTCACGACCCACTGCCGGCTGCCGTCGGTGAGGCCGAGGTCCCGCTGGGCCGAGGGCAGGGCGATGCTGACGATGGTGGCGTCGAGGACCACCATGAGCTGCGCGAGTGCGATCACGGCCAGGGCCCACCACCGGCGGGTGTCCTGCTGCGGCTGGGCATCGTGCTGCGGGGCCGATACGGCCGTACTGCTCATCGGGACTTCCTCGTGGATTGCGGCGGAACACGAACGTGGTGCCGGAGCCTTCGCCCGCGGTCCCATCGCCGTGCCCCGGCGGTGGAGACGGTTGTCCCCCGCGGATCCGCGAGCGCGCCGCGCACGCGCTCGTGCCGCCGGCGAGGCAGGGCGAGCGCGGGAACGGCGTCGTCGTCAGGCAGTAAGGATGGAGCCTTTTGCTTGCACAGTCAAATAGTTTTTCCTGGAGGACGGCCGCTCCGGCCCCCCAGGCGGTGGCACATCGCGTCGCCTGCGCGGTGCTTCCTCAAGAAAGTAAAGTGAGGTTCATGTCTCCCGACGCCACGCAGTCGGTACCGGCCCCCAACGGGGTGCAACCGCTCAGCCCGGAGGAAGAGGCCGTCGTCCGGGCCCTCCCACGCATGATCTACGCGCTGCCGCGCGCCATGGACGCCGACATGATCCGCGAGCAGCAGTTGCCTCTCATCGAGTACCTGACCCTGGTCCACCTGTCCGAGGCACCCGGCAGGCAGCTGCGCATGAGCGATCTCGCCGCGGTCTGCGAGCTGTCGCTCAGCGGGATGACGCGCGTCGTGCACCGGCTGGAGAACCAGGGGCTCATCCAGCGGGTCAAGAGCGAACAGGACGCACGCGGCTGGAACGCCGTCCTCACCGACGACGGGTTCACCCGTCTGAGGGAGGCCTGGCCGACCAACCTGGCCGCCGTGCGGCGGCACTTCCTCGACCATCTGGCGGGCCTGGACCTCGCGGCCCTCGCCACGGCCCTGCGGAACATCGCCACCTGAGGCCGGTCCCGCGGGTCCGCGGGACCGGCCTGCGGTCACGGCTTCAAAAGGAAGTCGAACACCGCCCGCCGGCCCTTGTCGCTCGCCGCCCTGCTCTGCACCGAGTGCGCGGCGCCCGGCACCACCACGACCCGCGCCCGTGGTGTCAGCTTCCTCTGTTCGTGGAGCCATTCCAGGGGCGTCGACAGATCCCGGTCCCCGCCGAGCAGCAGTACCGGTACGGCCGGCAGCCGGCGGTGGTCGCGCGGCAGCGGCGGTACCGGTGTGCGCGGCCAGTCCAGGCAGCTGAGCATCGAGCCGAGGCCCGTCGCCGTTGCGGCGTCGAAGGGGCCGTAGTCGGCCGGTGTCAGCTCCGCGCCCGCCTTCTCCAGCGCCTCCCGGCGCCCGGCCACCGGGGTGTCCGACCTCCCCCACGGATAGCGCCCGTCCAGGCAGAGCGTGGAGGCGTGCAGCCCCTGACTCAGCTCCTCCGCGGTCGCCGCGCTGCCCTGCCGTACGCCTGCGATCAGCCCGCGCAGTGGTCCGGGGTCCCCGTTCGCCGCCTTGTGCAGGGCGTCGATCATCGCCGCGTAGTCCGGGTCGACGAACTCCCAGGTGGTCAGCGCGTCCAGCACATCGACGCCGTTGTTGTAGGTGTCCACCACCTCGGCCAGATCCGCCGCCGGGTCCGTGCCGCAGCCGATGCTCTCGCATGCCGCGGTCAGCACACGCGGCGCGGCGCGCATGGCCGCGAGGTCCATCGGGTCGTAACCGGTCTGCGGCACCACCGAGTCCAGTACCAGCCGCGCCACGTGACGCGGGTGGGCCAGGGCGTACCGTTCCGCGGTGTACGTGCCGTAGGAGACCCCGTCGAGCGTCATCTTCCGCACGCCCAGCGCCCGGCGGAGCAGTTCCAGGTCGGCGACGGTGTCACTCGTGCTGTAGAAGCGGCGGTCCGGACCGATGGCCGCGGCGCAGTCCGTCACCGCCCGCGCGGTGGGCGGCGTGAGATCGGACGAGCCCATCTCCTCCTGCAGAGCGGGGCATTGGAGAGCGTCGCCCCCGGTGCCGCGCTGGTCGATCATGACGAGGCGGTAGTCCTTCAGCACCGGTGCCAGGACGGTGCTCAGCCGTTCCACGAACGGCACACCGGGCTGCCCGGGGCCGCCGGTCAGAAACAGCAGCACGCCCTTGGGGGCCTTCGCGTTGTCCGCCATCGCGACCTTCAGGCCCAGCCGGTCCGGCACTCCGCCGGCGTGGTCGAGCGGGACGGTCAGGGTGGCGCAGCCGAACCCCTCAAGACCGGGGCAGGGCGCCGTGCCGGAGAGCCCCCCGCTCCCCCCGGCCGGCGCCGCGGCGGACCGGTCCTGCGCCGTCGACGTGCACGTACCCGACAGCAGCAGCACGCCGGCGGTGGCCAGTGCCACCGCCGCCAGTGCTCCGGGCCTCCGAGTTCCCCGCATCCCCCGCACCCCCCTGTTCTCCGTCGGCCATCAGACTGCGCCAAGCGGGCTTGCCACGGCGAGCCTCCGTGCCAGGATTCGAGCACGTTCGAAGGAACGCGGGACGAGGGACAGCGAGGCAACCGTGATCGAACTGACCGTTGACGCCGCCGGGCTGGCGCGCTCCCACTTCGCGGTCTCGCCGCTGCACGAGGTCGCGGCGACGCTGCTCCCGTGGGGTGTGCACCCGGCCCCGGACGCCGATCCGTGGGTCACGCGCGCCCGTCGCGTGCTGCGCCGCGCGCGGCTGCCGCTGCTGTCCGAACTGGCCCTGGACGGCGGCGGCTACGTGCCCGATTTCCTCAGCCCCCATCCGGCCGGCCCCTCACCCACCGTCGAGGAGGAACTGGAACGGGTCCGGTCCACCCCGCCCGCGCGCGTCATGGGGGAACTGGAGGCGTTACGCGACGGCCGACCGCACAACGGCCTGGCCGGATCGCAGCTGCCACCCGAAGTGCGGCGCGCGATGGCGCGAGGCGGCGCGTACGTCGCCCGGCAGGCCGCGGAGGAACTGGGGCGCTATTGGGAACTGGCCTTCACGCCGCACTGGGCGGCCGCGAAGGCGGCACTCGACGCCGAGGTCGACCGATGCGCGGGCGTGCTCGCCCGGCACGGCGCGGCCGGACTCTTCAACTCGCTCCACCCGGGCATCCGGTGGGCCGACGCCACGCTGCGCGTCGACAGCCGGTTCACGATACGGATGGCGGCACCCTTGGTCGTCGTGGTGCCTTCACTGGTGGCGGCGGCGCCGGGCGTGGTCGTGGACCCGGTACGGGGCGGACACAGGCCGCCGATGGTGGCCTATCCCGTACCCGACCGGCCCACCGTGCCGACACCGCCCACCGCCGAGCTGGCCAGGCTGCTCGGCCCCACCCGTGCCGGGCTGCTCGGGGCACTGGCGCGGCCCGCTTCCACCACCGACCTCGCGGCACGTCACTTCCTCAGCCCGGCCACGGTCTCCTACCACCTGGGCGTACTGCACCAAGCGGGGCTCGTCGCCCGTTCCCGGTCCGGACGGACGGTGCTCTATCGCCGCACGCCCGCCGGTTCCCGGCTGGCGGGGAGCAGGTGACCGCCGCCGGCGACCGTCGGCGCTAGCGGGTGCGGCGGGCCGTGCTGAAGCGGCGCTGGTACGCGGCGGGACTGATGGACAACTCCCGTACGAAGACCCGTCGGAGACTCTCGTAACTCGGGAACCCGGCCAAGGACGCCGCCTGTGTCGCGGTGTGCCCCTGGTCCAGCAGAGCCTTGGCGATGTCGAACCGGATCGACTCGACGTAGCGGGCCGGTGTGGTGGACAACTCCTCTCGGAACAGCCGCGTGAGGTGGCGGGGACTGAGGTTGAGGTGCCCGGAGAGTTCATCAAGGGAGTGGTTCCCCGCGGGATTCGCCGTCACCAGGTCGACGACCGCGCGTAGGGCCGGGGTCCGGGGCGGTGGGACCTGCAGGGGCGCGGAGAACTGTGACTGGCCGCCCGCGCGTTGCAGGTAGACCACCAGGGCACGGGCGACCTCCCGGCTCACATCAGGACCGTGGTCCTCCTCGACGAGGGCCAGCGCCAGGTCGATGCCTGCGGTGACGCCCGCCGAGGTGTACGTGGTGCCGTCGCGAACGTAGATGGCATCGGGTTCGACGCGGATCTTCGGGTGCCGGGCGGCGAGTTCACCCGCGATCTTCCAGTGGGTGGTCGCACGCCTGCCGTCCAGGAGGCCGGCTGCGGCGAGGACGAATGCTCCCGAGCAGACGGACGCGACCCGGCCGGACCGGCCCGCCAGCCCCCTCGCGGCCTCGATCAGTTCCCGCGTGACGGGAGCTCTCGGGTAGACGACACCGCCTGGCATCACGAACGTGGCGGGGTCCGGTTCGGAGGCGGGGCCGCCGTCGACGGCGATCCGTACGCCGATCGACGAGGTGACGTCGTCACCGGTCGCCGACAGCAGGGCGATCCGGTAGCCGGCGCCGAGTCGATTCGCCTCCCCGAACACCTCCGCGGGGCCGGCGACGTCCAGCAGCGCGACCCCGTCGTAGACGAGGATCGCGACCCGATGCATGTCGGAACTCACAGTCATGTTCCTCAGGTGTCTGGATTCGAGTGGTTCATGGCCGAACCGAGGCTGCAGCGAAGCCGCACAGTCGGCATCGTGGAGAACAGACGCACCGCCCACTCCTCACCGGCACATCGAAAGCACGAACATCATGACCGACATCATCGCAGCGGTGGCAATACCCGAGACCGCGGCAGTGGCGGAGGCCACCGGTTTTCTTCGCGAAACAACCGGTCCTCTCATCTTCCATCACTCCCGGCGTGTTTTCCTCTTCGGTTCCCTTCACGCGCGCCGGCTCGGCCTCCAGCCCGATCCGGAGTTGCTCTACATATCCGCGATGTTCCACGACACGGGGCTTTCCACCCCGTTCTCCGGCACGGAGCAGCGCTTCGAGCTCGACAGCGCCGACCACGCGTGCAAGTTCCTGCTCGACCGCGGTTTCCCGAAGAGCGCCGCCGAGGTCGTCTGGACGGCGATCGCGCTGCACACGACGCCGGGGATTCCCGGCCGGATGGGCCCGGAGACGGCCGCCACGAACTACGGCGTGCTGACCGACGCGATCGGCTGGGGGCTCGACGGGCTGGATCGCGACCAGGTGGACGAGATCATCGCCGCCCATCCGCGCGGACAATTCAAGAAGGAATTCCTGCAGGCATTCGTCGAGGGGCTCAGGAATCGCCCGGACACGACCTACGGGACGGTCAATTCGGACGTGCTGGAACGCTTCGTCCCCGGTTTCCGGCGCAAGACCATGGTCGAGCGCGTCATTGAAGCGCCCTGGCCGAATTGACTTCGAAGAGGCCGGAGGCAATCCGATGACACGAGTGTCTTCCGGCCGCGACCGTCGTCGTCCCGGACGGCCCGCCACCTTCACCCTGCCGGCGCTCGCCACCGTGGCGATGACGGCGAGCGCGAGCGCACCGTCACCGATCCATCCGCTGTACCGGGAACGCTTTCAGCTCTCGGTCACCACGGTCACGGTCGTCTTCGCCGTGTACGTCGCGGGACTGCTCGGCGCCCTGCTGACACTCGGCTCACCGAGTGACCACCTCGCCCGCACGCGGGAACCACGGTGGCAGCGATCGGCACGAGTTCCGGCCTGGCCGCCGGCGCCGCGGTGGCCGAACTGCCGGTGGGCGATCGATACACGCACTGTCCGGATCACCAGACAGAGGAACCGTCATGCAAGCCATCACCGCCCAGGACCGCGACGCCGGCGTCAGCGGGCTGACCCTGACCGACCTGCCGTATCCCCACGCCGCCGAGAACGACGTCATCGTGCGGGTGCATGCCGCGGGATTCACCCGCGGAGAGCTCGACTGGCCCGGAACGTGGTCCGATCGAGCCGGCCGAGACCGCACTCCGAGCGTGCCCGGGCACGAGGTCTCGGGTGTCGTGGCGGAACTCGGATACGGAACCACCGGCCTCACCGTCGGCCAGCGGGTCTTCGGGCTGACCGACTGGGCCCGCAACGGCTCGCTGGCCGAGTACGTCGCCGTGGAGGCCCGCAACCTCGCCCCGCTTCCCGCGGATGTCGACCACACGGTGGCGGCCGCGCTGCCGATCTCCGGACTGACCGCCTGGCAGGGCCTGTTCGACCACGCGCGGATCGCAGCCGGCCAGACCGTCCTGATCCACGGCGCCGCGGGTGGCGTCGGTTCGATCGCGGTGCAGCTCGCGCTGGGGGCGGGAGCCCGCGTGATCGGCTCCGGCCGGTCCGCCGACCGGGACACCGTCCTCGCTCTGGGCACGCATACGTTCCTGGACCTCGAGGCCGGCCGGCTGGCGGACGCCGGCGAGGTCGACGTGGTGTTCGACGTGATCGGCGGTGACGTCCTCGACCGCTCGGCCGCGCTCGTACGCGCCGGCGGCACGCTCGTCACGATCACCCGGCCGCCCACCGTCCGGCCCGAGGACGGACGGGCACTGTTCTTCGTCGTGGAACCCGACCGCGCGCGTCTCGCGGACCTGGCACAGCGGCTCCGGGACGGACGGCTCGACGTGCGGGTCGGCGCGGTCCGCCCGCTGGCCGAGGCAGCCGCCGCCTTCACCCCCGAGCGGCGCGTCACCGGCAGGACGATCATCCGGGTCGCCGAGGGCTGACGGCCGAGCGACGCCGGACGTCTTGATCAAGCGGGCGAAGCTTCGAAGGCACCGGCCCTCGCCGGGCTCGCTCGCCACTCCCTCGCCAACGGTGCCGGCACCGAGAAGGGGCCGGACCTCGCATCAGCGTCTCCGACGACACCCCTCGGGCCCGGTGACACCCCCCAGGTCATCCCTTCGGCAGGGGGACACAGTCATGCCGGGCCCGAAGGCCGGCGGCCCCGTCGCAGGACCGCGAAAAACATGACGGGGGTGAGGGCTGTTCATCGTCGCGATCTCGCGGACCGGCGCGGCACCCGCTGCCGGCGGGAGTGAAGGACGTCTGGGCAGGGGTGAAGGAGTACGGGGCGGCCGAGCGGAGCTGGAGTTGCGCCGCTCGGCCGCCCCGGCAACGCGGCGCCTGTGCAGGCGCCGGGCGTGGTCGGTTACCGCAGGCTACGGAAGCCCGTGCGGATCTCGTTCACGAGGAGCTCCGGCTGCTCCCAGGCGGCGAAGTGGCCGCCCTTGGGGAGCCGGTTGTAGTGGACGAGGTTGGGGTAGGCCTGCTCGGCCCAGCTCTTGGGGGCCTGGTAGAGCTCGTCGGGGAAGACGCTGACGGCGACCGGGAGCTTGACGTTGTTGATGCCGAAGAACGAGGTCGTGTTCTCCGCGTAGAGACGGGCCGCGGAGATCGCCGTGTTGGTCAGCCAGAACAGCGTGACGTTGTCCAGGACGTCGTCGCGGGACAGGCCCTCGGTCACTCCGTCGAAGGCCCGGGAGATCAGGGCCAGGCTCTTCGCGTCGTGGTCGAGCAGGAAGGCCGCCAGGCCGACCGGGGAGTCCGCCAGCCCGGTCAGCGTCTGCGGGCGCGAGCCCATCATGTACGCGTAGTAGACGTGCCGGTACACGAAGTCCAGCTGCTCCACGGCCGCCTTCTCCTCGCCGGACAGCGACAGGCCCTCGGGCAGCGGGTTGCCCTTGATGAGTGCGGCGTCGATGTCGCCCGGGATCACCTTGGGCATGTTGGTGTGGATGCCGACCAGGCCCTCGGGCTCCTGCGCGCCCATCAGGTCGGTGACGATCGCGCCCCAGTCGCCGCCCTGCGCGACGTACTTGGTGTAGCCCAGACGCTTCATCAGCTCACCCCACGCACGGGCGATGCGCTCGGGGCCCCAGCCCTTGGCCGTGGGCTTGCCGGAGAAGCCGTAGCCCGGCATCGAGGGGATCACCACGTGGAAGGCGTCCGAGGCCTTGCCGCCGTGCGCGGTGGGGTTGACGAGCGGCTCGATGATCTTCAGCTGCTCGACGACCGAACCGGGCCAGCCGTGCGTGACGATCACCGGCATCGCGTCCTCGTGCTCCGAACGGACGTGGATGAAGTGGATGTCCAGCCCGTCGATCTCGGTGAGGAAGTTCGGGTAAGAATTCAGCCGCGCCTCGACCTTGCGCCAGTCGTACTCCGTCGCCCAGTAGCGCGCGAGCTTCCTCATCGTCTCCAGCTGCGTGCCCTGCGACTGGTCCGCGACGGTCTCCTTCTCAGGCCACCGCGCCGCCTCGATACGCGCGCGCAGGTCGTCGAGCTCCGCGTCGGGAAACTCAAACGTGAACGGCCGGATCTCCAGAGTACCTGGAGTGGCGGACATATAGATCTCCTTGCTGTCGCCGACGACCTCGTGTCGCCGACCCGTCCACCATTCCCGAGGTCGCACGGGCATCGGCCCCGGGAAACCCCCGGGGCTCATCCCGTGGCCGAACCCGGGGCATCACACTGGCGGTGGAGTCGACGCCACTCCGGGTCACGCAGGAGGCACGGACCGTTGCAGCTCGTTGACCGGAGCGCCCCAAGCGCCAGGTGAACACGACCCTAATCATCATGAAAATTCCTAAAATGGACTAACGGTGACGACGGCGCCGGGTGGCGTCTGAGGGGGCATGCCGAGTCGATCGGTCGTCCGGTCGGCCGTGGGAACTGCATCAAGCGGCGGGGTAGGAGATCGACTATGGGCATGCCAAGCATCGACGCTCAGGCCGGACTGCTGGGACGGGACCGGGAGCTGGCCGCACTGGAGGGGGTACTGGCGACAGTGAAGGCGGGCAGCAGCGCGGTCCTGGTCTTCCGCGGCGAGACAGGGATCGGCAAGACCGCCTTGCTGAATTACGCAGCCGGTCGGGCCGCCGGGTTCCGAACCGCCGCCATAGCGGGCATCGAGTCGGAGATGAAGCTTCCCTTCGCGGGCCTTCAGCAGCTCTGCACATTCACGGGCACGCTGGGGCGGCTTCAAACGCTGCCGGAGCCGCAGCGCGATGCACTGTCCGTGGCGTTCGGACTCCGGGAGGACAAGGCGCCGAATCGCTACCTGGTGGGCCTGGCCGCGCTCGGTCTGCTGGCCGGAGCCGCCAAGACCCAGCCGCTGGTCTGCCTCATCGATGATGCACAGTGGTTGGACGAGGAATCCCTGGAAGTCCTGGTGTTCGTCGCCAGGCGGTTGATGGCCGAACCGATAGCTTTGATCTTCGCCCTGGGGGAGTCTGATGACCACCGTGAGCTGGCCGGTCTGCCGGAGCTGATCGTCCATGGCCTCAGCGAGTCCGACGCACGCACTCTGCTGGTCTCGGCCATCCCGGCCCCCCTCGACCCGCTGGTACGGGACCGGATCGTCGCCGAGGCCCACGGCAACCCGATGGCCCTGCTGCAGCTGCCGCACGCGCCCTCGGAACTGGCGGGCGGATACTGGCTTCCTGGCAGGCGCCCCTTGGCGAGCCGCATCGAACACGCCTTCCATCAGCAGTTCCGGTCACTTCCGCAGGACAGTCGGCGCCTCCTGCTGACTGCCGCGGCTGAACCGACCGGAGATGCATCCCTGCTGTGGCGCGCTGCCGGCCTGCAGGGGATACCCGAGGACGCCGCAGCACCGGCCGAGGCCGCAGGGCTTGTCCAATGCGGCCCCTGGGTGCGGTTCCACCACCCCCTGGTGCGCTCGGCCATCTATCAGAGGGCGTCTGTGGCGGATCGCCGGGCGGCACACCGAGCACTGGCAGAAGCCACCGATCCCCACCTTGATCCTGACCGCAGGGCGTGGCACCGTGCCCACGCCGCCACCCGGCCCGACGAGAGCGTCGCCGTCGGCCTGGAGTGCTCAGCCGGCCGGGCCCAAGGCAGGGGAGGAGCCGCCGCGGCAGCCTCGTTCCTCGGGCGGGCGGCGGAACTGACGCCCGATCCGGTACGCCGCGTTACCCGTGCATTGGCCGCCGCCCAGGTCGCGATCGACGCCGGCGGGGCCGACCAGGCCCGCAATCTGCTGGCGGCCGCAGGTGCCGGCCCTCTCGACGACCTGCAGCGCGCCCGACTCGAGCGGCTGCGAGCCCGACTGGTGTTCTCCCAGTTGCGAGGCAGCGACGCGCCCCAGCTGCTGCTTGACGCGGCACATCGGCTGGCGCCTCTCGATGCCGCCCTCGCCCGTGACACGCTGCTGGAAGCGCTCGGCGCGGCGATCTTCGCCGGCCGTCTGAGCGAGGGCGCAGGGCTCCGGGAGGTGGCCGAGGCGGCCCGCGCCGGACCGTTGCCGCCGACGCCGCCGCGGATGGTCGACATCCTCTTGGACGGCATGACCAGCCGGATCATCGATGGCTACGCCGCAGGCGCCGCCCCTCTCAGGCACGCACTGCAGGTTGTCCGGCAGGAGCAGGCATCCGGCGCGGCGGATGCGGACCGGAGCTGGCTGTGGCCGGCGTTCCGCGTGATACCCGAGCCTCTCGCGTCTGAGCTGTGGGACGACGAGACGTGGTACGAGCTGGCGATCGGCGCCGTCCGCATCGCCCGCGAAGCGGGGGCGCTCGCCGTCCTTCCCATGACGCTGACCTACCAAGCGTTCTCCCACGTCCATGCCGGCGAATTCGATACCGCAGCTGGGCTGATCGACCAGGCCACGGCGGTCTCCGAGGCGGTGGGCGGCGTACCCATGATGTACACGTCACTGGTGCTCGGCGCCTGGCGGGGTAAGGAGTCCCAGGCACGGGATCTCATCGACACCGCCGTCGAAGAAGTGCGCGCCCGGGGCGAGGGGCGCGTTCTGAGCCTCGCCGACTACGCAGACGCGGTTCTGTACAACGGCCTCGGCCGCTACGATGCCGCGCTGGCCGCCGCGACGCGCGCATGCCAGTACGAGGATGTGGGCTTCTTCGGGTGGGCACTGGCCGAACTCATCGAGGCGGCCGTCCGCAGCGGGCAGTCGGAGGCCGCGGTGGCGGCACTGGACAACCTCACCGAGCGCACACGCACGAGCGGAACCCAATGGGCCCTGGGAGTAGGTGCCTGCGCGCGCGCCCTGATGGCTGACGACCAGGCTGCCGATGCGCTCTACCAGGAGGCGATCGAGTATCTCGGAGGCTGCCGCATCGCCATCCACCTGGCCCGTGCCCGTCTGCTGTACGGCGAGTGGCTGCGTCGTCGGAACCGCCGCCAGGAAAGCCGTGCTCAGCTACGGTGCGCCTACCGGGCGTTCAGTGGGTTCGGAGCGGACGGCTTCGCCGAGCGCGCCCGCAAGGAGCTCTTGGCGGCTGGAGAAACCGCACGTCAACGGACGATTGGCACCGACACCGAACTCACAAGCCAGGAAGTCCAAATCGCCAGGCTGGCCAGAGACGGGCACACCAACCAGGAGATAGCTGCCCAGCTGTTCATCAGCCCGCGTACGGTGGAATGGCACCTCGGCAATGTCTTCGCGAAGCTCGGGGTCAGCTCTCGAAGGCAACTTCGCTCAGTGCGTCTCCTTCACAACCGGGGACCCCGGTAGACGTAACGGGCAGCCACTACGCCTCTGGCTCCTGCCCGGCACTGAGAGGGCTCGGCCAAGACGTCCTCCAGAACGTGCGCCGCGCTGCCCGACCGGACCAAAAGGGGAATCGCGCCCACCTGCACGCGAGCCCGTCAGGGCCAGAGCTCGCGTGCGGGTGGACGCAACGTGTGGCCGTCAGTTCGACCCTGAGTGCTTCCAGTAGTCGTAGTGCTGGGAGGTCGCGGCGTTTCGGGCCGGGAGCGGGGGCCTCCCCGCCGGCGAGGAACACGCGCCCGGGCCACAGCCGCCGGGAACGCGGGTGCGTCACCGGCCTGCTCGGCGGTCAGGACGACGGCTGGTTGGGGCGGTCACCGATTGGCGTACAGCGCCTCCAGTTCCCCCGAGAGCCCGGCGCGTACGTGGCGGGTGATGTCATCGACCAGCACTTCGGGTTCGTCATTGAGCAGCGCCGCCATCGTCTTCTCGGCCACGTCGGCCGCAAGGATCTTCGGGGAGTCGATATCCGCCGCCAAGTCGGTGTCGACATAGCCGGCATGCACGCCGACCACCAGCGTGCCCTGCTCCCGCAGGGCCAGTCGGAAGGCGTTCGTCAGCGACCACTGAGCGGACTTGGAGGCCGCGTAGCTCGGAAGCTGTCTGTTGGCCACCCACGACGCCACGGACAGCATGTTGACCAGCGCTCCGCCGCCGTTGGCGGCCAGTACGGGAGCGAACGCACGCGAGACAGCCCAGGTGCCGAAGTAGTTGACCTCCATCTCGCGCCTGGCACCGTCGAACGACCCCTCCAGGAGAGACGGGCCACCGGCGACCCCGGCGTTGTTGATGACGATATTGACATCGCCGGCGGCACGTGCGGCTGCGGCGACCTGCTCTTCGTCGGTGACATCCAGTCGCAGCGGGACGAGCCCGGAGGCCTGGACGGTCTCCGGCTCCCGGACGCCGGCGTAAACCTTGGCGGCGCCGTGAGCGAGCAGTGCCTGGGCGAAGGCCAGCCCGATGCCACGGTTGGCTCCCGTGACAAGGGCTACCGAACCTTTGATGTCCATGATCACCCTCCATGCGGGCGGATGTGGAGGACTTCCTTCTTCTGACGCTAGGCCCTGGACAGCAGCTCATCCACCCGGCACCTGACTGCACCTGCGTCGATACCTCTTCGCGCACTCGATGGCCGAGCTGCCCGTCTGTGCCGGAAATGCCCGAGGATCGTTCTGCGGCGGGAGTGGCGGCGCTGGGCGGGGACAACGTCGCGAGACCAGCCCCGGCGCCACCTCAAAAACCTTTTCGGCCCCCTGGCGGCGTGGCTCTCACTCGCCAGTCACCCGTGATCAGTGCCCGACAACCACCGTCTCATCCTGCTGCGCATGGCTCCCCCTCCATGTCGCATGGAGGGCGACCCCTTCGGTCCGGGCAACCATGGCGGGAAAGGTGGCGCGGCGAGCCGCTCGTCCGCCTCAGGCGCCGACGCATCCGTGCCCCCTGCCCGGAGCGGGCAGGGGGCACGGATGGCATGGCCGGGACGGCCCGGGGCGCCTCGCGGCTCAGGCCGTGACCGACTCGCCGGGCAGCGACAGGTCCAGGTCGACCAGGCGCTCGTCGCCCGCGTGCGTCGCCGCGGAGGCCAGGGGGCCGTGCCCGGCAGCGCGGGCGGCGAGCACGTACGGGCCCTCGGCAGGTACGGCGAGCGCATAACTGCCGTCCTCCGCGGAGAGCGTCGCGCCGGCCTGCCGGCCGCGGCGGTCGATCAGCGTGACCTTGGCCCGGGCGACCGGCGCGCCCCCGGCTCCCACGACACGACCGCGGAAGCCCCGCAGGACCTCCTCGGCGCGGGCCAGGCCCGCCTCCTCCTCGCTGCCCGCCCGCAGCTGCTCCGCCGCCGGGCGCCGGCCCGGCAGACCGAGGGCGAGCAGCAGACCCAGCGCGACCGCGCCGGTGGCGATGAGGAACGAGACGCGGAAGCCGTGCATGGTCGGGATCGCGACGCCGTTCACGTGCTGCGCGGTGTTGGCCAGCACCATGCCGATCACGGCGCTCGACACCGAGGTGCCGACGGAGCGCATCAGGGTGTTGAGACCGTTGGCCGCGCCCGTCTCCGAGGCCGGGACCGCGCCGACGATCAGCGCGGGCAGCGAGGAGTACGCGAGCCCGATACCGGCGCCCAGGACCACCGCCGTGACGACTGTCTGCCAGACCGCGTCCATCAGACCGAGGCCGCCACCGTAGCCGGCCGCGATGACCAGCAGGCCGACGATCAGCGTGACCTTCGGGCCGAACCGGGCGGACAGACGGGCGTAGACCGGCGCCGTGAACATCATCGTCAGGCCCAGCGGGGCCACGCACAGACCCGCGACGACCATCGACTGACCGAGGCCGTAGCCGGTGGCGGCGGGCAACTGCAGCAGCTGCGGCAGCACCAGCGAGACGACGTAGAAGCTGACCCCGACCATGATCGAGGCGAGGTTGGTGAGCAGCACCTCGCGGCGGGCGGTGGTGCGCAGATCGACCAGCGGCGCCTTCAGCCGCAGTTCCATCAGCCCCCACAGCAGCAGGACGACGGCGGACGCGCCGAACAGGCCGAGCGTGGTGCCGGACGACCAGCCCCAGTCGCTGCCCTTGGTGATCGGCAGCAGGAACAGGACCAGGCCGGTGGAGAGACCGAGCGCGCCGAGCAGGTCGAAGGAGCCCGTCGCGCGCATCGGCGATTCGGGCACGACGAAGAGCGTGAGGACGATGGCGAGCACGCCGAGCCCGGCGGCGGCGTAGAAGAGCGCGTGCCAGTTCGTGTTCTGGGCGATCAGGGCCGCGCCGGGCAGCGCGAGACCGCCGCCGACGCCGATCGAGGAGCTCATCAGGGCCATCGCCGAACCGAGCCGCTCGCGGGGCAGCATGTCGCGCATCAGCCCGATGCCGAGCGGGATGGCGCCCATGGCGAAGCCCTGCAGGGTACGGCCGACGATCATCGTGAGCAGCTGGCTGGTGACCGCGCTGATCACGGCGCCGACCACCATGACCGAGAGGCTGGTGATCAGCATGCGGCGCTTGCCGTACAGGTCGCCGAGGCGGCCCATGATCGGGGTCGCCACGGCCCCCGAGAGCAGGGTCGAGGTCAGCACCCAGGTGGCGTTGCTCGGGGCGGTGTTCAGCAGCTGCGGCAGGTCCTTGATGACCGGCACGAGCAGGGTCTGCATCACCGCGACAACGATGCCCGCGAAGGCGAGCACAGGGACGACCGTCCCGGTCGTACTCCGGACGGGCCGGTCGGTCGTCGTGAGTGTCATTGAGTGAGGCCTCCGGGCAGGGGAAAGACCGTGGTGTTGGTCATTCGCGTGAGTTACTCCTTGACCAACCCTGTATCCCGAGGCAACTATTCCAATGCCCGAATGCCCCGAAAGACCGTTTTCCATTGAAATCGCCTGGTTATTCCGCCTCTTGCCGGGGCGCGCGTGGGGCCGGCCCCGGCTCGGCGAACAAGCGAGGCTCATGAGGAGGGGCTCAGGCGGTGGCTTCGTCGAGGAGTTCCAGGACGCGGTATGGGCGGCCGGTGGCCCGGGTCATGGCCATCTCACAGGTGCGGTTGCACGATGCGTAGGCGTCGAAGTCGCCGGCGGTGGACCCCGCCGCCTGGGCCGCCGATGACCGCGACACCGTCGTCGGGCTCGCCGCCAGCGGCCGCACCCCTACGTCGTCGGCGGCCTGCAGCACGCAGCCGCCATGCGCGCGGTCACCGGAGCCCGCCCGGTGGCATCCGTGGATTCCCGCAGTCCACGCGCCGCGGGACTGCGGGTATGCCGCCGTCCCGGCGGCTCGGCCTCCGGAGACTGGGGCGGGATCTTACGGTGGCGACGGTGGGGGGTTCCCCTTCCCAGCGCACGAGGGCATCGTGATCGAAGCGTTCTGCACCGACATCCTGCCGCCCGACGAGCGGGCAGAGTACTGGAGAGACGCCGTCCGCTGGCGTTCACCCGGCTGGAGGTGCGCAGCCGGCCGGAGGCCGTCTTCCACGGCGCCATCCGGCGGACGCCCGTCGCGGGCATCCACGTGGGCTTCCTGGATGCGAGCCCGCAGCGGATGAGGACCGCGCCGCTCATCGCCGCGGACGGCGACAGCTCGCTGATCGTGAGCCTGCAACGTGACGGGGGCAGCGTCGCGGTCCAGGACGGCCGGGAGGTGACGGTCGCGGCGGGCGAACTCGTCATCCTGGACACCAGGAGGCCCTACGTTCTGGACTTCGCCGGCCCCGTGCGACAGCACGTCGCCACGGTTCCGCGCGACATGCTGGACCTCCCCGACTCGGCGCTGCGCCTGGCCACCGGCCGGAGCTACTCCCCCGCCCACGGCATCGCCGGGATCCTCTCGTCATACGTGGACGGGCTCGCCGCGGCGCCGGAGCACTACGCCTGCGCGCGGGAATCGAAACGGTTCCTGCGACGCGGGATCGTCGACGTGCTGACGGCACTGGTCACCCTGGAGGCGAACGCCGGCGAGGCAGACACGCCCGCCGTCGAGGAGGCCCTGCTGCTGCGGGTCCACGACTACATCCGCGCTCACCTCGACGACCCGGCCCTGTGCCCGACGACCATCGCGGCGGCACACCACATCTCCGTCCGCTACCTGCACAAGCTCTTCCAGGGCGAGCCCATGACCGTGGGCCGGTGGATCCAGCACCTCAGGCTGGAGGCCTGCAGGAAGGACCTCGCGAGCCCGGAGTTCGCGGGGCTGACGGTGGCGGCGATCGCACACCGCTGGGGCTTCGCGAGCCACGCGCACTTCAGCCGGACCTTCCGGGGGGTCTACGGTCTGTCGCCGGTCGAGTGGCGGCAGGCCGGCGCCCTGTGGGTCCCCGACCCCTGACCGTACGCCGCCGGCCGAGCGGCCGCCGATCAGTCCCGCCACAGCGGGCCCGCGTCCTCGCGCCGCACCTCACCGGCCGGATGTGGCAGCACGGCGGCACCCGGTTCCTCGACACGGGTCAGCGCGACCATCGCGAGTCGTCCTCCGGGAGCGCACCGGCGTGGGCCACGAGGTCATCGAGGATCTCCCCGAGCACGGCCCGCAGGCACTCCTGGCGGGCCGGGCACGGGCGGATCCACCGCCACGCCGTCGCGCGCTCCAGCAGCGGATAGCAGGCCCCGGCACCGTCACGCGCATCGATGAGCCCGTCGGTGTAGAGCAACAGCGTGTCACCGGGGTCCAGTTCGAAGCGCTCCTCGGTGGCGCCGCCGTCCCGCAGCCCGTCCAGGCCCAGCGGGGGTGACGGGCAGCCGGACACCAGGGCGACGCTCCCCCGGCGGGCGCGCACAGGCGGCGGATGACCGAAGTTGACCATGCGTGCCACCGGCTCGCCGTCGGGCACCTCCAGGAGGAGCGCCGTCACGAAGCGCTCGTTCTTCTCGTGGGCGGGCTCGTCGGTCTCGGCCAGGTGCCGCACAAAGCTCTCCTCCAGCCGGATGGAGAGTTCGGCCAGGGTGGCGGCGCGCGGAGCCCATTCCCGGAAGGCGCCGAGCACGGCCGCGACGTCCGCGAACGTGGGCAGGCCCTTGCCGCGCACGTCACCGATGATCAGGCGGGTCGCGCCGCCCGTCCGCGCGACCGCGTACAGGTCGCCGCCCACCTGCCCGCAGCCGCCGCAGGCCCGGTAGACCGAGGCGAGCGCCAGAGTGCCGACGCGCCGGGGAAGCGGCCTCAGCAGCACACGCTGCACGGCGTCGGAGACCGTGCGCGCTCGCGCCGCCCTGTGGCGGTAGTGGTTCCGCAGGCGGCCCAGCACCACCGCCACGACCGCCGCGGTGGCCAGCGGCGCGATGCCGCACGCGAGGCTCACATGGGTGCACAACGGCAGCGTCGCGCAGAGCGCGCCGACCGCCAGGACCCACACCACCGCGGCCGCGACGACCAGGTTCCGCACCGGCCGGCGGTCCTCGGGCTCCTGCTCGAACTGTTCGGGGTCCGTCATCACCATCGCTCCCTCACTGTGCACCGCGTGCCGGGAACCGGCCGATCGGGGCGCGGTCCCGGTCCTCCCGCGGATCGGGCGCCCACTCGTGGTGGGACACCCCGACCGTAGGCAGGAGCCGTGCCCACTCCTTGCCCCACGGCGCCCGGCCCTTTGCCCGCCCACGCAGCCCCGGTACGACGCCTGTGGGGGCGGCGGCCGGCCGAACGTGCGGGAGGACGGGACCGGCGGGGCCCGGCCCCGGGACGGTGCCCGCCCCGGCACCGCCGACGGCACGGAGCGTCCCGCCGCGCACCGTCAACGGCCCCGCCCCGGCGGGGCCAGCAGAGCGGGCGGTGCGAGCCGGAACCGGCGTCCGGCACGCCCGCGGAGTCGCCGACGCCGAAGGATCCGGCCATCGGCGCCGGGCTCCCGGTGGGGCGGGCGGGCACGCACGGAGCGGGCAGGCAGGCCGCCCTCCGAACGGGCAAAGTGCTTCGCCCTCGCGATGATTGACGTAGTATCAGGCATTGGCGCACCAGTCGGCCGCGCGGATTGTCCGCCCCCTTGCCGCCCCGCGCGTCCCGGAGTCCGGCCGGAAGTCCGCCGGCGCGATTCGACCGCACCCATATTCCGTTGTGTGCACGAACTCACGGTCATAGCAGGTCTTGTCATCACACAGCGACACTCGGGCGATTCCCCGGATGACACAACTGCGCCATGGCACAAGAGCGACGCCGTCCACCCCTTGAGCCGGGTCGGGGGCGGCCCGAGGATCAATGGCCGTCCACTCTTCACATGGCTTGAGGAGTTTCCTTGCCCATGGTCCACATCCCCAGGCCCGGGCCCGGGGCGATCACGCTCGGCGTGATCGCCGCCCTGGCAGTCGGGGTCATACCGGCCACGGCCGCCGTATCCGCGGACCCGGCCGGTCCCGTGACCACCGCCGCACAACGGTCGCCCGGCAGCGGCGGCACACACACCGTCACCCTGATCACAGGCGACAAGGTCACGATCGGCACCGCCGCCGACGGCACCGTCGTCCGGTCCTTCGAAAGCGCGGACGGCACCACCGCCGGCTTCCACCGCGCCGTCATCGACGGGGCGACGTACGTCTACCCCGACGCCGTACTGCCCTACGTCGGCGCCGGGAAGCTCGACAAGCAGTTGTTCAACGTGACGCGGCTCATCGCCGACGGTTACGACGACGCGCACACCACCCGGTTGCCGCTCATCGTCAGCTACACCGACGCCGCCGCCCGCTCCCGGACGCAGCCGAGGATGACGGGCTCGACCGTCGTCCGCAGGCTGGACAGCATCCAGGGCGCGGCCGTCGCGCAGAACCGCAAGCAGGCCCCGGCGTTCTGGTCCGCGCTCACCGGTGGTGCAGGCGCGGCGGCCCGGTCGGCGAAGCCTGCCTTCGCCGGCGGTGTCGCCAAGGTCTGGCTCGACGGCAAGGTCAAGGCCGACCTGGCCGACTCCACCGCGCAGATCGGTGCGCCGGAGGTCTGGGCGGAGGGCAACACCGGCAAGGGCGTCAAGGTCGCGGTCCTCGACACCGGAGTGGACGCCGAACACCCCGACCTCGCCGACCAGATCGAGACCAGCGCCAGCTTCATCCCGGACGAGCAGGACACCCTGGACTACCAGGGCCACGGCACCCACACCGCCTCGACGATCGCCGGTACCGGAGCCGCTTCCGACGGCAAGGAGCGGGGCGTCGCCCCCGGTGTCCGCCTGGACATCGGCAAGGTGCTCAACAGCGAGGGCAGCGGCCAGGAGTCCTGGATCATCGCGGGCATGGAATGGGCCGCCCGCGACGCCCAGGCCAAGATCATCAGCATGAGCCTGGGCGGCGGCGGCGATCACACCGACCCCATGAGCCAGGCGGTCGACCGGCTCAGCCGCGAGACCGGCGCGCTGTTCGTCATCGCGGCGGGCAACGGCGGCCCGCACTCCATCGGCAGCCCCGGCGCCGCGGACTCCGCGCTGACCGTCGGCGCCGTGGACTCCGCGGACCATCTCGCCGACTTCTCCAGCACCGGCCCGCGTGACGGCGACCTGGGGCTGAAGCCCGAGATCACCGCACCCGGCGTCGACATCCTGGCGGCCCGCTCCCACTACAAGCGGGGCTCGGGCTACTACACCACGATGAGCGGCACCTCGATGGCGACGCCGCACGTCGCGGGCGCCGCCGCGCTGCTGGCCGCCGCCCACCCCGACTGGACCGGCTCCCAGCTGAAGGAGGCGCTGGTCAGCAGCGCCAAGGCCACCCCGTCGTACACGCCGTACCAGGCGGGCGCCGGACGGCTGGACGCACCGGCGGCGGTGCACGCCACGGTCTTCGCGACCGCCAGCGCCTTCTCCGGTTTCCACGCCTGGCCGCACAAGCCGGGAGAGACCGACGTCCAGAAGGTGACGTACACCAATGTCGGCGACGCCCCGGTCACCCTGGACCTGGCGATCGACTCGGCGGCCCCGGCGGGACTGTTCACCCTCTCCGAGAACCGGGTCACCGTCCCGGCCCACGGCACCGCCTCGGTCTCCCTGACCGCGGACCTGGACCGGCTGCCGCTCGACCAGTCGATCAGCGGCATGATCACCGGTAAGGACGGCACCGGAACGGTCCGGGGCCGGACCCTGATCGGCGCCGCCAACGAGGGTCAGCGGCAGAACCTGACCATCACCGCCAAGGACCGTTCGGGCAAGCCCCTTGCCGGCAGGGTCCTGCTCACCGCGGACCACCTCTTCACGGTGATGGACCTCGACGAGTCCGGCACCGGCACCGCGCGGCTGCCCGTCGGCAGCTACAGCGGCTGGCTCACCGCCGACGTGCAGGGGGCCAACGGGCCGCACTCCCTGGGCATGGCGCTGCTCGCCTTCAACGACGTCCAGCTGGACCAGGACCGGAGCATCACCCTGGACGGCCGCAAGACCCGTCAGATCCTGGCGCGCACGCCGGGGCAGACCACCCCGGTCGCCCCGCGCCTGGACGTCCACCGGTCGTTCGGCGACAGCCTGGTCGAGTCCTCCATGCTGCCCAATGAGACCTACGACAGCATCTGGGCGCTGCCGACCGGCAAGAAGGTCACCGACGGCGAGTTCGAGTTCGGCGCCCGCTTCCGCCTGGAGCAGCCGGCGCTGACCCTGGGCACGAAGTCGACGACGTACGCCGACCCGCTGGTCAAGCGCGCGGCCAAGCCGCTGCCGGCCGGCACCCGCACGCTGACGGCGGTCTACGGCGGTGACGGCACGGCCAAGGAGCTCGCGTGGCACGGCGCGCGCGGCAAGGCCGTTGTGGTCCGCGGCAGCGGCACCGCCGGGATCCGGGCGCAGGCCGAGGCCGCCGCGGCGGCGGGCGCGAAGGTGCTCGTGGTCGTCAACGACGGCACCGGCCGGCTGCAGCCCTGGGACGAGAATCCCTGGAGCCCCGAAAGCCCGGCCCCGCTGACGGTCGCCACCCTGGGCGCCGACCAGGGCGCCGACCTGATCAGCGCGCTCGGACACGGACCAGTGAAACTGAAGGTCACGTCGCACCCCACCACCGACTACCTCTACGACGTGGTCCACCACTGGACCGGGGCCGTCCCGGCGGACCCGACCTGGCGCGTGAACCAGCGTGACCTGGGCCGGGTGGACGTCTCGTTCCGCAACCACCGCCCGGGCAAGGCAATGGAGTTCCGCACCGACGTGTGGCGGGGCTGGGCGGTCTCGAACCAGGTCACCGCGCCCGCCCAGGGCGAGCGGACCGACTGGGTCACCTCCGGCACCGACTGGCTGGACGACGCGTTCATCGCGGGCGAGACCGGGCAGCACTCGCTCGGCGTCCTGCGCTACGCGGCCGGGAAGACCGCCAAGGTCAACTGGTTCGGTCCGATCCAGCGGCCCCGGATGGGCCCCATCGGCTACCAGCCGGTGCGCTACCTCGACGGGGTCTACATCCCCGCACCCGGCTGGGGTGACTCCGGCTCCGGCCACGTCGGCGAGGCCTACGGCAACTACGACGTCAAGGACTGGATGTCGCTCTACCAGGGCGACCGGCAGCTCAACTGGGGCAACTCCGAGTTCCTGCCGATCACCGGGCTCGCCCCCGAGAAGCTGCCCTACCGGCTGGTGGTCGACAACGACCGCGGGGCCTGGGTCAACCCGTACTCCACGCACACGCTGACCGAGTGGAACTTCACCTCCGAAGCCACCGGGGCCGACGCGGCGGTGTCCCTGCCGCTGATCCAGCTCGACTACGGGGTGGACACCGACAAGGCGGGCCGGGCGGACCGGCACGCCAAGGTGACGGTGACCGCCTCGCACCTGCCCGGCACCACCGCCGCCATCGGGAAGCCCTCGCTCGAGGTCTCCTACGACGACGGGAAGACCTGGCACCGGTCGGAGCTGAGCCGCAGCGGTGACGGGTGGCGGACGAACCTGAGCGCGCCGAGGTCCGCGGGCTTCGCCACGCTCCGGGTCACCGCCCGGGACAGCGCCGGCAACACCGTCTCCCAGACGATCGACCGGGCCTTCGGCCTGCGCTGACGTCACGAACGGGACATCCACCGGGCGGGGCCGCGACCGCGGCCCCGCCCGGTGGCATTGTTTCCCGGAGGCGCGCGGAGGCATCGGGGCACGGGGAAAATCCCTCGCCGATCCCCTGGCCGGGCCTCAGACTGCGGGCATGGACGGAGACGCCGCCTTCACCTCCCGGGCCGTCACCCCGGCGCGGTCGGGCGAGGCGCGGACCGTCGGGACGTCATGATCCGGCTGCCGCACCGTCACCGCCGCGGCGTCCGCCGAACTCCGCGATGGCGTCGAAGAGATTGAGCGCCTGCTCCACGAACTCCCCGCGTGAGAATGCGAGCTCGCCGTCGGCCCAGTCCAGCAGGATCTGGTTCACACCACCGACCATGGCCATGGCCATCGCGGTCACATCGGCGTCCGGGTCGCTCCATTCCTCGCGGAACAGCGACTCGACCAAGCCGGCCAGATGCCGCAGTCCGCGTCGCCGTTCCCGGGCGGCCAGGGGGCCGCCCGCAAGCGACTCGATCAGCTTGACCCGCCCCCTGCGCGGATCGTCGGCCACCCCGCCGGCCAGGACACCGAGCATGCCGCGTGCCCTGTCCCGACGCGTGCCGGCCCCGTCGAGCGCGTCCTCGCACCGTGCGGCCTCCTCCTGGTGGATCTCCTTGAGGACTTCGGCCAGGAGTTCGTCGAGGGACGAGAAGCTCTCCGTGAAGTACCGGTCCGGCAAACCGCAGTGGCGGAGCACCGAGCGGATCGAGGTACGGGCATAGCCCTGCGCGGCGAACAACTCGATCGCCGACTGCATGATGCGGCGGCGGCGCACCGCCGTGCGCTCTCCGGCGGTCATTCCGCCGTAGTTCCTCATCCCGTCAGCCCGTTCGACCATGCATCGCTCTCGCCTCACCCTCATCCCGCATGGGCCACCGTCACCGAGCGCGCACACGATGATGCCCGGAGTGACTCCCGCGTCCTGCGGCGCGAAACGTCCCGGCGGACAGCGCACATATCGATCTTTCCATCTGCGGACACACGCGCACAGATGGGCGCATTCTCGTCCTCGCGAGGAGCAGCCCTGCCAGAACGATCGGCGACGTGCGGTCCACCCCGGTCACTCCAGGGCATTCCGCAGGCACAGTTCCGGCAGGCGGGCAGAGGCGGTCGCGAACTTGCGCATCCGTGATCGGATCGCAGCGCCACTCGTTAGCAGGCTGTCAGGAGGTAAGGATGCGGATGCCGTCACCGAGCAGTTTCAGCCCGAGAACGAAGAACAGGACCGCCATCACGGCGACATTGTGCTGAGCTGCCCAGTCCTTCCAACCACCGAGTGTGGTCTTCGCTCGCTCTCCCCCGAACAGGAAGACTGCCAGTGGAGCCAGCAGGCCGAGGCTGGCGATCAGGACGAAGATCGCCAGCGATGCGATCTGCTGCCCGACCGGCAGCCCGGCTGAGCCGATGGTGGCACTCGCGGCGATGGTCAGCGGGGCGTTCTTGGCGTTGAGCGCCGCCAAGGCCAGTCCGAGTCCCCAGACCTTCACCGGCGCAAGGCGGTCTATCGCGCCCATCCATTTCGGCAACTGTGCTTGCGAGGGATCCCTCGGACGCCGGTGCCACAGCCGCGCACCGAAGAGGAGGAGGAACACGCCCAGAGCGAGCTTGAGAACTCCCACCCAGGTGGCCGGGTGATCGTGGGCAGATGCACCTGCGGGGGAAGAGATCGCCAGCATCACCGCGCCCAGTGCCGAGAGCCCCAGGATCCAGCCGGCGGTGAAGAGAACCCCGTTGAGACGTCCCCGGGGCGTGGCGAGAATGAGGATGATGGCGATGACCGGAAGCGGGCTGATTGCGACAGCGGCCGCGAAACCCAGCACGTCACCGAGGACTGCGCCCATGGTTGCCTCCATGCGCGATCCAGTGGAACAGGGTTGGCGGAAGCGGGTACCCCGACCGCCTGGGCGGCGCAACGGCTTGCTGTGCGATCGCCTGCACCGCGGTCTTCTCGTCTTCTCGGCCGTGCGAAAGCGGCTGCCCGAGAACGGTGACGACGGACTCGGCACGTCCCGGTTCCATCTTCCAGCGCCTGCCCGGATCTGTCCTCGGGAGCTGCCCAGGGCACGAGGACTCCCGGGCCGGCCTGCCGTACCCGCGCCGTTACCGCCTTCCGGAACCGGACGCCGGAGCGGGACAACTGGGCGTGGGACGAATTCCTGGCTTCCTGCGCCTGGCAAAGATCCCCCCGGTCAACGTCCCGCTGTCGAGCTCGGTTCCGTGCCCGGCGTCATCGGCATGCAGATTGTCGGCGGCCTCGTCGGCCTGGCCCGGGTCGCGCTGATCTTTTCGCCCGACCCGAGAAGTCATCTCGCTGACGCAGGCGGTGGTCGGCGGCGCGGAACAAGCCGGAGACCCGGCCCGACGCGGTCACCAGGAATCATCACTCCCTTGACAGGTGACGCTGCCTGTGCGACCGTCGGCAGCAAGCGCGGCGGGAGCCGACCCCCGCGTACGAGCCGGCACCGCACCCGTGGAACGGATCGCCGGGGCGCCGGCCGCGGTGGCACCGAGCGCCGCACTGCCCCCACCGGAGGATTCCCGTGACTGTAACCAAGGTTTTGAAGGCGGCGACGGTGGCTGTGGCCATCGTCACCATCACGTGCGGGTGTTTCCTCCAGGTTTTCTGAGGACGTCACCGGCTGCGGGCGCGGCAGGCTTCCGGCCTCTCCGCGGTCACCGTATCGACACCGAGAAAGACCCGGAGAAGAGGACGACCATGCCGAATACGCAGAAGGTGGTCACGATCACAATCAAGGACGCCGACGCCGTGGCCCGTCAGGCCCGCTTCGGCGCCCTTCCCCAGCGCGTCCTTCCCGAGGACACCACGGAGGTGATACCCGTCATGGACCGGTATCCGTCCCAGGACCTCTACGACCACGAGAAGTGGCTCACGTGCAGGTGGGTGTAGCCACACAACCGGGCCGACCCCGACCACGAGACCTCTGTCTTCGACCCGCAGA
>NZ_JBSFLB010000034.1:0-95318 GCF_053598835.1 Streptomyces sp. NPDC001070
CAGCGGCTCGATCACGAACCGGGAGCGGAACTCGTCGACGACCTCTTCGGTCAACGAGGGGCGCTGAGCGATCAGCATGAGGTATTGCCTCCAGTGATTGGCGCCCGCTATGTGACGCCGTAGACACCACGAAGGGTACGTCCGGTTCGGCCTCCCACGCGGCTGCCCCGCCCGTCTGCCGGCCGGTCGGTTGGCCCGGCTCTTGCCGGAGTGAAGTACAACGATCAGCTACTCCTGCCCCTGGGAGTCAGCCACCGACACATTTCGTAGGTGCATACTGGGGACAATGACAAAGCCTGCTGCACCGAAGCGTCATTTGCCCACCAGCCCCTTCAAGGCCCCGGTCACGCCGGCTCCCAAGGTCTTCGCCGTGGGTGACCAGGTCACACACGACATCTATGGTCTCGGCCGGGTGATCGGCATAGACGACGGAACCGCGGCGCTCGTGGATTTCGGCTCGGCGCAAATGCGGATCTTGAGCCCGTACGCCAAGATGACCAAGCTTTAGGACCGCTGTGCCGGGTCACGGCACACCAGGCCCCTTCAGGGGGTCCTGTTACGGAAGGGAAACCTCTCATCGATCTGACGTCGCTGTTCTCCGCCCTGGAAGGGCGACCCCGCTGTGCCACTGCAGCATCGCCGACCCCGACGACAAACCCCTTCCAGGCCCCGGACTTCGGGGAAGGCGAGACCTTCCTGCCCGAGGATGTACAGGAGCCCGCCTCGGGCACGCGTGCCGTGCAACCCAAGGCAACTTAGCTCCCACGAGTGCGGTGGTCTCGCAGCCGGCAGCGGGCCGCCTCCGGTGCGGCGGTCGCCGGTGTGGTCCTCGCCGTACGTGGCCCGCCGCAGCGCGCGCCGCAGCTCGTACGCGCCGTGCTCCGTGTCCAAGCCGGATTCCTCAATGGCCGCGCGGAGGTCCGCCGCAACCTCCCCCACTTGCTGTGGAGCGCACCACACTCGGCCCGCTGCTCCTCCGTCCACTCCAGCACCGGACCTGTCGCCCGGTGATGACCGCGGACTGCTTTCCGGGCCGCGTCGTACGCTCGCTGCAGGTCAGCGAGAGATTCCGGAACAGCGACGCCACCCATGCCGCGGATCGTAGACGTTCGAGCTGTCGCCAGATCTGACACGCCTGCGGGTGATCCGTCTGTTTTCCGAGATGCAGTTCGATGCTGCGGACGCCACGGTCCAACGGGCCGAGCCGGCTGCCCGTACTCGAAGCCCGCTTGCGGCGCGCACAGCGCTCCCTGGACCGTGCGCGGGCGCCCCGGGACGACTGACGACGACCGACGACGAGGCCGATGGGAGCGAGCCCAGGTCAGGGGCGTGAGGTAGGTCGCTCACCTACTCGTTTCCGCCGAGGAGTGGACGGCCGGCAAGATGGGTGTTTCTCGCTGACACTTGCGCCGCGAATGCACCCATTGGCCCTCGATGCGTGCAGAGCGCGCCCCGCACACTCGTATGGGTCGCGCGGCTTGTGGTCCCGCCTGGCGGGCGTGAAGCTGGCCGCAGCACCCGAGGGTGAAGGGCCCCCTCCACCCCCCGCGTAGCCCTCGGGCAGGAGACCCGCGGCGAAGCGACGGGGGCCTGTCCTGTTTCAGGGTCGGCGCCCCCTCGGTCGGACGTTGGGGGCGGCCCTCTCCGGGATCGCTCGATTCGTGTGAACGTGCCGGCTGCCGGTCGTCGAAGGCGGTTGGTCGATCACCACCCGACTGGCCGGTGATCCGGCAACCTGCCGGTCACCATCGTCGCGCTGCTCGCGACCCCTGAAGCCGCCCCGCCCTTCCGTCCCCACCACGATCCCCGACATCGTTCCGCTGCGAAGGACCCCGTGACCGTCGTCCACTGACCCTCACTGATCACCGGGCTCGTCGACCTGACGGTCGGCGGGCCCACAACGCGGCTTCGTCCACGAGTTTCGACAGCGCTGAGCTCCGTCCCAGCAGTACCTGTCGCGTTGGGGCTCCGAGGCCGTCGAGCACGAGCTCAAGCGGACGGCGTGACCGGGGACCGCAAGCCGAGCCACTGCTCGGCGTCCCAGGCGTGGAACCGCTCTACCTCGGTGAACCCCAGCTTTGCCGCGAGGCGCATCGAGCCGACGTTGGCGGTTCGGCTGGTGAGCACCACCGGCTCGCCGGGAAGGACGCCGTCGAACCAATCGAGTGCCGCCGCGCACGCCTCGGCGGCGTACCCGAATCCCCATGCCCGCGGCAGGAACAGGTAGCCGAGATCGGCCTTCCCCGCAGCAGCCGGGCGACGATGCTCCGTTGCCTCCTGAGCAGGATCTGGCCGATCATCGACCCGTCGAGATCAACGACGTAACTCCCCGGCCACCGCTCGGGCAACCCGGGCATCTCGCGCTCAAGCTCGTCACGCGGCCGGGGGCCGCCAAGGTAGGTGTGCACCTCTGGCGACGCCAGCAGCTCGATGAACGCCGCACGGTCCCGGGCCTCGGGCTCTCGGAGCGCGAGCCGCTCGGTCTTGATCGGGGCAGGCGGCCAGGCGACGGGTCCAAGATCAGTCATGCCGACCGACTAATCAGCAGGCTCGGCAACGATCAAGACTCGCGGACCGATCAGGCCAACGGCCCGGGTCCCACACTCACCAACGGGGCCGCGCCGTCCCGATCCGATCCATCCGTCGGTCACCAGGTATGGCCAAAGCCTACATTCTGGTGATCAAGGACCGCTCTCCGCTCCCCATCTTCCCCGTCCAGCTCGCAGACCAACCAAGTGGGGCGAGGAGCGGCCCCGGCCGTTTTCAAAGATCCCCATCAGCGATCCCGGCGGTGTTGAGTCGTAGTGCCAGTTCGCGGAACGAGACCACGTCTGGGCCCTCTTCAGATTCGGCCATGCACAGCATCCTGGCTGACCTGCGTCAGACAGCGTGGCTGGCCGGTCGCCGTCAGCCCGCCCCCATCCGCATAGCGCATACGCATGGCGTACCGCGCCGATGACCGTCAGTCAGCCACACAAAAAGGGCCGTCGGCGTCGCGAGGCAGTGCGGTTGGAGGCCGCCGGGTTGTTCGACCAGGAAGTCGCTTCGCCGGAGGTCGCCCGCAGGTTGCGGGTGAGTTCGAAAGTCGGCCTACGGGTGGCAGAAGGCCTGGCGGGAGGGCGGGACAGTGGCGCTGGCCTCACGCGGGCGAAGGGGTCATCGGTGCAAGCTGTCAGCGCGCTGCCTAATCGTGCTTCCGAGTCAGAGCAGCTGATCCAGTCGAACGTTCATGCGACGAAAGCCAGTAGCGTCGTAGAACGCACGAGCGCCTTCGTTGAAGTCCCAGACTTCAGTCACCAGGCGTCGACAACCTTCCTTGCGTCCCACTTCACGCACCGCTTCGAGCAGCGCCGAGCCGACGCCCATGCCGCCGGCATCGGGGACCACCGCGATTTGATCAAGAACCACGACTAGGTCCGATCGGACCAGTGCACTGGAATCCCAGCTCACGACTCGAGCCTGGGCGTACCCAACGGTTCTGCCGTCTGAGGTCTCGGCGACGAAGGCGGTGGTTGAGGGATCGGTCAGCCGGGCTACGAAGAACGCTTCAAGGGCATCCTGCTCAGGCGAGTCGACGAACAAGTCAGGACGGTGTGCCACATGCAGCTCGTGGACGGTGCCGTTCAGGCTTGCAAGCAGCGGAGCATCGTCAGTGGAAGCAGTTCGTATCTTGATCACAGCGACATCCTCGGTCTCCGATCAAGTCGCTGTCACGTGGTTTCGGTCGGGCGAAGGGCTACCGCTGGGCTCTTCAACGAATCGTCACCCCGAAGAGCCGATGCCAGTAACGTGCGATCACGTGGGCGGGCGTTCCGGCGGCTGTGATCGGACGGGCGAGGTGAAGGCATCCCAATCGGCGCGGCCGCCTGCCCCCATGACTTCGGTGGCGGCCCCGAGCTCTGCCGGGGTAAGCGAACGCAGTTCGCGTCGGGCGACCCGGGAGACCACCGCCGGGAAAAGCGGCCGCAACAGCTGGCACCAGCGCAGCCACGGTGGCGCGTACACATGGTGGGCGCGATGCGCGATACCCGTGGCAAGCCAGTCAGCCACCTGATCGGGTGCGTGGACGCGGCGGGCGAACGCCGGCTGGTTCCGCCGCAGGGAACGCAGCACCGGATGATCATCCATTCCGGTGATCATGTCGGTACCGGTCCAGTGGAGGTAGGCGATACCGACGGTCACGCCGTCGGGCTCGACCTCGCCGCGCAGCGCCTGCGCGAAGGACTCCACGCCGGCTTTGGAGGCGCAGTAGGCGCTCATCAAGGGTGCGGAGGAGAAGGCGGCGGTCGAGGCGATCTGCAGGAAGTAGCCGCGGGTGCGGGTGAGCTGGGGCAGGAAGGCTCTGGCGGTGTTCGCGGCCCCCACCAGATTGACGTCGATGACGCGTTGCCAGAGCTCGGCCTCGGTTTGAGCGAAAAGCCCCCCGACGGCGATACCCGCGTTGGCCACCACCACGCTGGCAGGACCGAGTTCCTCACCCACCCGCCGGGCAGCGCGATCCAGTGCGGCGCGGTCGGTGACATCCGCCTCGAGGCAGATGCTCGGGTTGAGCAGGGAGGCTGCCGCCTGGGACAGGGCTTTCTCCTCGCGGCCCAGCAGCACGACCAGCATGCCGGCCGCCGACAAGTTCCGGGCGAGTGCCTCGCCGACACCTCGAGCCGCACCGGTGACGACAGCGACGCGCCCTTCCAGCGCACCCTTGGCGCTGCGGGCGCGTGCGCCGGCACCAGTGATGTCCCTCACGCCTGGCTCCTTCCCGCCGCCGACGGCGCTTGTCGTCATCTGCGTCTTGTTCGTTCTTGTTCGAGCGCGGTGAGGCGGTCTGAGAGTGGGAGGCAATCACCACTCAAAGCTGCGGGTCCCAGGCACCGCCTGCTGTTTGGCACGGTGTGCGCCGACGGAGCCCTTCGCTGTGACGGCGTGATGGCCCAGCGGTGCGCGTCGGCTGCAGGTGCGCAGCCCATCGGCGGAGCCGTAGGCGTGATCTTCGGTCAGATCGTACTTCGAAGCAGGCAGGAGGGTGATGGCGGCCGGACGCGGCGGCCTCCGACGGTGAGCACCACGGGAGGCCGATGGAGGCCCCACCGCTTCCAGCGCCTTGGCGGTGAGCGCCTACGCCCGGGCGACCCCGCTCGGAGCGCGTATGTGTGGAGGTAGGTCGGACGGGGCCGCAGGTTCAAGGATGCGCCCCGGTCCGGGACAGCGCACCCTGGGGACGTGAGTCGGGTGGTAGCGGCGAGATCCTGGGTCTCGCCTACCGCCCGGCTGATCTGCCGGAGTTCCTTCGGCGCGCCGGCATCACCCCGGACGGCATCAAGCTGACCGACCCCGACCGCGAGTGACAGCACTTGCGCATGGGTTGGACGGCAGTCGCTGATCGGGCCGGCCGGGGATGTGGATGAGAGGCGACGGCACGTGGACGTAGGGTTCGGGTGTGGCAGACGAGAGTGAGCGAGCTGTTCAGGCGGCCATTGATGCAGAGCTGAGGCTTCTCGATCCTGAGGTGCGTGCTTCGCCGGTCCTTGTCTCGGAGCTGCTGGACCCGGAGTTCGTCGAGTTCGGGGCATCTGGCCGCCGGTGGGACGCGACATCGATCCTCACCGTGACGAGTGCCGGCTCAGTGGATCCGGAGTCGCCGGTCAAGGTCAGCGAGATGTCAGGCGTCGTGCTCGCTCCGGGTGTCGTGCACCTGACGTACTTGGCTGACAACGGCGGACGCCGGGCATGGCGAAGCTCCCTGTGGCGTCTGACGGAAACGGGTTGGCGCATGTACTTCCACCAGGGCACTTCGGCCGGCTGAGCGAAGGCGCGGCACGGTACCCGGCGGGCCGTCCAGGGGCGGCCCGTATGCTCGGACCATGGTCGGTACACAGGCGCAGAAGGCCGAGCGGGGCCCGGGGCGCCCGCGGAACGAGCGGGTGACCAGTGCCGCCCTGAACGCCGTGATCGAGCTGGTGACGGAGCAGGGCATCGCGGCGGTGACCATGGATGCCGTCGCGGCGCGCGCCGGGGTGAGCAAGCCGGCGATCTACCGGCGGTGGCCCACGAAGCAGGCCCTGGTCATCGCGGCAGCCGAGGCGCGGATCGGCGAGTTGTCCGTACCGGACCTGGGCGATTTCCGGGCGGAGCTGCGTGAGGTCCTCGCCGCGCGCCTGGCGGCCTACCGGCGGCCGGGTACGGACCGGCTGATGGCCGAGATGATCGGGGCGGCCGCGGAGGACGGCGGGGCTCGCGGGGTGTACGCCGAGTTCGTCGGACGGATGATGGGCGAGACCCGGAGCATCCTCGAGCGCGGGATCGCCCGTGGCGAGGTCAGGCCCGACGTCGATGTGCGGTCCGCGGCCACGCTGGTGGCGGCGCCGCTGGTCTACCGCCTGCTGGCCGAGCGCGAGCTGCCCGACGAGCGGCTCGTGGACGATCTGATCGATCTTGTGGGCCGCGCGGTGGGCCGCCCGGCCTGAGCCGGGCCGCGGCCGTTCGGGCCGCTCCCGCCCCGAAAAAAGTTTCCGGTCGGCTCTTGCCCCTCCACACCTCAATATCGATACTTCCGGTAACGATATTCCGGTGCGACCGTGGAGGCCCGCATGTCCGCCCCTGCCACCCCCCGACCTGCCGTCGACAAGCCGCTGATGCACTACGGCCCGCGCGTGCTGGAGCGCACCGCGCCGGGGACGGCTCCTTTCGAGTACCGCCGGCTGCGGCTCTCGCCCCTCACCCCGCACATCGGCGCGGAGATCAGCGGTGTCGACCTCGCGCAGCCGGTCGACGAGGAGCTCGCCGAGGAGCTCCGGCAGGCCCTGCTGGAGTGGAAGGTGGTGTTCTTCCGCGGCCAGCGGGACTTCACCCCGCAGGCGCAGCTCGCCCTGGCCGGGATCTGGGGCGAGCCGGAGCCGAACCCCTTCTTCCCCAAGGGCGACATGGCCGGCGTCTCGCGTCTGGCCAAGGACGCCATGACCGCCGGCGGCGAGAACATCTGGCACAGCGACCACTCCTTCATGGCCGCCCCCGCGCTGGGCTCGGTCCTGCGCGCGGTGGAGATCCCGCCCGCCGGCGGCGACACCATGTGGGCTGACATGGGGGCGGCGTACGACAACCTGTCCGAGGACCTCAAGTCCCGGATCGAGGGGCTCACCGCCGTGCACGACTGGGTGCCCAGCTGGGGCGCGCTCATGACGCCGGACCAGGTCCAGGCCCTGCGGGTCACCCTGCCGCCCGTCGAGCACCCGGTCGTCGTCCGGCATCCGCGCACGGGGCGCAAGCTGCTCTACGTCAACGAGCCGTTCACCGTGCGGATCCTGGGGCTGTCCGACCAGGAGAGCCGGCAGCTGCTGGACGAACTCGTCCTGCAGGCCCGCGTCCCCGAGTACCAGGTGCGCTTCCGCTGGCAGGCCGACTCCGTCGCGATCTGGGACAACATCGCCACCCAGCACTACGCGATCAACGACTACTTCCCCCGGCGCCGGGTGATGGAACGCATCGCGATCGCCGGCGTCCCGCTTTCCTGACCCCCCGCCACCCTTCCTGCTCTCCAGCAGCATCCACCGCGGAGCCACCGTGACCGACACCGACGTCGCACCCGTCCAGCCCGCCCCGCCCCGAAGAACACCTCACGCCCACAGACGCCGCGCGTGGGCCGTCACCGCGCTCCTCGTCGTCTTCATGATGGTCAACTTCGCCGACAAGTCCGTCCTCGGGCTGGCGGCCGACCCCATCCGCCGGGACCTGGGGCTGTCGGCGACCGGCTTCGGCCTGGCGAACAGCGCGTTCTTCCTGCTGTTCGCCATCTCCGGTGCAGCGGTGGGGCTGCTGGCCGACCGCATACGGCCCCGCCTGCTGCTGCTGGTCATGGCGCTGCTGTGGTCGGTGGCCCAACTGCCGATGGCGCTCGGCGGCGGGATGGCCATGCTCGTCGCGTCACGGATCCTGCTGGGAGCCGCCGAGGGGCCCGCTTTCCCCGTCGCCCAGCACAGCGCCCTGTCCTGGTTCCCGGACAAGCGCCGCAATCTGCCCGGCGCGCTGATCACCGTCGGCACCACGCTCGGCGTCGTGATCGCGGCCCCCGGTCTGACCTGGTTGATCCATCACCACGGCTGGCGTGCCGCCTTCGGCCTGGTCGCGGTGGCCGGTGTGCTGTGGGCGGTGGCGTGGGCTCCCCTCGGCGGCGAGGGCCGCTACCTGGGCACCACCGCGGCACAGGCCCGGGACACGGAGGCCGGCCGGCCCGGCACCGACGCAAATGCCCAGGACGACGCTCCCTACCGGCGCGTTCTCGGCACCCGCACCTGGATCGGCGCCACCGCCGCCTACCTCGGCACCTACTGGTGCGTGGCCCTGCTGCTGGTCTGGGTCCCCTCCTACCTGCACGACGGCCTGGGCTACTCCACCACCACCGCGGCCAACCTGATCGCGCTGCTCTGGGCGGTCAACGCCGTTGCCCTGCTCGGACAGGCCGGGCTCACCGGATGGCTGCTGCGACGCGGCGTCAGCAGCCGGTGGGCCCGCGCCCGCGTGGGCGGCATCACACTGATCATCTCCGCGCTGGGCTGCCTGGCCCTGCCCGGCCTCACACGCGGACCCGGCACCGTGGTGCTCCTCCTCGTCGCGTTCGGGATCGCCGGAGTCATGACGAACATCGCGGTCACCACGGTCGCCGAACTCGCCCCCCAGCGGCGCCGCGGTGGTGCCCTGGGGGTGATGAACGCGGTGGTGACCACGGGGGGCCTCATCGCGCCCACCCTCACCGGACGCCTGGTCGACACCCAGGGCGCGGCCGGCTACCGCCACGCACTGCTGCTCTCGGGTGTGCTGCTCCTGCTCGGCGGAATCGCCGCCGTGACGCTCATCGACCCCGACCGCGACGCAAGCCGCCTGGCCGCATGACGCCCCCTCGCCCCTGTTCGCCCCGCCAAGGAGTGACGTGAGCAGTACCCCCGACACCCCCACCCCCGACGCCACCGCACTCGACACCGCCGCCCTCGACCGAGCCGTGAATGAACTGCGCCGCAACGCCGGGACCTGGGCCGCCACCCCGCTCAGCGAGCGCATCGGCCTGCTGGAGCGGCTCATGCAGCGCATCGTCGACGGCGCCGCCGACGTGGCCGGAGCCGGCGCCCGTGCCAAGGGATACGCCCCCGACTCACCCTGGGCCGCCGAGGACTGGGCCGGCGGCCCCTGGGCGCTCGCCCAGAACACCGGCGCCCTCCTGCACGTCCTGCGCCGTATCGCCGCGGGCAAGGACCCCGTCCACTCCGCGGCCGTCCGCCGCCACGACGACGGGGTACGGGTCGACGTCTTCCCCGCCACGGTCTGGGACCGCGTCCTGCTCAGCGGCTACTCGGCCCAGGTACGGATGCAGGCGGGGACCACGGTCGAGGGCGTCCTCGCCACGGCCGCGAGCGCATACCGCGGCTCCCCGCCGCAGCCGGGCGTCGCGCTCGTCCTGGGCGCGGGCAACGTCGCCTCCATCACCGCGCTCGACATCCTGCACAAGCTCTACGTCCAGGGCCAGGTCGTGGTCGCCAAGATGAACCCGGTCAATGCCTACCTGCGCCCCCACTTCGAGCAGGTCTTCGCCGAGTTCACCGCATCCGGCTGGGTGCGCTTCGTCGACGGCGGCGCCGCCGAGGGCGCCCACCTCACCACCCACGACGCCGTGGACACCATCCACGTCACCGGCAGCGACAGGACCCACGACGCCATCGTGTGGGGAACCGACGAGCGGGCCGGGCAGCGCCGCGAACAGGACACGCCGCTCATCGACAAGCCGTTCACCAGCGAACTCGGCGGCGTCAGCCCCTGCATCGTCGTCCCGGGACCCTGGAGCGACGCGGATGTGCGCTTCCAGGCCGAACACATCGTCACCAGCAAGATGATCAACTCCGGCCACAACTGCATCGCCGGCCAGGTCCTGCTCCTGCCCCGCGACTGGGCCGGCAGCGACCGCCTCCTCGACGAGATCCGCACCGTCCTGCGCCGGCTGCCCCCGCGCGCCGACTACTACCCCGGAGCCGACCGGCGCCTGGCCGCCGTCCGCGACGCCCACCCGGAGGCCGAAGTGCTCGGGGACGGCAGCCGCATCCTGGTGCCGGACATCACCGACCCGGACGACGTCCTCCTCACCGCCGAGGTCTTCGCCAGCGCGCTCGGCGTCGTCCGCCTCCCGGGCGCGACCGCGGCCGAATTCCTCGGCCACGCCGTCGACTTCGCCAACGACACACTTCCCGGCACCCTCGGCGCCACCCTCATCGTCCACCCACGGACGGAGAAGACGGCCGCGGCCGCCGTGCAACGCGCCATCGCCTCCCTGCGGTACGGCACCCTCGGCGTCAACTGCTGGTCCGGGGTGGGCTTCCTGCTCGGCTACACCCCCTGGGGCGCCCATCCCGGGCACACCCGCCAGGCCATCGGCAGCGGCATCGGCTTCGTCCACAACGCCTTCATGCTCGACGGCGTCGAGAAGACCGTGCTGCGCGCGCCCTTCGCACCCGCCCCGCGCGGACTGCTCACCGGGTCCCCGTCCCTCTCGCCGCGCCCGCCGTACTTCGTCACCAGCCGCACCGGCCTCGCCACCCTGCAACGCCTCACCCGCTTCACCGCCGCCCCCGGCATCGCCCGGCTGCCCGCCCTCCTCGCCTCCGCGCTCCGCGGCTGACCAGAAACGGCCACCCCATGCATCTGACCGACTTCCTCGCACGTGCCGCCGACGCCCACGGCGACCGCCTCGCGGTCGAACTCGGCGACCACACACTCACCTACGCCGAACTCGACGCCCTCGCCGGACGCACCGCCGCCCTGCTCACGGCGGACGCCGTGCGCCCGGGCGACCGCGTGGGGCTGATGCTGCCGAACCTGACGGAGTTCCCCGCCCTGTACTACGGCATCCTGCGCGCGGGCGGCGTCGTCGTTCCGATGAACCCGCTGCTCAAGCCGCGCGAGATCGCGCACTACGTACGCGACTCCGGCATGGTGATCCTCTTCGCCCACCAGGACGTCGCCGACCAGGCCCGCGCCGGCGCCGAAGGCACCGCGACCACCGTCGTCCCCGTCGCCCCAGGGGCACTGGAGGACCTGCTGGCCGGACACCGCGACCCGGCACCGGCCGCGGCCCTGGACGGTACGGACCTGGCCGTCATCCTCTACACCTCCGGCACCACGGGCACCCCCAAGGGCGCGATGCTCACCCACGCCAACCTGGCACGCAACGCCGAGATCACCGCACGCACCCTCATGCGGATCACCGCGGACGACATCGTCCTGGGCTGCCTTCCGCTGTTCCACGCCTTCGGGCAGACCTGCGCCATGAACGCAGCGGTCACCGCCGGTGCCCGGCTGACCCTGCTGGCCCGGTTCGACCCCGCTCAGGTGCTGCACACCATCGAGGAACGACGGGTCACGATCTTCGAGGGCGTGCCGACCATGTACGCCGCGATGCTCGCGGCACGCCTGGAGGCCCCCGAACAGCACGACGTCGGCTCCCTGCGCCTGTGCGCCTCCGGCGGCGCCTCGCTCCCCGTCGAGGTCCTGCACGCCTTCGAGACCGCCTACGGCTGCGCCGTCCTGGAGGGCTTCGGCATGTCCGAGACCTCCCCGGTGGCCTCGTTCAACCACCCGGACCGGCCTCGCAAGCCGGGCTCCGTCGGCACCCCGATCGAGGGCGTCGAGATGTGCCTGCTCGACCCCGAGGACGGCGTGGGTGAACTGTGCGTACGCGGCCACAACGTGATGGCCGGGTACTGGGAACGCCCCGCCGCGACCGCGGAGACCATCGTGGACGGGTGGCTGCGCACCGGTGACCTGGCCCGGGTCGACGACGACGGCTACTACTACATCGTCGACCGCAAGAAGGACCTGATCATCCGCGGCGGCTGCAACGTCTACCCGCGCGAGATCGAGGAGGTCCTGTACGAGCACCCCGCCGTCGCGGAGGCCGCCGTCATCGGCATCCCGCACCCCGCCCTCGGCGAGGAGATCGCCGCCGTCGTCGCCCTGCGGCCCGGCACCCCGGCGATCGGTGCCGGTGAGCTGCGGGACTTCGTCCGTGACCGGGTGGCCCCGTACAAGTACCCGCGAGAGGTCTGGCTCGTCGACGCCCTCCCCAAGGGCCCGACCGGCAAGATCCTCAAGCGGCAGATCGCCGCTCCCACCGCGCTCTGACCGGTCGCTGGAGCCGAGGTCGTCCAGTGCGCCGACGACGCGGTCGACAGGACGGGTCTTCGGGGTGGCGAGTCGGGTCCGACCGGACGGCGACGGTGAGGCCCCGGGCCCGTCCCCGACCTGGCAGGCTCGCCGGAAAGGCCCGCAGCGCCCACCGATTCGCTCACCGGTCACGGCCGGAACGCCTCAACTCACCGGAAGGTCATCTGACGCGGCTGCAACACCGCCCAGAGTGCGCATCAGCAGGCAGCGGCGAAGACGACGAGATGCGCCCAAGGCGAGTCGTCGAGCCCACGGGGCAGACACCAGGTCCGCTGGAGCGTGCCGCACGTGTGCCCGATGAGGCAGGGGACGGCGGGTGATGGCGGGGAACCACGGGCATCCGGACCGGGTCGCCAAGGTCGGCTTCAGCCCAGCTCAGCAGCCTCACTCCGCCAGGCTGGCACCCCACGATCCGAGTACGGCGGCGCTTGACTGAGTCGTTCATTGCAACTCCAGCCCACAGCCTCCCCACGTCGGCCGCGAAGCCGTCGTGGCTTGCAGCCTGTCGACCGCGCCCGTCGGTGGGCGGGCCGGCCACGTCCTGGCAGGATCGGGGTCGTGATCGACGTTCCCGCAGATTTCGCAACCGCGGCAGTGAACCGTGCAGGCCGAAGGGGCAAGGAGTGGGTCGACTCCCTGCCCGCACTGGTGGAGAGCCTCTGTGCACGATGGGGCTTGGCGGTGGACGGCGCGCCGCTCCACGGTCACCTGGGCCTGGTCGTCCCTGTCCGGCGTGGCGAGGAGCCCTGCGCGCTCAAGGTGTCATGGCAGGACGCCACGACGCTGCATGAGGCCCTGGGTCTTGCCGCCTGGGACGGCCACGGGGCCGTGCTGCTCCTTGACCACGAACCGGCCGCGGGAGCGCTGCTTTTGGAGCGACTCGACGCCGGCCGCACCCTCTCCGCAGTCGACGCCGACGAGGCGGTCACCGCCGCCGGGCTCCTGCTGCGGCGCCTTTCGGTCCCGGCCCCGCCCGGTTTTGGCAGCTTGCGAGATCTCGCCGCCGGACTCCCCGACCGCTTGAACCTCCAGTGGGAGCAGCTCGGTCGTCCCTTCCCCCGGCGACTGGTCGACGCGGCGGCCGGCCTCGCCGCCGAGTACGGCCCCACAACGGCGGGGCAGTTGGTCAACGGTGATCTGCACTACGAGAACGTGCTGGCCGGCGCCCGCGAGCCGTGGCTGGTCATCGACCCCAAGCCGCTCACCGGCGATCCCGAGTACGCGGTGGCGCCGCTGATCTGGCGGCGATTCCGGGACATGGACGGGGTCGCCGGCATCCGAACGCGCCTGGCCGCCCTCGTCGAGACGGCCGACCTCGATGCCGACCGGGTACGCGTCTGGACGCTGGTGCGCACGGTGGACTACTGGCTGTGGGCCCTGGGGATCGGCCTGACCGAGGATCCGCAGATGTGTCGGATCGTCGCCGAGGCTCTCTTCCCGCCCCTCCGCTGATCAATGATCCGGCGGCACCTGGCCCCGGCGGATTCGGACCGGGGACCGCCGTCGAGGAGCACCTTCTCGACGGGGCTCCTCCCGGGCCTTCCCACCCCGCCGAACGGCTTGAGGTCCTCAGGCCGAGGACTGCACGACGACCCGCTCACCCTCACCGTTCGGTTCCTCGAAGTCGGCCAGGTAGCGGCTGAACAGCGTCTCATCCACGGTGACGGAGTTGGCGCCTTCCTCGCCGTTCCGCACTGCGAGGCGACGCTCCAACGTCGTCCGATCGGCCTTGAGGTGGACCAGTTCCCAGCGGCACCCGTGGTTCTCGATCAGAGCCTTGCAGTCATCGCGGGCGGCACGACTCCAGAAGCTGTAGTCCACCACCACATCGCGCCCGGCCGACATCAGCTCGACCAGTTCCTGCCGCTGCTCGCGACGGACCTCCTCCTTGAGCCGGTCGAACGCCTCCGCCTCCAGCACCAGGCCGGCGTCGCGCTGCCCGAGTCGTTGCCAGACCACCTCGTCAATCGAGAGCCGCACGTAACCGCGTCGCACCAGCCCCATCGCGTAGGTGGTCTTGCCGGCCCCCGGAGGACCACACATCAGAACCACCGTGTTCAGTCGCTGCGTCACGGAGCCAGGTCAGGCCCGAAAGACACCCCCCCTCTCCGCGGCGGACGCGGGCGTCGGGCTTGACACCCGAGGCCTTGAGTCAGCGGCCCTCATGGCGCGGGGTCCGGGTGCGCGACCGGTCGATCTCGGCGAGCACTCGGTCCACATGCGGACGCACCTGCGCCTGTAGCGCGTCGCTCCAGCTCTCTTCGGAGTAGCGGGAATCGAGATAGAGCTGTCTGGCGTGCTCGAGGGCGGGGCGGTGCCCGGGCGGTAGCTGGGCGAGGGCCCAGTCGGCAGCGGCGTCCTTCGACCTGATCTCGCCGGTGGCGAGTGTGGTCCAGATGCGGGCCAAGGTCAGCAGGACGTTCCGGGTGTCGCCGTCCAGGTCGTCGAGCAGGCCGGGGATGCCCGCAACGCTCGCCCGGACCAGGTCGGCGTGCGGGACGGGGTCGAGGACCTGCGCCGGGCGCGGGCCGGTGAGGGGGTGGTCGCCGGCCAGTGCCATGGTGATCAGCAGGGCCAGATCAGGCATCGGCTCCGGCCCGGGGATCTTGCCGGCTTCGTACTCGGCGCGCAGCCACTCGCCGTACAGGAAGTCGCCGGTCGGCGGGTACCGCCACGGCCGCACCTCGGACTGGACGGCCACAGTGAGCTCGACCGGACGGGCCTTGTTCCGGGAGCCGGAGATCCCCAGCAGTCCACCGAGGAGTGCCCGTCGCTCCCGCTCGTCCATCCGCCGCCGGGAAACGACCAGCACGTCCACGTCGCTGGCAGGCCTGAGGCCGCCGAGCACGGAGGACCCGTGGAGGTAGGTGCCGACGGCCTCTGGGCCCAGCACACCGCCGACCAGCCCCGTGATCTCCTGAATCTGATCCACAGCGCCAGTGTCTCCCGGCGCCTGGGCCGACTGCACGGCATTACTGACGTTGCCTACGTGACGTCGTCATGACGGTGCCCGTCATGACGTCACCCCGAACCGAAGACCCCAGTAGTGGTTCTGGCTCAAGTTCTGTGATCGGTAACGCTGGGTTACCCGGCTGGAGATCGAATCGGAGTTGGGCGCCGGCCGAACGCTCCGAGCCGTGCCTGGTGTGGGCCGGCCGTCCATGAGGCCATGAGGAGGGCCGCCTGCGGCGCGCGCTGCTTGCGTGCCGCTGGTGCTCCCGGCCGTGCGCTGTTGATCCACTGTCTGCGTCGGCAGGTGCGTGAGGGCTCGTGCCCCGACCGGACCCGATCACTGCATCCGGTGAATCCACCTCTGGGCGAGTTCCGAGACCCAGGTGGCCGCCGCGTCGGGAGCCGGCGGAGGTGCGCCGACGACCACGAGTTCGGTGATGCCCGCCGCGGCGAGGGCGGGCAGGTGCTCCGGTGTGCCGTCGCTCAACGCGACGGCAACCGTGAGCTCGTCGAAGGCGCGGCCCTGGCGGGCGCACTCGTCGGTGAGGACGGCGACGCGCGAGCGGACGTCGGACGCGGCGACGTTGAAGCCGTACCAGCCGTCGGCGAGCGTGACCGCGCGACGCAGGGCGGCGTCGCTGTGGCCGCCGACCACGACCGGGAGCCCGCCGCCGCGCAACGGTTTTGGGTTGACCCGGATCGCGTCGAAGCGGATGAACTCCCCTGAGAAGGAGGCCGGATCCTCGGCCCAGAGGGTGCGCATCGCGGCGAGGTACTCTTCGGCGCGCCGCCCGCGCTGGGCGAAGGGGACCCCGAGCGCGGCGAACTCCTCGGCCGACCAGCCCACCCCGACGCCAAGGCTGAAGCGCCCGGCTGAGAGCACGTCTAGTGTGGCGGCCTGTTTGGCGACCACTACCGGGTTGTGCTCGGGTAGCAGGAGCACGCCGGTGGCGAGCTCGATCCGGCTGGTGACCGCCGCCGCGAAGGTCAGGGCGAGCAGCGGGTCCAGCCAGTCCGCGTCCGCGGGCACGGCGATCCGGCCGTCCACGGAGTAGGGGTAGCGGGAGTCGGGCGCGTCCACGAGCACCACGTGCTCGCCGCACCAGAGCCTGGCGAAGCCGTGCGTCTCCGCCGCTGTGGCCACCGCCCGGATGACCTCCGGACGGGCACCGTCACCGATGCCGAGCGCATGCAACCCCACTCGCATCCGCCACCTCCTGGCGTCACCCTAGGTGCGAAGTGCGGACGCGTTCGGGTGCATGGCAGGCAACGCGTGGAGGCAGCGCGGCATGCCACTCGGACGGGTGAAGTCGCCGCCGCCGCTCGAGCTGTCGTCCCGGCCCCGGGCGGAAGTCTTGTGGGCTTGATGGCACCGGTTGCGGTGCCCGTCCGTGGACTCCAGTGCCTTCTTCGGGCTTTGGCACCGCAGGTCGGCGCGGGGGCGGGTGGTCCGTGCCCGGCTCGACCGCCTGCAGTGCCCACCAGCCCCGCTCGACGGCTTCGCAGGCGGCACGTCGGGAACGGTCTTCCAGGACCCGTACGGGCCCGCCGGCGCCCGGAGGTCCGGCCGCCGGCGGGGCGATTCGGGCGGGGATCAGATGAACGCGCGCTTGTCGGCGTTCAGGCGGTGCGAGAGCCGTATGGTGATGAACTCGTTGTCGTCCGCCTTGCCCGGGGTGCGGCCTGAGGAGAACGGGAAGTTGTTGTCGTTCATGACCGCCAGGGTGCGGTCGTCGAGCAGGACCACGTCCTCGATCGTGGTGAACGGGAAGCGGAAGGTCGTCCCGAAGCCGCCGATGCGGTTGGGGTTCGCGATGTTCAGCAGGTCGGCCACCAGGGTCTTGTCCATGACGCCGTCGTCGTCGCGGTCGCGAGTGTCCGCGAGGTAGATGCGCTTGAACTGGGCCTCGTCGCCCTGCCCGCCGTCACGCTCGATGATGAGGAAGCGGTGGCTGTCGACGGCGATGGCGTCGCCGATGGCGTTCGCCGGCGACTCCAGGCGGTAGATCCAGCGCTTGCCGGTGTACTTGCCCGCACGCAGGTCGAAGTCGTTGATGCGCAGGTCGCCGGGGGTGTCGCCGTTGACCGTGCCCTCAAGGAGCGGGTACAGGTGGCGGCCGTCGACCGAGCGGACCATGCCCTCGAAGCCCTTGCTGCTGCTGGTGGTGGGCTGCTCGCCGTTCAGGTACGGGTTCTCCGGCGCCTTCACCCCGGCCAGCGGAATCGGCGCCTGCAGGAGGTGCCCGTTCGGCGAGAAGTGCAGCAGGAACGGGCCGAACTCATCGCCCATCCAGTACGTGCCGTCGTAGGCCCGCACGATGGACTCGACGTCGAAGTCGGCACCGGTCAGCTTGCGGTCGGGCCGCGTGAGCGGGAACGGCACGCGGCGGTAGGGGTCGCTCAGGTTGAAGCCCCCGAGTACCTTGACCTTTCCGGTCCGCACGTCGGGCTTGAGGCGCTGGACGCGGAGCAGGAAGTCCGCGCTGTTCGCCTTGTTGCCGTATCCGTTGTCGGACAGGACGTCGAAGCTGCCGTCATGCCGGTTGACGATGCCGCTGAAGCCCTGGATCGGCTGCTCCGCGAACGGTACCGCGATGCCGTTGAACGGGCCCGTCCCGATGGCCGAGCCCGACGGCTCGCTGCCCGGCACGAACGTTTCGGCGGCAAGGGACGCGAAGCCCGTCAGCCGGGCCTGCCCGAAGTCCGCGTGGTCGCGGTCGGCAACGGCGGGCGAAGCGAGTCCGACGGTCAGTGCGGCGGCACTGAGCATGATCAGAAGTTTTCTCATGGCCGCACGGTAGGGACGCCGGATGGCGGAACGTTCAACGGAAGGCAAAGGCCGGGCTCGGACGGGATGACGCGTTGAACATCATTGCGCGAAGGCGGAGTCGGACGGAAGCAGCGACGTACGGCCCCCTCCGTCGTGGAGGGGGCCTTGTTCCGGTGAGTGTCCTGCTGCGGACTGCTGCCGGCTCAGATCGTGGGTGTGTCGTCGATGTGCTCCTGGTGCGGTTCGAGGACGAACCTCCAGCCGGCGCTGGGTTCCATGAACCGCACTCGGGTGGGGTAGATGTCCAGGGCGCGGCGGTCGCGTTCTGGCCGCCCGTGCTCTTCCGTCCGCGGGTCTGCTCTTCGAAGAGGTCGACCTTGACATCCGGCACCGCGACGACTTCTTCGTTCCAGCGCTGAACGATTCCCGCGCCGAACGCTTCCCTTGCTGCGGTGTAGAGCGATTCCAGGGACGCCTGGTTCCCGTCGGGCACGAAGAGGGCGAGGTTCAGCAGGACGCCGGCACTCTGGAGAACCTCGATTTCCTCCCCTGCCTCGTCGGCCACCCATATGCCGCGCCCTTCGGCGTCGTCCGGAAGGAGATGGATCTCCTCACCGAAGATCGTCCTTGCGGTGAAGGACCCGCCCTCGAAATTCTTACCCGACTTCGTGAGGAATGCCGGGGCGTAGCAGTCGAGAGGAAGACCTTCCATCTCCGCCGAGACGAAGACAGAGTCCTGGAGACCCAACTCCGAGACCTCCTCGGCCGTAAGACGTCGAGCCGTAACCTTCTCGGTGTTCACACTGTTTCCCTTCTTCGTACAGCCACGGACAGTTCGGCGACCCGCTGCTCGCGGCTTCGCCACGGCCCGCCAGCCAGCCAAGTGGTGACCCCGGGTCACGTGGCGCCGGTGGTTGGGTGCGTCGTTCGACGTCGCTGCCCCGGCCAGGATCCCGGACACCTTCGGCTCCCCGAGGAGCCACGGGGCGTGAGTGTAGTGCGGAGGTCTGACAGCGCAGCCGCAGCCTTTCCCAACCTCGGGCTGGGGCGTTGCGGTGGAGGGTGAGGACGGCTTGGACGAGTGCGGTGATGCGGGTGGTGCTGCATCGGAGCTTGCGCAGGAGTCGCCAGGTCTTGAGGGTGGCCATGGCCTGTTCGCCGAGCGCGCGGATATTGGCGTGGGAGCGGTTGACGGCCTGCTGGCCTGCGGACAGCTACTCCCAGCGGCCGCGGTAGGGAACCCGCACCACCTGATACGCCTTGTCGGCCCAGCAGGAGATGTCCGCCTGGGTCAGGGCGTCGACGATGCCGTGGGTGCGGGCGGCGCGGACGTCGTGGACCGCACCCGGCAGGGCGGCCGAGGCCCACAGCAGACGCCCGGTCGGACGGAGGAGATACGGCCGCGTCCACCTGAGTGAGTGTGCGCGGGATGCCCGTCATGACTGCGCACTCCGTCAGGTGCGGCTCGGTGCCGTCTCCGGCTCCGGTTCCCGCGGACGCGCTGCCGCGCGGCGGGGGAGGAGCAGCGGGGTCGCCAGCAGGAGCACGCCGGCCAGGCCGATGGCCGTACGCGGGCCGAGCAGGCCTCCGAGCACGCCCCAGACGGCCGTCAGGAGCGCGGTCGAGGCCTTGGTCGTCACCGCCCAGGCGGACAGCGTGCGGGTGACCCGATCGGTCGCGGTGCGCTCGAGGCGGTAGGTGGCGTGGACGGGGTTGAAGATCCCGCAGCAGAAGATGATGCCGAGCTCGACGCCCATCACCAGTAGCAGTCCTCCGGTGCCCGGTCCCAGCAGGGCCAGGCCGATGGGCCAGAGCGCGCGCAGCGCCCCCATGGCGACCAGGACCTGGTGCTGTCCGAACCGGGCGACCAGCGGTGGGGCCAGCCGCGAACCGAGCAGTCCGCCGATCGAGGGCGCGGCGAAGGCGAGGCCGTACTCCCACGGTGCGAACCCGAGTCGGCCGAGCATCAGGACGGCCAGCAACGGCTGGACGGCCATCACCAGGCCGTTGAACAAGGCGGTGTTGAAGAACAGCGGACGCAGCGCCCGGTCGGCGAGGATGTACCGCCAGCCGTCGAGCAGGTCCCGGGTGCGCAGGCGCGCCGCCTCCCGGCGCTCGGGCCGCGGCTCGTTCCCGCCCGTCGCGCGGATGCCCAGGGCCGAGAGCAGGTAGCTGACCGCGTCGGCCACCACCGTCGCCACCGGGCCGAGAAGCCCGATCGCCGCGCCGCCCAGCGGTGGTCCGATGATCGTGGTCGTCCAGGCCGTGGACTCGAATCGGGCGTTGGCGACGAGCAGGTCCCCGGTCGGCAGCAGGGTCTTCACGTACGCGCCGGAGGTGGCGCGGAAGGTGATGTCGGCCGCCGCGACGACGACCGAGACCAGCAGGAGCTGGAGGAAGGTGAGGACGCCGAGCGCGAACGCGGCGGGGATCGTCAGCAGCGCCGCGAATCGCACCAGGTCCATCGCGATCAGCACGGGCCGCTTGCTGCGGAACTCCACCCACGGGCCGAGCGGCACCGCCACGGCCGCGCCCACCGCGGCCCCCACGGAGGAGAGCGCGGCGACCTCGGCCGGTCCGGCGTGCAGCACCCGGATGGCGATCAGCGGGAACGCGCCGAAGGCGAGCCAGGTGCCGAGCGCGCTGGTCCCGTACGCTGCCCACAGCCACCCGAACCGCCGCCCCAGCCGGTGCCCGCTCCCCATGCCCGATGCCTCTCGCCAACTCCCCGCACAACCGATCCGCGATCGGAGTCATCAAAGCGAGACCCACGGCCTGGGATCAAACAACCGCGGGGCCATCGGCCACAACGAACGGTTGTGGCCCTAGGGTGTCGGTATGGACCTGGAGACCGTGCGGACCTTCGTCGCCGCCGCCGAGGCGGGGCAGTTCCAGGAGGCCGCCGCCGAACTGGCGGTCACGCAGCAGGCCGTTTCCAAGCGCATCGCCGCGCTGGAGCGCAGCCTCGGCGTGCGGCTGTTCACCCGTACCGCGCGCGGCGCCGAGCTCACCATCGACGGTCAGGCGTTCCTGCCCCACGCGCGCGAGCTGCTGCGCGTCGCCGAGCGGGCGGTCGCGTCGGTGCGCACCGGCCGCCGTCCGCTGCGCGTCGACATCATCGCCTCGCGCGGCGCGGCGTCGGGCCTGATGCGGGCCTTCCACCGCGCGCACCCCGAGATCGAGCTCGACGTGGTGATGCTGTTCGACATCGAGACGGCCGTCGCCGCCATCCGGTCCGGTGAGATCGACGCGTCCTTCCGCGCCGTCGCCGCTCCCGGCCGGCCCCTTCCCGAGGACATCGAGTCCGTCCGGGTGCTCGACGAACCGCTCGAGCTCCTCACCGGCCCCGCCCACGCGCTGGCGGGCGCCCGGTCGGTGACCGTCGCCCAGCTCGCCGGGCACCGGATCTGGATGCCCGGCATCGTCCCCGGTACCGAGTGGGCCGCCTACTACGACGACCTGGTCGCCGAGTTCGGCCTCACCATCGAGGCGACCGGCCCCAACTTCGGCTCCGACGCGCTCCTCGACACCGTCGCCGACACCCCGGCTCTGGCCACCTTCATGGGCGGGGACACCCGCCTCGTCTGGCCCGCCGGCCACGGCCTGCGCCGCATCCCGGTGACCGACCCGACACCGGTCTACCCGCACTCGCTCCTGTGGCACCGCGACAACCCCCACCCGGCGCTGGCCACCCTCCGCGCCCACCTCGCCGCGACCGCGTCCGGCCACGACGTCGCCGGGACCTGGACACCGGGCTGGGTGACTCCGCACTGAACGCCGCCGCGTCCACGATCATCCCGGCAGGACCGCGGCGGCGCGGGGCTTGCACTACGTCGCCCTGCGCTCGCGGGCATCCGGTTCCTCCGCCGCTCCGTGCGAGGCGACACCGGGTCGCGTGAGCGGCGCGAGCCGCTGGACGGCGCTGTCCACGAGTTCCAGGTCCGCCTTGGTGTGGGCGATGGCGGCGTCGATGAGGAGGGCCACCAGCGGGTCGTCGGTGTGGCCGCGCCGCAGGCGGGTGAGACCGGCGAGTTCGGAGAGGTAGGTCTGGCGCTGGGTCTCCACCAGGGCGTGCACGGCGTCGGAGCCCAGTGAGGCGGCGCCGAACAGTTTGAGGAACAACTCGTCGCGGAAGCCGCCCGTGCGGACCCACGCTGTGGTCGCCCAGGAGTGCAACTCGTCCTGGCCCTGCGCGGTGAGGGTGTAGCGCGTCTTGTCGGGGCGGTCGCTCTGTGCCACTTGGGACCGGGTGACATGGCCGTCGCGCACCAGGCGGTCCAGAATCTGGTAGAGGTGCCCGATGTTGAGGCCGCCCCACTGCGGGCCGATGGCGTCCTCGAAACGGCCCTTGAGCTCGTAGCCGTGGCTCGGCCCCTCCGACAGCAGCGCGAGCACCGCGTGGTGCAGTGGCATTTTGCATCCCCTCTCTATTGTGACAATGTACCCCTGCATTGCCGCAATGCAGGAGGGGTGGTCGGAAACATGAGCGTGACCCTGCGGGACGTGTCCCGCCGGCACCCGGGAGTCGTCGCGCTGGACGGCGTCGACCTGGAGATCGGGGACGGCGAATCCGTGGCCCTGACCGGCCCGTCCGGCGCCGGCAAGTCGACCGTGCTGCACGTGGTCGGCGGCATGGACCTGCCGGACTCCGGCACGGTGGAGGTCGACGGCACCGCGCTGACACCGGGCGGGCTCGACGCCCATCGCCGCCGGATCGGCTTCGTCTTCCAGCGCTTCCACCTCCTGCCCGCGCTGACCGTGCTGGACAACGTCATGGCGCCAGTGCTGCCCCGCCGGGTGGACTTCGACCGGCGGGCCCGCGCCATGGAACTCCTCGACGCCGTGGGCCTGGCACAGCGGGCCGGGGCGCTGCCCTCGGAGCTGTCGGGCGGCCAGCAGCAGCGCGTGGCGGTCGCCCGGGCGCTGATCAACCGGCCCGGTCTGCTGCTCGCGGACGAGCCGACCGGCAACCTGGACAGCGCGACCGGCAGGGAGATCATCGACCTGCTGCTCTCGCTGACCGAGCAGTACGGGATGACGCTGCTCGTCGCGACGCACGACGTCGAGGTGGCCGCGAGCTGCGACCGGATCGTGCGCCTGCGTGACGGACGGATCGTGGCCGACGAACGCGTGACGCCGGCGGCCGACGTCCTCGACCGGCTCGGGGGGCTCCGCCCGTGATCGCCATGATCTGCTCCCAGCTGCGGCGCCATCGGGCCCGCGCGCTGGCACTGGCCGCCGGCATCCTCGTGGCCGCGACCAGCTTCACCCTGCTCACCTCTACGGTGACCACCAGTCAGGCGCGGACCACCGAGACCGTCCGGAAGAACGCCCGCTCCGCGTACGACGTCCTGGTGCGCCCCCATGCGAGCCAGACCGCGGTCGAGCGCGGCGACGGACTGGTCGAGGCGAACTTCCTGTCCGGGATCTTCGGCGGCATCGGCCTCGGCCAGTACGACCGGATCAAGAAGATGCCCGGGATCGAGGTCGCCGCGCCGGTCGCCAACGTCGGCTACCTGATGGTGCCGGGAACGCTGAAGGTCGACGTGTCGTCCTTTCTGGACGGCACGGCGCCCGCCCAGATACTGCGGATCAAGCCGACCCTGACCGCGGGCCTGGGCCGCTACCGGACCGCCGACCAGTACGTGTACCTGAGCCGCAACCCGATCGAGCCGTCCAAGACCCTCTCCGACTCCACGTTTCCGGGCCTGCTCGAGGAACATGCGGACCACCGCAACTATCCGGTGTGCTGGTACTACAACCACAACAAGACCGACGTCCACGTCGAGCACACCGACGACGGTGGATTCGGGCCCCTCAAGCCCAATCTCATCCGTGAGGACCGCCGCGAGATGTCGCCGTTCGACCCCGACATGAACGCCTGGCTCACCTGCCGGTCGGGGCGGGACAAGGCGATCGCCGAGATCCCGGTCTCCTACCCGGTGCTGCTGTCCGCGGTGGACCCCGCCGCCGAGGACCGGTTGGTCGGTCTCGGACGCGCCATCACCTCCGGCCGTATGCTCACCGACCGCGACAAGCCCGTCTGGGGCGGAAAGGAGTGGTCGAACCTGCCCTACTGGACGATCCCCACCGTGCTCAGCGACCAGGTCCTCACCTCCGGGAGCGTGAACGCCACGGTGGAACGGCTGGACGCGGGCGACCCCGCGGCCCTGCGCGCGAAGCTCGGCAGCCCCGCCGCCCACGACTTCGTCAACAACCTTCGCGGAAAGCCGGTGGGACGCGTCAGCGCCGACCTCGAGCAGGGCTTCCCCGGGAAGACCCTCTACCCCCAGCAGGTCGACAGCTACTGGACGGTCGGCCCCGTCGACTACCGCCACGCCGAGGCGGGCCTGGCCCCGCGCACCCGCGCGGACCAGTCTTCCGAGGTGTGGCGCACCAACGAGGACCGCCAGTTCGTCGAGTTCGTGCCCGAGGAGAACACCGGCACCCAGTTCCGCGAGGTCGTCAGCCACCCCGGAACCGCCTGCTGGGGCACCCGGACGTGCGGGCACGAGGACTACGGGAGGACACCGATCCCGTATCTGAACCCGGTCGGCCGCTACGACGCCACCAAGCTCCCCGGTTTCTCCTCGCTCTCCGAGGTGCCGCTGGAGACCTACCGCGCGCCCCAGGTCACCGGCGCCGACGAGGCCGGGCGGACGGCGCTGCACGACCGGCCGCTGCGCCCCGACCGCAATCTCGGCGGCTACCTCGCCGCGCCGCCCACCATGCTCACCTCCCTGGACTCGCTCTCCGTCCTCACCAAGAGCCGCAGGCAGCCGACCGTGCAGGACAAGGCCCCCATCAGCGCCATCCGCATCCGGGTCGCCGGCGTCACCGGCGTCGACCCCGCCTCCCAGGCACGGGTCAACGCGGTGGCGGGCCGGATCCGCACCGCGTACCCCGGCCTCCAGGTCGACATCACCATCGGCAGCTCACCGGCACCGCAGACCATCGCGCTGCCCGGAGTCGACGTCGTCGAGAGCTGGACCGCCAAGGGCGTGGCCCTGCGCATCCTCAAGGCCGTCGACGCCAAGAGCGCCGTGCTGTTCGTGCTGGTCCTCGTGGTCTGCGCGCTCTTCCTCGCCCAAGCAGCCCTGGCCTCCGTGCGATCACGCCGCACCGAGATCGGCACCCTGCGCTGCCTGGGCTGGAGCCCGCCGGAGATCCTCCGGCTCATCCTCGGCGAACTCGTGGCCATCGGCCTCGGCGCGGGAGCTGCGGGCGCCGTGCTCGCCTACGTCCTGGGCCTGGTGCTCAAGCTGCCAGACGCCGGGACCAAGGCGGCTCTCGTGCTGCCCGTTTCGCTGCTGCTCGCGGTCACCGCCGGGCTGTTCCCGGCCTGGCGCGCCACCCGGCTGAGGCCCCTGGACTCGATCATGCCCCCGGTGACCGCCACCGGCCGCGCGGCGCCCGTCCGTTCGGTCCGCGGACTCGCCGTACGCAACCTGCTGCGGGTACGTGGCCGTACCGCGCTCGGCGCGGCGGGACTGGCACTGGCGGTGGCGGCCTTCACCGTCCTGCTCGCCCTCACCCTGGGCTTCCGGGGCCAGGTGGCCGGCTCACTGCTGGGCAACGCCGTCGTCGCACAGGCCCGCACCGCGGACTACCTGAGCGTCGCCCTGTCGCTGCTCCTCGGCGCCGCCGGCGCCGTCGACGTCCTGGTCCTGTCCATGCGTGAGCGCGCCGCCGACCTCGCCGTCCTGCGCGCCACCGGCTGGACGTCCCGCGAACTCGCCCGGCTCAGCTATTGGGAAGGTGCCCTGCTCGCCCTCGTGGGCGGCCTCACCGGCGCGGTCACCGGGCTCGGGACGGTCCTCGCGATCGGCTGGGGCACGCTGGACGGACGCCTCCCCGCCGTCGGCGGCGCGGCGCTGCTCGCCACCCTGGCCGCCGTGGCCCTCGTCTGCGCCGCCCTGGCCCTCCCGGTCCGCGCCCAGTCACGCATCGCCCCCGCCCACCTGCTGGCGGTCGGGTGACGGCGGCCGGGAACGGCGGGGACGTCACCCGCGTGGCGACCGTCCTGCGGCCCGGGGCCCGAGCGCCCGGGCCGCACGACGGCCGGAGCCCCGGTACGCCCTCTACAAGTCCGACCCCGACCTGACGGCGGCCGGACCGGTGGTGCTCCACTGCGCACCGACATCGGCCGCTTCGGGACTCCGGGCGCAGTTGTGTACGGGCCACGGCCGGCCGACCTCGCCCGGTGGGATCGCTCGACGCCGTCCGGGGCGTCGGCACGTCGCTGACGCGTCCGCGGCAGCCGGCACCCCACGTGGAAGTGTGCGGCGGATCGACGGCGGTGATGGACGTTCGCCCAAGTCCCGTGTTTCCCAACGTGGTTGCCATCGCGTTGCCCGGCCGTACAGACTGCGGTCCATGTCGGACGGCAATCGCATCCTGCTCCTGCACTTGGATGTCGACGAGGGGCGGGTGGTCATCGCACGGAACAATCCGGACAACGCGCGCTACGTGGTCGTGGCGGCGCGGGATCACGACCTGGACGCCGCTGCGCTGGTGTTTCTCGGCTGCGCCGCGGTCGGTGCCGAGACGGTGGGCGCCCTGCGCTACAAGGGCCCGGTCTACGCCACATCACCTGATGTCAGCGGCGACGGAACCCCTGCAGGAGTACACGGTCCGCGGCCAGATGGTCCCGGGTTCGGGGCGACGGTTCTCCGGTCCGGCCCGCTGTCGTTTCAAGGTGATCCGGTGGTCCGGTACCTGCCGGAGCTGCGCAGGATCATCCTGGGGGAGGCCTGAGCATCGTCACGCGCCGAAGTGCAGGTGGGATGCCCACAAGGACGGGGTGTTGGGGTAGCGGCCCCGCTGCAAACGGACGGCCCGGTGCAGGGAACGCGCGGCGTGGGCGAGGTCGAGCTTCCCGGTGCGCGTGTCGCGGAGCCCCGTGTAGAACTCGTCGGTGATCTCCACGGCGATCTCGTCGTCCAGTTCCCATAGCGTCCCGACGACCTGTGGGAAGCCTGCTGCCTGCAGTCCGCCGGCCAGGTGCATTCCTTCCCCTAGCAGGCGCTCGGCCGGGTTCAGGGCGGTGTGGCAGGCGGAGAGATAGGCGAGCTGTGAGCCTTCGAGGCTGATGGCGTTGAGATCGGCGACGGTCAGTGGGTTCTGTTCGTGGTCGTGCAACAGGAGTCGGCTGGCTGCCGGGTCGTCGATGTCGTAGCTGCCATGGCAGGCGAAGTGGGCGACGGCGCGGCCGGGGAGGTCCGCCAGGACCCGGTCACGGTCCGGCTCGGTCAGGACGAGGGGGGTGGGCAGGATGTCCGCCAGCAACCCGGTCTCGTCAGGGACGTTCCGCAGGTCCGGCAGGCCTGGGGTGGCCGGCATGGCGACGATCAGCGAGGTGTTCGCGTAGGTGCTGGTCGCAGCCTGTCGCAGTCGCGCGTGACACAGCGCCCGGATGGTGGGCGTGTAGGACGATACGACGCGGTCCATGACCGTCCGGCCGCTCGGGGGGTCGTCGTGGTGGCCGGCGGCGTGCAGCGGCAGCAGACTGAGGTATCCGCCGGGCGCCCACCACAGTCGGGGCAACGGCGTGCCGTCGGCGGGGGGTCCGTGGTAGCCCAGCACATCGAGAACCGGGCCCGTGATGTTGTCCCAGAGCCACTTCAGCACGTTGGTGAGGGTGTGCTGCGCCGCGACGCGATCCCCGGCCGGGTCGTGGGCTTCCCGCAGCGCGACGTGGAAGGCGTTGACCTGGTCGATCACCGTGGTCGCGGTGACGGCGGGCAGGCGCAGCGAGGTGATGCCCTCCCGTGTGAGCAGAAGGGCGTCGCCGCGGTACGCGACGTTGAAGCTGACGACCGGGCCCTGGTCGGCGACGGCGAGAAGTTCGTCAGCCGTGGGAGGCAGCGCGAAGGTGGCGAAGCCGTCCAGGCCCCGGATCTCGCGAAGCGTTGCCGCCAGCTCCGCGGCCGGCCCGATGCGGTCGCCGTCGCCGGGCAGTGCCGGGTCGGCGTCCCGGTCCAGAAAGTCACGCAGAGCGGTGAAGCGCGCTGCCAGCTGAGGGTGAACCTCCTGGAGCCCGGTCAGGTCCCCGCGGAAATCGAGAAGCTGGCCGAGCAGCACGGCGCGGCCCGCTTCCAGCAGTGACAGGGCGCGTCGCGCGCGCTCGGCCGGCGGCCTGGTCGGCTCGGCCAGGGACAGAGCCGCGGCATCGTCGGCGAGTCCCGCGGCCGACTCGATGACACCCTGCTGCTCGGCGCGGCGCATCCGCCGCGGCGCCACCTCAGGCAGCAGGTGGACCGCGGTTTCCAGGAGGTCGGAGGCGAGCGCCAGATCCTCCGGGCCCGGTGCCGCGGGAGCTACGGCGGCCAACCAGGCGCCGACCTTCGCCCCGTGAACGCGTAGCCGAGGCGCCGCGGCAGGGGAGCGGACCAGCTCCGACAGGACGCGAAGCGCCTCTGGGCGATCCTCTTCGCGGCAGGTCTCGCCGTCGGCATCACTCCCGGGACGGACACGGGTGATCCGGGTCAGCAGCGCCTCTCCGAGAACCAGCAGCCAGTTCGGCCGGGAGAAATCATCGTCGGCGGCCAGGAGGGCTTGACGAGCGGCATCCACCGCCTCGTCGATGTCTGTCGTGTACGGGTGCAGCTCGAAGCGGGTCTTCAGCACTTGGCAGAGATTCCCGTACGCCTCTGCCCGATGTCCGTCGGCGTCCGCCGCGACCTGTGTCGCGCGGCGGCCCAGCTCGACGGCTTCCTCAAGATCCGTCTCGTTCCGGTCCGCCAGGAACCGGTGTCGCATGCCGTCGCTCAGGGAGGTCAGATGGACGGCGTTCTCCGGATCGATCGCAAGGGCCTGCCGGCACGCCGTCACGGCTTCGTCGAGGTCCGCCCGGTCGCCTGTCCTGTGGTACCGGAGCTTGAGCGCGTAGCTGAGCGAAGCCAGGTCTCTGGCGTGCTGCGTACCCTCGGCGCACGTCGTCGCGGCCGCTTCCCGTCGCGACTCCACAACGGCGTCCACGTCAGCCTGCACGTAAGTCCATTCGAACCGTCGTGTCAGGTAGGCCCCGAGCAGGCGCCGCACCTCGGTCTGCCCCGGCTCGTCATCGTTCCCTGGTTCCGTCCGGATCTGCGCGACGCGTAGCTGGAGATGTCCACGAGGGTTCACCCGTGGCCGGGGCTCCGAGGTCGTCGCGGCAGCGGCACGCCGAACGAGGGCGATCGCCGCATCCAGGTCGTCCAGAGCCCCGGCCCACCGCGCGCGAGCGTCCAGCACGATCGCCATGCTGATCAGCAGTCCCGGCGAGGGTTCTGGCTGCGCCGCGGCGGTGAAGCTTCGGGCGATGTCCGCCGCCTCGTCCAAGTCGGGTCGCGCGCGGGCGTGCTCGAAGCGGCTCTGCAGCGCGCAGCTGAGATCCGACCGGCAGGACATGCGCTCTGCGTCGGTCGCCGCGGCTGCGAGGGCGCTGCGCAGGACGGAGACGGCGTCGTCCAGGTCCGCAGGCGTCCTGCGGTCGTGAAAGCGGCTGAACAGTGCCTGAGCCAGCCGGGAGAGGCGCTCGGACAGTTCCGCGCTGCCGGTCGGAGTCGCCTCGGTGATCGACCGCCGGACGACGATGATCTCGTCCAGGTCCCCGGACCTACCGGAGAGTTGAAAACCCGCCCACAGCGCGCGATCGAACTGCAGCAAGACGGAGAGGCGGTCCCGGTGGTCTCCCTCCGCCGAGACCGCGGCGGCGCGACGGGCAAGAGCCGTGGCCTCGACCAGGTCCGCCGTCGTCCCGGTCTCCTCGTAGCGGAACAGCAGCGCGGTACTCAGGCTGGTGAGCAGCGGCGCGCTGCAGGGAGCGGCGTGGACGGCCCGCCGGTTGACCGCGACCAGGTCGTCGATGTCTGCCGTATCGCTGGTGCGGGTGAACCGGGCGGACAGGAGTGAGGCGAGGCGCAAGAGGTCGAGGACGCGGGAGTCGTGCTCCATGGGCCTGATGTCGACGAGGCGGCGCGTCACGACGATGGCCTCGTCCAGATCGGCTTCGGACGCGGTCAGCTCGAACCTGCCACGCAGCACGTCCGCGAGGTTCGACAGGTACATGGCCATACCGGCCTGCCCTTCGCCAGCCAGTACAGCCTGACGCGCGGCGCCCAGCGCCTCGTCGAGATCCGCCGGCGAGCGGGTGAGCTCGAAGCTGTCATGCAGCGCCCTGGCCAGGTTGTGCAGTGTCGCGGCCAGGCTCGGGTCGTGCGGGTCGGCTGCTGCGACGGCTTGCCGGGCGGTTCGTGCCGCCTCGGCCGCGTCCTCCGGCCTGCGCTCGCGTTTGAAGCGCAGACTCAGCACTCCGCTCAGGTTTGTTGCCGCAGCGGCGACCCCGCTGTGACCTGCCGCAACGGCGACGGCTCGGCGCGCGACGGCGATGGCTTCGTCCAGATCCGCCGCATCGCGAGTGCGCTCGTACCTCAGCTTGAGAGCGGCGACCAGGTTCGAGAGATACATCCCCAGGTTCTCTTCGTCCGCGCCGAGTTGCACGGCGCGGCGGCCCGCGGCCAGCGCCTGGTCCAGATCCGCTGCCGCATCGGTGCGCTGGGAGCGTGAAACCAGCGCACCGCAGGCTATCGCCAGCCGCTGCGCCCGCTTTGGATGCCCTTCCGCGGTGGCGTTCACCACGTGGATCCATTGATCGACCAGATCCGAGAGCAGACGTGTGTCCGGGCCGAGCGCCGCATGGTGCAGCATCGCGGGAAGTCGCAACGCGGCCTGGTCGGCCAACGCGGGAAGCAGCGGTTCGGGGAACTCCACCCAGCCGATGGCGATCGAGGCCGCGGCCAGCAGGTCGAAGGCCTCGTCAACCAGGGCCTGACGCCGTCCGTCCGGCACGGCTTCGGCCTGATACCACTTCAGCCAGCCCAGCACATGCCTGGCTGGGATGTCCGGGCGCTCTTCCGCATCGAGGGTTCCCGCCAGACTGTCGGCCATCGCGATCACACCGGGGGACCATGCCGGTGACGGATCACCTGTCGCTCGGATCCGCTGCACGAACTCCCCGAGCAGCCCCAGAAGTTCATCGCGTCCCATCCAGTCCTCCTCGTGGCACGGCGTCTCAGCGTACGATGGCGGCGACCCACAGCGCTCGGGTCCGCTGACGGCGACAATCCGGGAGAAGGCCAGTGGCACGCGGCGGTAGGCGGACGACGGAACAGATCGCCGACGGCATCGCACGCGTCTGCGAGAACGCCGAACGGATGCGCGCCACACTGGAACCCGGCCCGGCGGACGACCTGCGGCGACTCGAGGAACTGCTGATCGCCCTCCACGACGGCACGGATCCCGCCGATCTGCTCGAGACCGTTCACCGCGCGCTGCGGCGGGCGCAGGACGCCATGGGCGTCTTCGGGAGTGTCCGTGACGCTTCGACGGTGACCTTGGCCGGGATCGATGCCGGCCTGCCCGGCGAACCCGTCCTTCTCTGTCCGCGCGCCGGTCATCCGTGCGCCCGTTACGCCTGGCCGGGGCCGGAAGGAACGCCTGTCTGCCATGTGACGGGAACTCCCCTCCGGCGCACGACACTCACCAAATGACGGATTTCCTCGGCGGGTTCGGCACCGAACTCAGCAAGAACCTCGCCGACAAGTGGGTGAGTCTGCTGGCGCTGCCCGGGGCGCTGTACCTCGCTGTGTTCGTGGCCGGACGAGCCCTCGGTCAGTTCCACGCACTGGATGTCTCACTCCTGGTTCGCCGCATCACGTCCTGGGCCGACGATCCGGCCGCGACCACCGCCGGCGGCCAGATCGTACTGCTCGCGGCCGTCCTCGCGGCGTCCGTGGCGACAGGTCTGGCGGCCCGCTTCCTGGGGGCGGCGATCGAACGGGTGGCGCTGGCAGCGGATTGGCGCTCGTGGCCGCGTCCTGCACGTGACCTCGCGCGACGCAGGACTCAGAAGCGCCGGAACCGGTGGGACGAGGCACACCGGGAATACAGCCTTTGGTGGGAGGAGGGCGCACGCACACAGGCACTGAACCGTCCCCACGACCCGGGGCCGCGGCATGCCGCACTCCGCACCAGAGCGGCGATCTCGGCGGAACGCCCGGACCGGCCGACCTGGAGTGGTGACCGGATGCATGCTGTTTCCGTGCGGCTGCGGCGTGACCATCGCCTGGACCTGACCCAGGTTTGGCCACACATGTGGCTGATGCTTCCTGATGAGGCACGGAACGAGATCACCGCGACGCGTACCGCCATCGCCCGTGCTACCGAACTCGGTGCCTGGGCAGCGCTGTACACGCTGCTGGCATTCGTATGGTGGCCTGCGGGTATCGTCGGGTTGTCGCTGGGGGCGGCCGCTTGCCGGCGCACCCGCGACGCGACGGATGGCTATGCCCGGCTTGTGGAAGCAGCCGTCCGTCTGCATGTCCGTGAACTGGCGCAGCGGCTCGGAATCGACCCTGCCGGGCCGCTGTCCTCCCACGTCGGTGACCGATTCAGTGAGCTGCTCGGCTCGGCGCCACCGATAGTTCCTGATGCACGGTCCGAGTCCGGCTGAGCGGATCGGAAAGTCAGTCGGCCTGAGGCTGCCTCCACCCTCGGGCGCTTCTTCGGAGCCCTGTTGGCGGCGCCTGGCAGCCGGGAATGAGTCCGGTGTGTGGGACCGTTCGCCCACCCGGCCCTGCTGACCAGGCTGCGGAGGGCAAGGCAGAGCGCGGGGTACTCCCCTCGCCCTCTCGCTGACCGGCAGTAACCGCAACGGCATCACCCCGGTGGTCCCTCCGGTGGAGAAGGTCCCGTCGGTGGCTGCCAGAAGGAGGTCAGTACCAGCGGCTGAAAGCGGCAACGCCGGATCCGGCCTCTGCGGCGTGTCGAACAACCCGTAGGGGAGCGTCGATGAGTTCCGCCGCATCGCAGTCGGGTGTGTCGCCCATCGCGGCCATCCAGTCGGTGATCCGGGAGAGGGCGGTGCTTCGCTGCGCGTCGGACATGAGCAGGGCTTCCTCAGCCCGAGGCAGAGCGGTCCGAACCTCGTCGGCGGACAGCAGGAAGTTTCCGAACCAGCCGGGGAGCATCGCCGATCGTTGGGCGCCAAGGCCGTAGTACAGGGCCGCGACCGGGTTCGCCTTGCGGGCGGTCGCTACGAAGAGACCATCGCCAACTGCCTCGGGCATCATCGTCATACTCGCGTCCTGCATGGCGTCCGTGGCCGCGGTGGACACGTTGGCGTCCTCGATGAAGTCCGCGAATCGATGGGCGACCGGCGTGGGTGCCAAGGGTCCGGAAGGACCCATGGAACGCTCGAAAAAGGCCTCTTCCTCGCCGCCGTTCAACCACCAGGCCAGCGCCTGGCTGAAATCCGGCGGCTTGTCCCAGTCGCCGGGCCGTATGAGATGGACGTAACGGTCCGGAAGTTCCCGAGCCTCCGTGTCGGGGATGCCGCCGACCACCCATACCCCTGTCGAGCTCACCGTGACCCCTCTCGGTCTTCGGGGCAACTCTAGCCGTCTCGCTGATCGGCATCACAAGATCAACGAAAGAGCCGAATCACGTGGTCGTCCACAGTCGCCCGCCTGGTGACGAACTCTCCCGCTGTTTGAACAGCGGCTCAGCGGTAGTCCTCGGGGTGCCCCTGCATCCAGCGGTTGATCCGGTCGCGCGTCGTCACGAGCTGGTCCTGGTGCGCCTTGAGGTTCTCAAAGGAGGTGTTCGCGCCGAGTGCGTCGTGCAGATCCGCCATCCATTCGAGGGGCTCGCGGAAGTGGCCAGGGCCCTGGGGGTCGGCCTTCATCGCGGCATCGAGTTCGACGAGTTCGGTGTGGACCCGGGTCAGGAAGTACTCGCACTCACCCGGGGACGTTGTTGCTGTGCAGCCGGAGTGGTAGGTGGCCTGCAGGGTGGCGAAGGCGTCGCGTACCCTCTCCACCGGTGCTGCCGGCTCGGCGGCCGAAAGGGACGCGGACGCGGACGCCGATGCGGCCGCCGGCGCGGGGCTGTCGCCGGCTGTCCGGCCGGTGCCGGCGTCTGATGGCGCAGAGCACGAGAGCAGAAGAGCGACGAGCGGGACGGCGAGCAACGTGGCGCCGGACAGGCGTCGTACAGGTTCCTTGATCACGACGGATACGACGTACGCCGGGACCGCACGGTTCCTCACGGCCTGCGGGGAAACCGCCGCGGCTATTTCGCGATGACTGAGAATCGTCCGAACTCATCTTCCGAGTCCGCAAGTGCTGGTGCTCTGCTGCAGATGCTCAGCGGTTGTTGGGTGACTCAGATCGTCAGAACCGCAGTCGACGCGGTCAGTGGCGATTTCGTCCTGACCGTCGATCGTGCCTGGCTCCTTGTGCGCACCTTCATCAAGGTGGGGGCGGCCGGCGAACTGGGTGAGTGGTGTGAGTTGTAGCCACTGCACATCGCCAATCGGGACACCGGCTTACCCTGGCATGGTGTTCTCACCCGAAGGGCCCTCGTTGCGCGAGTTGGCCGTGCAGGCTCTGTCCTCTGTCGAGCACGGCTATGACCTGCTTGCCCCGAGGTTCGACCACACGCCGTTCCGCACCTCGAACCGCATTCTCGACGCGACCGCCGCTGCCCTGCGCCCATTTGGCCCTTTCGGTGACGGGCTGGACGTGTGCTGCGGCACGGGAGCGGGCCTGCGCGTTCTGCAACCGCTGTGCCAGGGCCGCGTAGCGGGAGTGGACTTCAGCGCCGGCATGCTCGCACAGGCGCGCCGTGCCCACCCGGACGCGGAATGGATACGCGCGGACGCACGGAAGCCGCCCTTCGCCGCGGAGTTCGACCTGGCCGTCAGCTTCGGCGCCTTCGGGCACTTCCTGGCCACCGAGCGGCCGGCCCTGTTCACCGGGGTGTACCGCGCCCTTCGGCCCGGCGGGCTCTTCGCCTTCCCGGTCTTCGCGCCGCCCCGCATCGCCTCCCGGCGCTACTGGATACCCGCCGGGTTCGACGCGGCGATGCGGATACGGAACACGATCTGGCGGCCGCCCTTCGTCATGTACTACCGCACCTTCCCGCTCCGCGCGGTGCGCGCCGAACTGACCGCGGCGGGCTTCACCGTGAGCACGACCGCGGTGCCCGACTTCGGCCACCGCCCCGACGGCGCCCCGTACTCCCGCCTGGTCCTCGCCCGTAAAGCGTGACGCAGGGCCCCGCATCGAGGTCGCACAAGCCGATGGGGCCCGGGCAGGCCCTGCGACGCGTCATTGAAGATCGCGGGCAATAGGGACATTCGGCCCTTCTTGTGCGCCGTTCCACCGGGGAGTCTGAGAAGCGGAGCACTGAAAAGACCGCTGTGGTCCCCTTGGGAACCACAGCCGCGGAACAAGACGTCAAGGGTGTTGCCCGATGAGACTTGCGTTCCTCGAACCTTTGTACGCCAATCCTGGCCCCTACGCGTCCGTGTACCTGGACACCTCACGCGACGTCGGCGCCGACCCGGACGCGGCGGTCGCGCTCCGCTGGCGGCACCTGAGCGACGAGCTGACATCCCAGGGGGCCGACCCGTCCTGCCTGACGTCCCTGGCGCGCGCGGTGGGTTCGGACGCGGACCTGCCCGGACCGCACGGCCAGGCCATCTTCACCGCCCACGGCACGCTGGCGCTGAAGGATGAACTGCCGCGCCCGCCGGCGCGGGACACGGCCAGCTTCGGTACTCTCCCGGACACCATGCCGCTGGCCACCCAGCGCGCGCCGGACATCCCCTACGTGGCCGCGGTCGTCCGCTACTCCGGCCGCCACACGACCGACGCGGACCGGATCGTGACCGTCGAGGCGGAGGCCGGTGCCTGGCCGCTGACGAAGGTCAGCCCCGGTGCGCGCCTGCACGAGCGGATCCCGGTGCACGAGTGGCCGCAGTCAGCCGTGTGGATCGGCCGCACTCTCAACGGATGGGCCCGGCAAATCGACGCCGACGTCCTCGTGCTCGCCGGGGACGTGTGGGCACGCGGTATTCTCCAGCGCCGTCTGCCCACCTTCGCACGGGGGCGCATCGTCACCGTCGAGGGCCGGGACGCGTCGGAGCCGGAACGGGCTCTGCTGGAGATTCAACTGGAACACCTCTTCTCCGGGCGCATGTCGGCGCACGACCGGATGCTGATGAGCATGTTCCTCGCCCAGCGGGCGCACGACGGAGCCGCGGCCGAGGGCCTGGCACCCGCTGTGACAGCCCTGCAGCGAGGGCAGGTCAAGGCCATGCTGCTCAACGACCACCCCGAGTCCGCGCTACGGCTGTGGGTCGGCCCCCGGCCCACGCAGCTCGCCCTCAGCGAGGAGGAGTTGCGGCACTTCGGCGTGGACAATCCTCGGCAGGAACGAGCCGGGGTGGCGCTGCTGCGCGCCCTGGTCGGCACCTCAGCCGAACTGGTTGTCGTGCCCCAGCGGCGACTGCGCCTGCGGGAGGGCGTAGGCGTGCTGCTGCGCTACGCAGGCCGAGGTGCGGTCACCGGGGATTGACCGGGTCCGGTCGGTGCCGGCCATCCCGGAGGTGATCCGGGAACGTCGGCGGAGTGATCAAGACGGATGCCACACAGTGGAGCGTCCACCCGCGATGGCAGACCGGGCTTTCATTGGAATGCGAGGGTGACCCCGAGGCACCGTGGTGCCGGCGGGCACGAGCCGTCGTGAGGCCTCGGTTCGATCCCTGTACGACGTGCCTCAGGGCGCCGCGCACACGGCCTCGACAAGGTGACCGACCTGTTCCTCGGACAGACGCCGGGAGAGATCGGCTTCGCTGATCATGCCGACGAGCCGGTGCTCGGCGACGACAGGCAACCTCCGGATCCGGTGATCCTGCATGGTGCGCAGAACCTTGTCGGCTGCCGCATCGGCGTCGATCGTGACGGGCTTTCCCTGGGCCAGCTCGCCCGCGGTCATGTGCTTGGGATCCTTCCCCCGGGCCAGGCACTTCACGACGATGTCGCGGTCGGTGATGATCCCGTGGAGCCGGTCGTCCGGGCCGCAGATCGGTAGCGCGCCTATGTCCAGCTCGCGCATCCGACGCGCCGCCACGTCCAGCGTCTCGGTCTCCTGGACGCACTCGGCGCCCACGTGCATGATGTCCCGTGCAGTGGTCATCGCTGCCTCCGTCGCTTTGCCGCGGGGCGGGACCCCCGATGGGGCCGGGCCCTCACTGCTGGGTCGATCTCACTAGTCTGATACATACACATTCGTTTTCCACAGGGCCGAAGAGACCACTGCGCCTCCCGCGCTGTTCGCGGGGTTCGCGGGCCGGTGTCACTGGAACGGCGCCCTCTGCAACCGTTGCACGTCGTGCACGCACCAACGCCGTCCTGCCGCAGGAATTGGCGGGCGGCGTCGTCCCCGATCCTCGATGCAGGCCAGGGCATGGTGGACACGACGATGCGTGGAAGCCGCGTGCCGCCAACTGCGGCAGGGGTGTCCTGAGCCCGTCATCCGACAAGAACCTCCGCCTCGCAGGCGACAGGAGAAGTGATCTACTGGCTGCGGGCCTGCCCTTGCGCACATATGGAGACCTGCGAGGTGGGCTCCCTTCGCCGGCATTGCCCGGATCAGGTGGTGGAGGTCGCCGTCCGGTCTTGCCGACCTTCCGGCCTCTCAGTCCGACCGTCGATGACCGGCTCTGCAGGAGTTGCTACTTCCTGCTTCCTCACCGGCTGTTCCGGTCGAACTCCCTCGCTCGCCCCGCAGGCCAATTCCCACCATACGCCCCGCAGTGCCGGGTACCAGGGCCGACCGGCCCCGGTTCCCGCTTCCATTCGGCCCCACGTCGGCCCCACGAAATCTCGCCATCGGCGGTTATGGCCGGTGCCCGGGCAGCCGGAGGCCGATGCCTCGCGCCGTGACGACCGGCATGCAGGCCGCCTCATCGCCCGAGCGGGCCTTCCCGGGCTTGTGCCTGATCAGCGTCACCGCTCGCCGGGGCAGCGGCGCCGCCTTTCGTGACGCCGCAAGACAGCGGGAACTTCCAGCCCATGCCGTATGCGCCGACCGGAGTCACAGTGGAAGCACAGGCGGCCGCTGGGGCCACGTCGCGCGCAACCGGTGCGGTGGGTCGGAAGGTGTCCGAATGCTCGACCACGGATCCGTCCGTCACGGAGTCTCCGGGTGTTCGCCGCGGGCGGGTGAGGGTTCGGTGACATGGCGGACCCACGCCGGCTGTCTTCGGAACGAGGAGGCCGGATCGTGTTGTTCACGGATCGTCTCGACGCGGGGCGGCGGCTTGCCGCCCGGTTGGAGTACCTCAAGGACGAGGATGTGGTGGTGCTGGGGCTGCCCCGGGGAGGGGTTCCGGTCGCGGCGGAGGTCGCCAAGGCGCTGGGCGCGCCCTTGGATGTGTGCATGGTCCGCAAGCTCGGGGTGCCGTTCCAGCCGGAGCTGGGGATGGGGGCGATCGGCGAGGACGGCGTCCGTGTGATCAACGACGAGGTGGTGCGCACCACGGGCGTCACCTCGGAGGAGCTGGCCCAGGTGGAGCACCGCGAGCGCGAGGTTCTGGAGCAGCGTGGCCGGCGGTACCGGGGCGATCGGGAGCCGGTCGATCCGGCGGGACGGACGGTGGTGGTGGTCGACGACGGGGTGGCCACCGGGTCGACCGCTCGGGCTGCCTGCCGTATCGCCCGGGCGCGTGGGGTGGCGCGGATCGTCCTGGCGGTGCCCGTGGCCCCGCCGGACTGGACCGAACGGCTGGGTGGGGAGGCGGACGAGCTGGTCTCCCTGGCCACGCCCCGGCACTTCTATGCGATCGGCCAGTTCTACACCGACTTCTCCCAAGTCGACGACAGCGAGGTCGTGGCCTGCCTGGGGCGGGCGGCGGGCCACCCTCATGGATCCGCCGCCGGCACGGTGCTGCCGGACCGGGAGCTGGACGTGGCGGCCGGCCCCGTGCGGCTGCGCGGGCAGCTCACCGTCCCCGGGGACGCCACCGGGCTCGTGGTGTTCGCCCACGGCAGCGGCAGCAGTCGGCACAGCCCGCGCAACCGGTTCGTCGCCGCCGGGCTGAACCAGGCGGGTCTGGGCACCCTGCTGTTCGACCTGCTCACCGAGGACGAGGAGCGTGATCGGGCCAACGTGTTCGACACCGGGCTGCTGGCGCGCCGCCTGGCAGCTGCCACCGGCTGGCTGCGCGAACAGCCCGAGGCCGAGGGGCTCGCGGTCGGATATTTCGGCGCCAGTACCGGCGCGGCTGCCGCTCTGTGTGCCGCCGCGGAGCAGGGTGCGCGGATCGCGGCGATCGTCTCCCGCGGCGGCAGGCCCGACCTCGCCGGGCCGTGGCTGCCCTCGGTGTCGGCGCCCACGCTGCTGATCGTCGGCGGTCACGACCACATGGTGCTCGACCTCAACCGCCAGGCGCAGGCCCGGCTGCTCTGCGAGAACGGTCTCGCGGTCGTCCCCGGCGCCACCCACCTCTTCGAGGAGCCCGGCGCCCTGGACGCGGTCACCGAACTGGCCCGGGACTGGTTCGCCGATCACCTGGCTCCGGCCGCCCACGCCGTCACAGGAGGTTGAACACGCGCCGCTGCGGCAGGTACCCACCCGACACCGCAGCCTTCAACGACGCGGCAGGCGGGAATCGTCGTCCTTTGGGGCGACGAGGATGTCAAAGCTCTTGTGAGAGCAGGATTTCGTGGGCCAGCCGGGCGCCGCGTGCCGCCTCTTCCGCCAGAGCGGTGTCCTGGGACGGGATGCTTTCCAGGCCCTGGGCGAGCGCCCGGATGGCGTCGGCCAGCGTCTTCACCTGCGATTCCAGCCGTGTCAGCCGAGCGTTGGGGCTCTCGGCGGCACCGGCGTCGGGTGCGGTGGGGCGGGTCTCGGTGTCCCGCCCGCCGGGGTCTTGGTGGGCCATCTCGTGCTCCCTACGGGGGTGTGATGGATGGGCCGCTACTCGTCAGCCGGGGTGATCAGGCCGTAGTGGCCGTCGTAGCGGTGGTACAGGACATTGCCCCGACCAGTGGTGTCGTCGGCGAAGAACACGAACGGAAACCCGGTGATGTCGAGCCGATGTTTCGCCTCGGCCACGTTCATGCGCGGTGCAGGGATCTCGCTGACGGTCAGCGGTACGGCCACATCGCCGACGATACGCGGACGGGGGTGGACCTGCGCGAGCCGGTAGCCGGTCGGTCCGGACCGGTACAGCACGCTGTCCTCGCCGGTGCCGAGATCGGTGAACAGGTGGAAGTCGTAGTCCGTCATCTCCATCTCGAAAGCCGCCTCATCGGGCGACTCCCGAGCGAGGGAGAAGGACTTGTGGCGTACGACCTGACGCTCCTCGGCCGGACGTGGGTAGTGGTCGGGGCGGTGGCTGGGTTCGCTGCCGTGCCGCCACGCGTGCGGGCCCGGCATGGGCATCCTGCCGCGCCGGGCCTCCCAGTGCTCCGCCAGCCGGGCCAGCCGTTCACCCAGCCGGTCCTGGAGCAGATCGATGGCCTCGCCGATGGTCGCCGCGGCGACGTGTGCGCGGACCGGGCGGCCGTTGACGTCCACGCTGGCCTGTGCGATTGCCGGGCGGTCCATGGCGGGGTTGGCCATGTGCGTCAGCTTGACGCGGGCGAACAGAACCGGTTCTCGTGTCCGGCTGATCAGTGCCCGCACTTTGGCCTGTGCGTACTCGGCCGCGTCCGGTGGAAGCTGCCCGCGTGTCTCCACCTGGACCTCCGGGGCCTGGGGTGGTGCAGAATGCTTCATGGCTTTCTCCTGACCGGATAGGTTCTCCTTCCACACTCGTCGTTCATCAGCCGTGTGCGGAGGGCCGAACGGTCCCAGCCCAGGGCAGGCCGTCCCCGGGGACCCCGAGCCGATGGCCTCCTGGCATCACGAACATGCCGGTCAGGACCAGGCAGGCTGCGACGTAGAGCACCATGCAGATGGCGAGCGAGTAGATGATCGCCTTCGGCATGTGGCGCTGGGCGTCCTTGGACTCCTCGGCCGCGGTGCTCATCGCGTCGAAGCCGAACACGGCGAAGAAGACGGTTGCGGCTCCGGTGAACGCTCCGCGGACCACGTAGGGGAAGAACGGGTGGTGGTTCGCGGTGTTGATGTGGAAGACGCCGATGCCGATGACCGGCAGCACGACGAGGATCTTCAGCCCCACCGCAGTGGCCTCGAAGCGTGCCGCGCTCTTGATGCCCAGGTTCAGCAGGGTGCGCGATCAGCAAACACAGCAGGGCGGCGATCAGGTCGACCCGGTGTCCGGCACCCGTACCAGGGGCTCCCAATGTCCACGCCGGAAGATCGGCGCCCGTTTCACCGCCCGGAAGCCGAAGTGTCCGGAGATGCCGATGGCGATGGCCCAGCCGCTGTCCGTACGGTAGGACGGCGCAATCTTCAGCCGACGCGAGTCAGCGGAGGACATGCCCAGGTCGCATCCACTACCTCGGGACGCGGCCGGTACATCCGCAGGACCACGAACCAGTTGCCTCTTGTGGAGGTGGGCAGCCAGTTGGCTTCCTTGTCGGTTCCGGGTGACTGACTTTGCAGGTGGACGGTCAGTCCGGCGTCCTCGTCCCATTCCAGGCCGGCGGTGCGGTCCCCTATCGAGTAGCGGTTTGCCTGGTTGGGGATGAGGTTCATGTCCTCGCCGTAGGCGGTCAGCGACCAGAAGGCGTCGGCGGGCGGCAGATTGTCCGCCTCGAAGCGGAGGACATAGCGGCCCTCGGCTGTGAGGCTGTTGCCGTCCGCATCGCAGAAGTTGGTCAGGTACACCGCTTCGGACGGGTCGTTGGCGGTGACGCCGACCAGGGACTGGTCCGCGGCGCGTTTGAGGAAGTCGTCGCCGAAGCGTCCCATCTGCGGGGGCGGGTAGCGCCAGCCATGAACCAGGTGTGCCCAGTCCCCGCTGAGGATCTGCTGCTTGAGCATGGGCAGACCCACTGCGGCTGCCCTGATGAGGCTTCGCTTGACCACGTCGGGCTGGCTGTCGATGTCGAGGCCGGGACCTATCCCGATTTGGGCGAACTGCTTGAGCAGGATCTCGTGGTGGTCCGGCGGCGGATTCTCGTCCAGCATGGCATTCAGGGTCTTCCAGGGTCCGAGCGGATCCTCCTTGGCGGTGATCGGCGTCAGTACGTCACGGGTTTCGGGGACTTTCGCACCTGGTGTGCCGAAGAGGCTGAGCGGCGTGAGCCTGTATTGTTCCTGCAGCGCACGCACGTCGGGCACATCGTGCGGGCCGTTCACGAGGGTGCGGCCGAGGATGAGTATCCAGGGGCTGGGAGCACTCTCCAGGGGCCGGACGTCCGGGGGCAGTTTCCCCTTCCAGCCGGGGCCGACGAGAGCGAAGTGGCCGGCCACGGAGCCGGTGGCACGTTGTCCGACGTAGTCGAAATTGTCCGACGTGATTCCGATCAGCTCGAACGTGAAATAGCGGTCACCCATGTCCGGGTGGGAGAGGATGACCGGCTCACTGCGGAGGTCGACCCATGCCACGGAATAAAGGGTGTCGTTGTTGGGGCACCCGCCATCCCGGTAGGTCGCGTCCAAGAGCCGTTCGGCGTGCCAGAAATGGTTGACCGGCGCATACGGCACGGTCGCCGGGTTCCGCGGCTGCGTCACCCAGTCGTACCGGAGCTGGGCGTTGTACATGTACGGAAACCCGTAGACGAAAGCCTGCTCACCCAGCGTGTACGCGTATTCTCCACGCCAGTCGCCCACGTGTCCGGTCAAAATGGGTTCCACCGCCTGGCGCAGCGCAGGGAGGATCCTCGGCAATCGCCGGGCACGTTCGACGGTGGCTTTGGGGTGAAGAACCGCACGCCCGGCAGCTCGTGCTGCCGTGGCGGCCGCCCCCGCCACCTCCGCCGCAATGTCGTGTCGGGCGTGAGCCTTCATGGTTTCGGACATATCCGCGTCACTTCACCTGGCCGGATCGGCTGATTGCATCCCCCGAATCCACAGCTCTTCCATCCTCCGGCATTCACCGGATCGACGCAGCCCGAGCCCTGCCGACCGCACTTCGACCGCACGGCTGATGCAGGCTGCAAGCGTGAACCCCGGAGAGGACGGGCGGGCCGGCACGCTCTTGGCCACATGTCGACCAAGAGTTGGACGGCAACATTCATCCTGTCCCGTCGGCGGGAAGGCGACAACCGTAAACGGCATTGCGCAGGCCCCACTCCCTGATCGCGGGCACCCGCCGGTGGCACCTTTCGGGCGAAGCGCGTACGGCCGCGGCGTACGCATCCACCCGCATCATGCACGCTCGCGCAGCGAGGGAATCACGAGGGCATCCAGGTGCCACGGCCGCGTTCCCGGTGCCGCTTCACGGATCCCGATTCGCCTCACGAGGCGGGAACGCGCAGCATGGAAATAACCCGAATGCCGTCGTTTCACGGAGGTGTGAACCGCGATGACCCTGCCTGTACACCACCGGCCCGGCCGGCTCCTGGAAAGGTCGTTCCCGGCCCTGGGCTGGGGCGAGCCGATGGCCTCCGAACTCGACGAACTCTTCGCGCGGATGAACAATCTGCTGCAGTCAGCTGCCGCCGCTACCCCCGCCGGCGCCTGGTCGCCCATGGCCGACATGCACGAGACCGACGAGGCCTACCTGGTCGAGGCGGAGCTGCCCGGCATCAAGCGCGAGGACATCGACGTCGAGATCAGCCAGCGGGAGCTGTGCATCACCGGTGAGTACAAGGAACGCGAGCGTGAAGGCGTGCTGCGCCACCGCACCAGGCGTACGGGACACTTCGAGTACCGGGCGCTGCTGCCCACTGACGTCAAGGCCGAGGAGATCAAAGCGACCCTTGCCGACGGAATACTCACCGTCACCGTCCCCAAGGCCCAGGCTGTCAAGCCACGGCACATCGAGATCACGGGATCCTGACAGCTGCCGCAGGAACCGACACGTGCAGCGGGGCGGGCGGCGTGATCGCTGCCCGCCCCGCTGCACGTGCGGAGTCCCCCGTCAGCCGACTCACGGCCGAAGAGGACAGCTATGATCGATGTCTACGCCCTGATCAGTCCCGACGGCAGCCTGGAATTTCGCGACGGTGTCCCGGACCGGATGCTCAAGGACGCCGAGCCCCGGCAGGGCGCACCCTACGGGTTCACCATTCAGGGCGCCTGATGGGGTGCGCACGGCTTGCACGGACACATCGCCGATGCCTCCACTCCGGACCGCGACGCATACCCGCCCAACCACGTCGCCGACCCGCTCGTGGCCGCCCTCGGCGGCCCTGAACAATACATCTTCGGCAACCTCACCATCTGCGACAGCCACATTTCGACCCACAGCGGGACAGCGAACTTCTGCGGCCTCATCGAGGCGCAACAGTGGCTCATCACCGGTGTGCACGCCGCCATGTCCAAGGACCCCGTGACGAGGACGGAGCACCCGCCACACCTTCCTTGAGCGACCGATTGCGGACTGCCGAGGGGTACGGGTGACGCCTCCGCCGTGCGGAAGGCAGGACCTTCGTCAGCGAACCTCATGCCGACGTGAGCGACCCGCCCATCCTGCAGCGTGCCGCACAGCAGCATGGCGTGGGGCACCGGGGCGGTGGCGTCGAGCAGCGGTGGCGCCTCGCCCGCCGGCCCGAGGGTTCGCCCTCCGGGGCGGGCTCACCGTCGGGAACCGGGGCCCCGTACAACGACGACCGGGCAGTGCGCGTGATGGAGGAGGGCCTGGCTGACCGATCCCAGAAGCAGGCCGGTGAATCCGCCCCGGCCCCGGGCGCCGACCACCACCAGCCCGGCGCTCCGGCTGGCGCCGATGAGCTCCTCGCGGGCACCACCCCGCACCACAGTGTGCACCACCGGCACATCCGGGTACCGCTCGCCGCGGCCGGCGACGGCCTCGGCCAACAGACGCTCCTCGCCGGCAGCGAGCTTGCCGCGCTCCAGCGCGTAGGGCATCGAGGGATCCTGCGGCGCCGGAACCGGCGTGTCCCATGGCGTCCACGCGTGCAGGGCCACGAGGCTGGTGCCGCGGAGCGCAGCTTCAGCGAAGGCGAAATCGATCGCCGTCTCACCGGCATGTGAGCCGTCTATCCCGAGCAGCACCGGGCCCGCTGCGGCAGCGCCGTCTCGCACCACCAGGACCGGGCAACGACCATGGGCAGCCAGATGCACCGCCGTGGAGCCAAGGAGCAGCCCCACGAAGCCCCCAAGCCCGCGGCTGCCGACCACGACCAGCGCCGCGGAGCGCGACTGGGCCTCCAGTACCGTCAGCGGCTCACCCGCCACGACGATGTCCGTGACCTCCACCTCCGGCGCGGCAGCATGCGCGCGCTCCACCGCCTCGGTCACCACTCGGCCCGCCATATTCCGCAGTTCGCCCTCGGTAAGTCCGAGCGGCGAGGGACCCAGCGGCGCATGCAGGGTCGGCCAGAAGAACGCGTGGACCACCGTCAGCGCGCACCCGCGTAGCCGTGCCTCGCCGGCCGCTACCTCGATCGCTTCCAGGCTCAAGGGCGAGCCGTCCACCCCGACCACGACCGGCGCGCTCATGCCGGGCCCTTGGTCTCCAGGCGTGTCCTGCGCCCTGGGCAGGGGACGTGGCCGGTTCGTGCCGGGCATTCGGTGCTGTTGTGCCGGTGGGTGACGGCCATCATGGGTTCGGTGATCATCATGGGCGCAACCTCCTTGCTTCTCACACTCGCGCAGGCTCCTCTGCCGCGCCAACGGATCGACAGCAGGGTCACGAGACATTCCAGTCCCTTGGCAAGCCGGCCGCGCACCCTTCGGGCGCGATGCCACCGCAATTCCGGCACCCGTCGCAGGCCGCCGATTGAAGCGACCGACTCCGCCAGAGCGGGTTCCGGCGGCACAGTGCGGCGATGCCTCGGGGCCTGCGGCACCGGTCGCGCTCCATGTCGCCGGGGATCGTTCACCGGGCCGGGGCTGTCCGGCCCTGGCGTCCGGGCCTTCCGGCCCATGCCCTGCCGGAGGAGCCGGGAGAGACGCTGGTCAAGAAAGCCGCCTGCAAGAGGAGGTGGTCGGCGTGGCAACCGTAATCGTTGTCATCCTCCTTGCGATGCTGGTGGCCACGCGCGTGCGAGGGCTGGTGACTGCTGCTCGTGTCCGGCGATCGTCTTCCCCGGCCCGAACCGGCTCCGGTCCTCTCCTGCGGGAGGAGGTCGAGAAGCTGCTCGTCGCCGGTCGGACAACCGGCGTTCTCAGTTGGCAGGAGTATCAGGACGCCATGGCGCGGCTGGCCGCGTTCGAGGACACGTGCTGTCCGCTGTGGGTGCCGCAGCTTCGGGACGACTGACCATGTGGACTGACACCCGAGCGAGGATGCATCGAGCTGCGAAGGGAAGGACAGCATGAGCACGGCACATGAGCGCGGCGCGGTTGTCGTCGGGGTGGATGCCATGCCTGCCGCCAGGCCGGCCCTGGCCTGGGCGGCGGATGAGGCGGCGCTTCGGCGTCTGCCGCTGCACGTGGTGCTCGCCGTCGACGCGCCCGGTCTGGAAGGCGGCTCTGCCGAGCTGACCTCGTTGTGGACGTCGTGGGGGCCGGCGGTCCGTGCCGCGTACGCCGCAGTGCTGGAGGAGGCGCGGGACTTCGCCGTTCAGCGCCACCCGGGACTCACGGTGGTCGCCGAACTTGCCGATGGTTCTCCGGCGGACGTCCTGCGGGCCCGGGCACCGGGCAGTGCCATGGTGGTGATCGGCTCACAGCACCGGGGCATCGTGCGGGATCTGTTCAGCCGCGAGTCGGTGGGCATGCCCTTGGTCAGGCACGCACCGTGCCCGGTCGTCGTGGTCCGGGAGTCCGCGCATGTGAACCACGCTCCGCCCCAAGTCGTGGTGGGCGTCGATGGTTCGGCCCTGTCGACGGAGGCGGTGCGGTTCGCCTTCGAGGAGGCCGCGTTCCACGAGGCTCGCCTGGTCGCGGTCTCCACCTGGCAGCCACCCCATCCGCGCGGTTTCCCTTCGGAGGATGTGGGGGACGAGACAGAGGACCAGGTGCGGCGGGTGCTGGCGGAGTCCACGGCGGGCTGGCAGGAGAAGTACCCGCAAGTCGAGTTTCGGCACGAGGTGATCCCTGGGCACCCGGTACAGGTACTCAGCGAGTCGGCCCAGTGGGCGCTGGCGCTGGTGGTGGGCAGTCGTGGGCTGGGCGGATTCTCCGGACTGCTGCTCGGCTCGGTCGGCCAGGGCCTTATGCATCATGCACGGTGCCCGGTTGTCCTTGTGCCGCACGACGCCGGGGACGTGACCGCCTGACCACCCACCGAGCCAGACTCACCCCACTCCAGGGGGACCCGGGCAAGCGAGTGGAGTGATGCTGGAGGTAACGCTCGGAAGAGGTGATCGGTCATGCCACCGCACTGTGATTCCCTCGACGGTCCCGTTGTCAGGGCTGCGCGCCTGGCCTTGCAGGAGGGAGACGTGGACCGCGTCCTTCCTTACGTCCCCCAGGAAGGGGAGCAGGAAGTGCGCGAGGCGTTCGCCCTGGCCGACCGGGCGCGGTCGCTCGGCCCGACGGCCCGGGAAGTGGCTGATCGCTGGCTCTTCGAGACGGTTGTCCGCGTACACCGTGCAGGCGAAGGCGCGCCCTTCACAGGGCTGAAGCCGGCCGGGCTGGACATCGGGCCAGTGATCCCGGCTGCCGAGCGCGCGCTGGATGGCGGCTCGGCGGACGAGCTGGCCCAGTTGCTGTGCGCGATAGTCCGCGAGCAGGTGAATGCCCGGCACGCACACGCCATGGCACTCAAAGAACATGCCGGCGACGGTGTGGCCGCCGCCCGCGAGTACATCGAAGCGGCGCTTGGCCTGCAAGTATGGGCCCACGGCCTCTATAAGCAGGCCATCGCCGCCCCACATGCCCATGCCACGCTTCCCAGGTCGAGGGTCTGATCGCCACCGCCACCAGATGACGAGCCACGGTACGCCACCACCTGACCGTGCTCGCCTACGACATTGAACGGCCGACCGCTGCCGTTCGGCCACGGCGCGCCCCCTTGCGCCTGCGCAACGAGGTGCAGCTCGGCTTCAAACAGATCAAGTGGATCCAGGGTATCGATTTCGTCTGTAAGCTAAAAGCGACGTAGTACGCCACGCAACGCAGGTTGTGCCGTTCTCGAGATCCTCGATTTGGCCGGCCTGGTGATTTTCGTTGCTTGGGACGGGGCCACGGATGAGCAGCATTGCGGGAGAGAATCCGGAAGGTGGCGCTCGCCATTCGGCGGACGCCGAGGTCCTGGACACGCTGCTGGTTGCCGCCGTCCGCGAAGCGGTGGTGGAGTTCGACGCGGTGGCAGGGATTGCCTACCTTCTGGAAGATGACGGAGAGTTCCTGAGCGCGGCGGTAATCGGTGGTTCGCCTCCGGCCGTCTTCAACATGCCAGAGCGTATGTCCCTGAACGGACCGCGGGCTTCGGCGCTGGCGTGCCGGACGGGAAGGACTGCCATTATCGGAGAACCAGGCGTTCGTCCGGACGACGTGGGTCCCGTTCGAGCGCCGTACGCAGTGGTGGCCGTCCCCCTAGCCGACGCCGATCGCCGGTACGGCGCGCTGGCCGTGAGCCGGATCCCTTGGAGGGACGGTGTCCTCGGCGAGGCCCAGCGTCAACGGCTTCAGGACATGGGCGCGGAGTTGACGCGCGAGCTGGCGTCCCTGGCCGCGCGCGGTACGGCCGTACGGCCGGACAGGCAGCCGTTGATCTTCCCCGTGTTCAAGCCACGCAGCCCTCTTACCGAACCTGCCACCCGGTGGGCACTGCCGGACGTCCCCGGCTCTGCCGGCCTGAGCTGGATATACCAGGTCCTCAAGCTGGCCGACGAATTGAACTCGGTCGTGAGCCCACGTGGGGTCGTCGAGGTTGCCCGGTCACGATTGATGGACACTCTCGGCGCGCAGAGCCTCATCGTGACGATGGTCGCCGACGGGAGACTGTGGGTCGTCGGACACACCGGCCCGACCGCCAGGGCGGTCAGGCAACTCCACGGGTCCAGTGCCCTGAGGAAAGGGACGACTCCTTTGGCCGACGTTCTGCGCGGCTCGGACCCGTACTTCTTCCCGCAGCGTGGCGACCTGCTCCGTGCCTACCCCGACGCACAGGACGACGGCAATCGAGCGTGGGCGCACCTGCCCATGCGGGCGGGCGGGCACCCGGTGGGTGTCTGCTCTCTTGGGTGGGCGGAGCACCGGCTTTTCGGTGCGGAAGCCCAGGCCGTGATGATGATGATGGCGGATTTGCTTGGCCAGGCATTGGAGCGGACTCTTCTGGGCGAAGGCGAGCACGCTCTCGCTGAGAGCCTGCAGAGACGGCTGCTGCCACGTGTCCTGTCCGACTTGCCGGAGGTGGTCGCCACTGCTCGTTATATTCCCGCCCCGGCTGGAGGAGGTGGGGACTGGTACGACGTGGTCTCACTTCCGTCCGGTGGCATCGGGCTGGTGATCGGGGATGTGGAGGGTCACTCCGTAGAAAGCTGCGTGGTCATGGGCCAGCTGCGCAGTGCAGTACTCGCATTTGTCAGCGAGGGGCACAGACCGGAAGCGGTTCTGACGCGCGCCAGCAACCTGCTCAGTCAGCTGGAGCGCGAACTGCTGGCCACGTGTTGCGTTGTCTATCTGGAATCGGCCGACGGGACGGCTGAGGTGGCCCTGGCAGGTCACCCCGCACCGCTGATCCGCTGTCCCGACGGAGGTATCGCAGCGCTTGACACGGTCATCGGTGTCCCTCTTGGGGTGCCGTCACCTATTCCCTATCGCGCTTTCGAGGCGAACCTCTCCCCGGGGGCACTGTTGTTTCTGTACACCGACGGTCTCAGTCAAGCATATGGGCCTGACGCGGTCTCCTCAGCACGCACGATGCTCGCCACCGGCAGTCGGGAAACCGACCACTGTTTGGAGGACCTTGCGGACCATCTCATGTCCATGGTGCCCTCTCCGCCTGAGCGCCGGGACGACGTCGTCCTCCTCTTCGCGCTCTGCGCCGGCACAGGCCCACAACACCGTACCGGCAGGATGGAGATTCAGCGCCACGATCTGCACGGCGTCAAGGCTGCCCGTGAGTTCGTTCGAGATTGCCTGAAGGACTGGGAAGTGGAAGCAGCGGCGGATGACTTGGAACTCATGGCATCGGAAGTCGTGACGAACGCCTTGCTTCATGCCGATAGTTACGTCGAGCTGCAATTGAGGCTGTATCCGGATCGGATCCGGCTTGAGGTCCGCGATTCCGACGTAACGCCTCCGGTCCCATCCTCCCTCTCAGCATGCGAGGAGGAGAACGCTCAGGCAGAGCACGGCCGCGGCCTGCTCATCGTGGACGCTCTCGGCGAGTGGGGGAGTTCGCCCAGTGGTCGTGGCAAGGTCGTCTGGTGCGAAACCACCGTTCCCCACTAGAGCCCCTGTCGCCAGGTGGCTGCCCAGCCCGGAGTCACAAGACTCTTTAGCAGACCGACGCCACGGCGTCGTAGTCGACACCGCCCGCCGATGGCTCCACCGCCGCTTCGTCGTGGGGTCGGCCGCGGTGCCGTTGACGGCACATGCGGCCGGTGAGAAGTCGCCGTCGGATGGTGTGCGGCAGGAGGAGTTCGCGGCGTCGGCCCCGGAGTTCGGGGTGCCGGAGGAGGTGTTGGTTTCGGGCCGATGCATTTGACGGATGTGACGCCGGAGATGGTGGCGTCGGGTCCGGCGGGTGCTGCGGGTCGGGCCGATCTGCGGCAGATGGCCACCGATCCTGCGTTGCACACGCTGCGGGCAGCGGCGGAGCTGACCGGCCTGTCGGTGCGGGAGCTGTGGGAGCCCGCTGTGCCGAGGGCCGGTGCGAGCCGCAGGCGATCAGAAGACGTAAGGGATGTCGTGGATGACGTCCTGGTGGCGGATGCGCCAGGTTCCATCGGTCCGGCGGAAGGTGAAGCGGTAGTACCCGGACTCGATGGGCTTGATGGTGCCCTGGGCGCCGAAGGTGCCGGCGGGCCAGCCGCCTTCGGGCTTCCTGGTTCCGGCGACGTCGAAGGTGATGAACTGGGTGTCGATGGTGGCTTCGTCGCCGTCGACGGTGACCAGGTGGTCGTAGGTGGTGTGGTGGCTCCAGCCCAGGGGCGGGTGCGGCGCCATGGCCGTGGACATGGCCGCCGCGATCTGCTCCCCTCCGGAGAGGGTTCCCAGCAGCTCCATCCCGTCGGGCCCGCGGTAGTGGATCTCGACGACGGCGTCGGCCTCGTAGAGCTTCACCAGCGCCGCGCCGTCGCGCCAGTCGGCTGCCCGGGTGTACCGGGAAACGATCTCCCTGATCTCGTTCTCGGTGCTCATGGTGTTCTCCGGTTCTGTGTGTGGTGCCTGTGGGTGTCCGGGACTCCGGTGGCGGACAGGTGACGGGTTACTTGTGCGCCGGGTGCTCGTGCTTGCGGTCACCTTGAGCGGACCGCAATCTGCATTTGTGAAAAGTACATATCTCTCCACGGAAGTGCAACTGTGAAAGTTGCTAATATGGGGGTCACCCGGACCAAGCCGGCGGAAGGAAGGGGTGCGGGCATGCTGGACGTACGGTTCTCCAGCGCGCTGAAGGCGATGCTCCTGCTGGGCCACGCCGAGGAAGAGGGCAGTCCCGTCCTGAGTTCGACCCAGCTCGCCAGGAGCCTGAACACCAACCCGAGCCTGGTGCGCAAGCTGATGGTCCCGTTGGTGCACGACGGTCTCGTCGCGTCCATCAAGGGCCGCAGCGGGGGTGTCCGCCTCGGTCGGCCAGCCGACCGGATCACGCTGGAGGAGATCTACCGCTCGTCCATCGGCGACAAGCCGCTGTGGGCACCCCGGCCGGAGGGGCCACGGGAGTGTCTGGTGACGAACCACTCCGCCGAGTACTTCGCCCGACTCACCGACGAGACCGAGGCAGCCGTCCTCGGCGCGTTGGCAGGCCGCACCCTCGCAGACAGCCTCGATGACCTGCGCGCCATCGACCGGGCCGGTGATGCCCTCGGCCTCGGGAACCGCTGAGGGGCAACAGGCCCAAGCGGCAGTCCGGCCGCGGTCCGTTTCAGATCAGTGCGATCCTTTCAAGATCGGCGACTCCTTCTCGTCGGCCGGGACCCTCGCATACTCCAAGCGGCGCTGGGCGCAGGCGTCGGGGCCGCCGTGCCGATCAGCGCAGCGCGCCAGGCATGGGCGGCGGTCCGCCGGTGCCTTGCCTGGCGGCCGGGGCGTCCACAACGCCCTACGGCCGCCCGGCGGGCGGGTTGCTCCGGGGCGCCGCGTGCCTGGCTGTCAGCGCTTGTCGTGGCCGGCGCTGTCGGTGAACTCCCGGCTGCACCGGTCGGTCCCGCTCGTCCGCGTTCCGGCCGCAGGCACTGCCGTAGCGGCGGGAGCCTAGGCAGTCACAGCCGGCGGAGCGACCGCGCTCAGCGGTGCCAGCAGCCGCCCGTGCAGGCCGGGGCCCGCGACGAGGACGCTCGTGGCCCCGGCCCGCCACGGGAGGCCGTGCAGGTCGGTCGCGACGGCACCGGCCTCGCGGGCGATCAGGACGCCGCCCAACAGGTTGGCGTCGTCCCGTCCCAGTTGCCAGAAGCCGTCCAGGCGGCCCGCCGCCACGTCGGCAAGCTGCCAGGACGTCGGACCGAGGTTGCGTACGGCCCCCACGTGCGGCAGTACGGCGGCCAGCGCCCTGCCGGTCGGCTCGGCGAGCCCCGGCTCCCGGGCGGCGAGGAACGGCGGATGGCTGGTCGCGAGCACGGCCGCGGCCGGGTCCGTCTTCATCGAGGGGGAGATTCGCACACCGTCGCGGGCCGCGCCCTCGCCGGCGGCGGCCGTGCAGGTCTCGCCGAGAAGCGGCGCGTGCAGCGCCGCCGCAACCGGCTCGCCGTCCCTCACCAGGGCCAGGTTGACGCAGAACTGCGGAAGTCCCTGCAGGTACTGCACGGCGCCGTCGATCGCGTCCACGACCCACACCTCGCCGCGGTCCGGCACGCGCTCATCGAGTTCGGCCGCCCAGGGCACCCCCGGGCGCAGCGCGTCCAGACGCTCGCGCAGTACGGCCACCAGCGGTGCCTCGATCGCGTCCAAGGCCCGGCGGAACCCAGCCAGGTCGACGGCCGGCGCGGGACGCGATGCCCGGAGCAACAGCGCGCCGGCCTCGCGGGCGGCGTCGGCGAGAACGGGGAGCACGGCGACGGGGTCGGTTGGGGTCACGGGCGGACCTGCCTTCCAGATGCGGGCGGGGTGATCGAGCCGCTCACCATCCTCGGCCGCGCCTCCGGGGTGCCGTCCCTGTCCGTGTCTCTGATGATCGAAACTGGCTCTCATGACCTATATCCCGGCGGAATCCGACAGCCCACTGCTCGACCTGCGCGATCAGCGACTCCTCGCTGCCCTCCAGTGCGACGGGCGCCTCGGCGCGGAGCGCGCTGCGCAGGTGCTCGGCCTCGGTGTGCGGACGGTGCAGCGGCGGTGGCGCGCGCTGCTGAACGAGGGCACCATCCGGGTCCTGGCCGAGCCTCCGCGGCCTGCCGGGCAGGGGGCGACGCTGCTGCGCGTCCGGGTACTGCGAGGCCGGCTCGACACCATCGCGGCGGCGCTTGCCGCGCGTGAGGACGTGCCGTTCGTCGACCTGTCCGCCACGGGGGACGAGATCCTCGCGGTCCAGCTCACCCGCCCTGCGACCGGCCACAGGGACCGCCTGCTCTTCCGTCAACTGCCCCGATCTCAGGCGGTGACCGCAGTGACCGCGGCCACCGTCCTGCACGTCTTCGCCGATGCCTCCGACTGGCGGCTCGACGTACTCACCCCCGCCGAACGCGAATCCCTCACCCCGTCGCCCGTGGCGAACCCCACCGCCGTGACGCGACACGCCGACCCCTCGGACCGCGCCCTGCTCGCCCAACTGGCGATCGACGCCCGGCTGCCGGCGGCCGCGCTCTCCGCCCGGCTCGGCCTGCCCGAGTCGACCGTCCGGCGGCGCCTGGCCGCTCTCGTCCGGACCGGCGCGCTGCGCACTTACGTGGCCGTGGACGTGCGGCGGCTTGGCCTCGCCGTCGACGCCAACGTGCTGTTGCGCGTCGCGCCCGGCAGGCTGGACGCTGTGGGCCGCGCGCTCGCGGCGCACCCGGCCGTCCACGGCGCCGTGGCGACGACCGGCGAAGCCAACCTCAACGTGGCCGTGTGGTTGCGGGATTTGGCCGAGCTCTACGCCTTCCTCACCCGGGACCTGGGTGCACTCGGCGTCGACGCGGCCGAGACGGTGATCGTCGGAGACGCCCTGAAACGCCCGGGAGTGACCCGCGTCGCCGCGCGGCAGTCGTGACAGACCTGATCCGTGAGGGCCACCGCCGCCGCCCGCGGCTGTCGGACACGGCCTCCACGATGACCGGCGGCCCCTACGGGTTCTCCCAGGTCGGGAAGTCCGGGCAGGCCCTCAAGGCGCCGTCCGACGCGGCGGCCCGCGGCGTCGACGGCCGGCACCTGATCTCCGCCGGTGCCGGCGCCGGACTCCCCGGGTGTCACCGGCATCGACCCGCGAACAGGCCTGGCGACTGCGCCACCGCTGCGGCCGGGAGGTGTCCGGGCGATCACATCGCGACGGCATGCCAAGAGCTCCTGTCACACGTCCGCAATAGGGTTCGCCTGCATGGGAGCGAGCAGATGGTCGTACTTCACGCCTTTCCGGCAGAGTGAGCAAGATGCACTGAACAATCTTCGCGAGGTGGTCTTCGTTCGCGATGCCGGGTACTACCGGGAAGCAGGCGTCGAGACGTTGGCGGCGCTGATGGCGAGCGGTTGGCTGGAGGAGGAACCGGCGCATTCGGTGCTGGACGTCGAACGGGTGGTCCGCTGCGAGGAGGACATGGAGGAGCCCGGCGACGTAAGGGTGGTCGAAGGGGCGGAAGCCGCCGAACTGTTCGGGACGGCGCAGCCCGTGCGGGAGGTTGTCGAGCAGGCCCCGACACGGGCCGGCGACGGATGGTTCCCTCCGTTCGATCGCGGCTCCGGTTGCTGCACGATCGTCTACGGCGCCGAGGGCCGTCCGGCAGAGCTGTGCTTCTGGGGCTTCACCGGCGACTGATCCACGTTCCACGGCCGGACATGGCCGCCGGCACTTGTCCGGCCGGTCGCGTTCGGAGCCAGATGACAAGGGCTGCTGCGGAGGCCGAGCCGAGGAGGATCGAGACGCGTTCGTCGTAACGGGTCGCGACGGCTCGGGCACGACAAGCAGCAACGGCGCGGTATTTCGAGACTGTTGATCCCGCCTGTCACGAGGTGATCCTCGCCCGGCACGGTGGGGCCGTCCCGTCGCCGGGCCGGCCCCACCAGGTTCTGCGAATCCGCCTAACGCCTGGTCAGGACCACGTCGGCGGTGACGGCGTCGCGACCGTGCGGTCGCAGGGTGCGCTCGGCCGTCCGGTAGCCCTCGGCACTGACCGTGAGGGAGACGGTGGGTCCGGCCTCCGGGAGCCACAGTTGGTACGTGCCGTCGACCGCGGTGCTCAGCGTGTGCGCGCCCGTCCCGGTCCCGACCCGGACCGTGGCTCCGGCCAGCGGGGTGCTGCCGCCCTGCCGCCCGGCACCGCTGACGGTGCCGCTCAGGTGCGTCCACCCCGGCGGCGCCACCACGGTCACGGTGACGGGCACGGTGACGGAGGCGTACGGCCCGTCGCTGTCGATGACCAGCCGTGCCTGGTGCACGCCCGCGTCGGCCGGCCCCATGTCCCGGGCGTCGACGGTGACGGTCAGCTCCGCCGTCCTGCCCGCGCCGACGGAGGAGGAGCCCGCCCTCGCCGCCAGCCACGCGACGTCCCCGTGAGGCGCGTCGTAGCCGGGCAGTTCGAGGGCGGAGGTCTGCATCACCCTGTCGGCGCTCAGGCCCCCCAGGACGGACCAGCCCGGCGCTCCGGCCGCCGCGTACAGCGGCTGCGGCAGGTTCGGCAGCGCGCTCCACGTGTCCGCGGCCGGATCGTAGGCGTAGGCCTCGTTGGTCACCGCGGCGGCCCCGACCAGCACACCGCCGGCGGCCATGAGCCGGCCCGCCCCGCTCGCCGTCGCGGCACCCCAGAAGTCCACCGGCGGGGAGGCGATCGGCGTCCAGCGGTCCGCGGCCCGGTCCAGGGCGTAGCCGACGGCCGTGGCGTGCGGAGGCTGCCCGTCGCCCTGGTGGACACCGCCCGCGCAGTACAGCGTCCCGTCGACGGTTCCGCAGCTCTGCCAGGAGGTCGGCAGAGGGTAGGCCGGACCCGAGGACCACGTGTCGGCCGCCGGGTCGTAGACCTGGACGTCGCGCGTGCCGCAGGAGACGCTGGTGCACCCGCCGATCACATACAGCCGGTCGCCGACCGCCGCCGCGGCGGAATTGCCGTACGCCTTGGGCGCGTCGGCGATCCGCGACCATGTGTCGCTCGCCGGGTCGTAGACCTCGCCGCCGGCGATCGGTGTGCCCGCGCGGTTCTTGCCGCCGACGACGTACAGCTTGCCCCGGACGAACCCGTAGGCCGCGCCGCTGCGCTTGGTGACGGCCGGGGCGAGGTCCTTCCAGGTCGCCGTGGCCGGGTCGTAGGAGCGCAGGGCGGTGGTCCACTGACCGTCGGGGGTCTGGCCGAGACCGGTGTAGAGGACGCCGTCGTACGCGGCCGCGATTCCGCCGGTCATGGGCTGCGGGAGGTCCGCGAGCGGCTGCCATGCCTGCCCGGCGGTCGCCCCGTTGGTCCGGCCCGCCGCCGTGGCGGTGGCCGTCGCGACGTCGAGCGGATCGGGCCTGGCGGCCGTCCGCTCCCTGACGGCGCCGGAAACGCGCGCCGTGGCTCCGGCGACGGCCTGCTCCCCGACGGCGAGGGAGGCCGGGGCGCCGCCGGTGTTGCGCACCTTCACGGTGACGGTCTTCTTCCCGCCCCAGGGAACGGTGACGCCCACCGCTCCGGGGGTGGCCTTCAGCCGGGACGGGCGCAGGGCGAAGTCCGCGGCGGTGACGGCGTCGGTCTTGACCGTCACGGCCGACGTTCCGGCCGGATAGCCGAAGGCCGGCAGGGCGGCGGTGAACTCCTGGCGGCCGGTACGGGAGGAGAAGGCCCAGTACAGCCCGTCGCCGACGGCCGGGTCATCCGGTGTGGCGATGGTGTGGCCGCTGTCCTCTGGGGCCTTCGCGGCGGAGACGGTCGCACCGACCACGCCGGCACCGGTGTTGGCGTCCGTCACCCGGCCCGTCAGCAGCCCGCCGGGCACGGTGACCAGCGAGCGGGTGCCGACGGCGACGTTGTCCAGCTGCCAGATGCCGGTCAGCGAGCCCGCGAAGTGGAAACGCAGCCGCACCGAGGACTTGCCGGCGTAGGCGGTGAGCGGCACCACCTGGTGGGAGGGGCCCGCCACGACGTCGGTGTGGTGCCAGAGGTTCTCCCAGTGGTCCCCGCCGTCGGTGCTCACGTCGATGTCGGCCGTGGGGTCGTTGAAGCGCCACAGGCCGGGCAGAGAGGTGTCGAACTCCAGCGCCGGCCGGGTCTGCGCCGAGAAGTCGTAGGCGGGGCTGATCAGTTCGGTGTCGACCTCGCCCCAGCCGAGGGCGTAGTCGTCGACCTGGGCGAAGCCGCCGTCACCACCGGTCTGGTTGCCGCGGGTCAGCGGGTCGTCGAATCCCCAGCCGCCGGCGGGGGTGTGGTTGACGATGCTCCACCCGGCAGGCTTCGCGGCGGTGTCGAAGGACTGGAAACCGCCGCCGTGGTAGTCGACGGCGTAGCCGGGCGGGAGGGCACCGGTGCCGACCAGTGGGAGCGCCAGGTCGGCGGTCCTCGGCGACGACCCGAGCACGACCTTCGTCTCGGCCGGCCGGTAGCCGGGGTAGAGGCCGGTGGCGCGCAGGGTGTACGTCTTTCCGCGCTCGAGGCGGACGGAGTACCGGCCGGTCCTGGGGTCGGTGTGGACGGTGCCGGGCACGCCGTCGACGGTCAGCCGGGCGTAGACGCCCCAGCCGTGTCCGCCGCCGTCACGGACCGTCCCGGAGACCGTGGTGGTCGGCACGGCGGCGAGCGCGGCGTTCCTGGTCAGCTCCGTGCCGTCGGCGAGGGTGACCGTGCCCAGGTCCTTCTCGGAGTAGCCGAAGGCGTTGACCGTCAGCGTGTACGAGCCGGTGGGCGCCGCCAGCGACCACCTGCCGTCCGTGCCGGTGACCGCCGAGAGTGCGCCCAGCCGTACCGTCGCCCCGGACAGCGCCTTGCCGGTGGCCTTGTCGGTGACCTTGCCGGTCACGGTGCCGTGCGGGCCGGGGCGGAAGGCGTCGACGCCGTTCGGCGTGCCCAGGCCCGTCGGTCCGTCGTAGCCGGGACCGGCGGTGCAGCTGTTCGCGGGCTCGCACGCGGGCATGGTGTCCGACTGGGCGTTGCTGCCGGTGGTCACGTCGTTGAGCGCACCGGGGGTGCGGTACGGGTACCCGGCCGGGTAGGTGCCCTCGACGGGCGTCCCGGCCAGCGCGTACAGACCGGCGATGATCGGGGCGGAGGCGCTGGTACCGCCGTAGACGCCCCATCCGCCGCCGGAGTAGGTGTTGTAGACCGCCACGCCGGTGTCGGGGTCGGCGACCGCGCTGACGTCCGCCACCGATCGCTTGCCGCAGCCGGTGCCGGTCTGGAACGCCGGCTTGGGCTGGTAGGCGGAGCACCCGGAGCCCGTGCCGCTCCACACCGTCTCCGTCCAGCCGCGCGCACCGGTGTCGCTCCTGCTGAGCGAGGTGCCGCCGACGGACGTCACGTACGGGGAGGACGCCGGATAGCTCAGCCCGTGGCCGTAGTCGCCGGAGGCGAACACCACGGCGGTTCCGGGATGGTCGAAGTACGCCGCGTCCAGGGCGCCGAGGTCCGGGCCGTCGTAGTAGGCGCCGTAGGAGTTGGACACGTAGCGGGCGCCCATCGCCACCGCCGTGTTGACGGCGGAGCCGAGGTCCTCCGTGGCGGAGGTGTCGGCCTCGACGAGGAGGATGTGCGCCTTCGGTGCGACGGCCGAGACCATGTCCAGGTCCAGGGACATCTCGCCGGCCCAGCCGTCGTTGGGCTGCGGGTAGTCCGTGCTGCCGCGCTGGTCGACCTTGCGGAAGCAGCCGTTGTCGGTCGTGCAGGGCGGCAGGTCGTACCGGGCCCGGTAAGCGGCGAGGTCCTGCTCGGCCATCGGGTTGTCGTAGGCCGCCACGATCGCGATGGTCGCCCCGGCGCCGCCTTCGGCGGGCAGGTCGTACGCCGAGCGCAGGTCGGCCGGGCCGAACCCCTCGGGTGCGGCGGGCCGTGCGCCGCGCCCGCTGTCGGTGTCCGCTCGGCGTACCGCGAAGCAACCGAAGTGCCCGGGCTGCGGGGTGCCGCAGAGAGACTGCGCCGCGGGCCCGGCGTCATCGGCGACGGCAGGGCTCTGGTGCGGCACTTGGACCGCGAGGGCGGTCAGCAGCAGGGCCGCGGCCGCGCCGGTGGCTTGTCGCCACCGGGGTCCCGATGGTCGGGCAGGGGCACCCCTCGAATATCTGGCGAGGGGGCGTGGAAGGCGGGGAACGAGCACAGGGCGACTCCGATGGAGGGCGGAGTGGACAGGGCAATCCCGACAACGTTGTCGGGCGCGTGACGCGTTGCCGGAAGAAAGATCGCGCGTCCTCGACGACCAGGTCAATGGATGGAGTTGGCGACTTGGCGCCGTGTGTCGTATTCACGCCTTGCCGACCGCCGCTCCACCGCGGCGGCGTACCTACCATCGGCGGCCGGGCCGGCCACCCGGCCGCCATGTGCGAGGGGCCGAGTGCTGATCTTGTCGGCCCTGTCCTCAACCGGGCAACGCCTCAATCCTGTTGCGCATGAAGTCCGCGGCGCCGTTGTCGCCGGCGCTTGCAAGGGCCTCGTCGAGACCGGGTCACTCTCGAACCGGTCGCGGTGCCCGGGTGGCAGGTGCCGGTTCTTGCCGCGGATCACCCACGGACCGCACATCCAGCCCTGCGGGCCGGCCCTGACCAGCTGCCCGATCGCATCGCGGTACTCGCGGACCTCGGCGGAGGCGCACGGCCGGGAGCGTTCCGGCGGTCGCGTCATGGAGCCGGAGCTGAGCGCGTGCGTGCGCCGAACCGGGTCGGGAGCGCTGACGCGCGACGCCTGCGGGCCGGGCACAGCGGACCGCCCTTGAGCTGGTCCTCGGCTGCTGGGGTTTCCACGGGCGAAGCGTTCGGCTTCCACGGCCGAGCATGCTGTCGGGTGACGGCGGTCAGTCGTCGAGCGGCTGGTCGTGGAGACGAGCGGTGAGATCGTCGGCCCATCTCTGGGCCCATTGGCGCAATTCGTCGATCGCGGACTCCGTGAGACCGTAGGCAGCGAATTCGGTGTCGTCGATCCAGTCCGCGCCGCCCAGGCGGGCCAGAAGGTCTTCCAGGTCGAAGGCGTCGCGGGCGTGGCGGCGGCCGAGCTCTTCGAGCTCGATCGCGGACCACAGGTGGGCTGCGGCACGGACGTCGATGAGGTCCCGGGCGATTCCGCGGTCGGCCAGGGCACGGACTTTGGTACCCACCACGTCTTCGAGGGACAGGACCGGTCCGTGGTCAGTGATCACGGCGGGGCGGGTGAGGACTTCCTTGAGGATGTCGAGCTCGCATTCCTCGCCACTGTCCGGGTCTGTCACGGTGAGGCGGGCGGCCAGCGGGTCGGTTTCCACGACGTGTACCTGCCAGCCACGGTTGCGAAGCCCGGCGGTGACGGTCGCGGCGATCCGGTCCATCGGGTCGTTGTTGTCTGTGGCAACGTCGAGATCTTGACTGAGCCGTTGGACCAGGCCGTGCGCCTGCACGGCGTACCCGCCGGTGAGGACCAGGGGGTACGGGCTGCCGATGGTGAGGACGTCCGCCAGAAGCCGGCGGTGCAGTGGATCGAGGTTCACGCTGCTCGAGAGGCCCGAGTGGGAAGTTCGCCGAACGCGGCTTCCCAGACGTCGCGGATGTCGCGGCTGATCAGCGTGCGCAGCACAGGCCAGAGGTTCAGGAGAAGGTCGCGGTTGAGGTAGCGGACCAGGTCGTCGTGGAGGCCCTCGGCCAGGACAGTCCGGTAACAACTCATTCGCAGCCGCGGCTGGTCCAGATCGAACTCTGTCAGGCCCGACCAGGCCAGGTGCAGCGGCAGGGCGACCGTCCCGTGCGCGGGTCCCTGCAGAGCGGACAGCTCCGCGGGCAGCCGCCTGCGGAACCGAGCGCGGCGCAGCTCTGTTGTACTGGACGTCGGTGCCATGCCCCGATTATTTCCCAGCCTGCGGCACCGAGGCCACATACCCGCCGATCCGTGACGGGCGCGGTCGACGGCGGACCCCTCCCCGTGTCTGCGGGGAGGGCGCCTGCTGCAGCATGTCCTGCGGCCTGTCCCTGGCTCCGCGTCGCCGAACCGGGGCCGGGCCGGTGGTGCATGGGTTCAGCGCGCTCCGGTCACCGCCCATTCCGCGGGGGAACCCGGCCGTGCGGCGGTGAGGCGGGTCCGGCGGGTGGCGACCAACTGCCGGACCCGCGCGGTCGCCGACCGGGCCGCGCGCATCAACTGGACGTGGTGGTGTGGCGATAGCCGCGGTCCGGAGACTCCTCCGCCCGATGGACACCCCCGCCCTTCGGCGCGGACGCAGCCCTGCGGGACGATTGCCTCCGTGGACCGTTGCGGCCGTGCCCGCCGTGGCGTCGACGTTCGAGGACACAAGACCACCGTGCCGGCCGCTTGACCTTGCTGTCGCAGTCCCCTCCCGCCGACGCGCCGGGCACTGCCGTGGGGTTAGTCTGTCCCTCGTACCGGACACGGGGTGCCCCGCCGAGGGCTGAGATCACACCCGTCGAACCTGAACCAGTTCGTACTGGCGGAGGGATGTCTTCCATGCCATTGGCGCATGTTTCCGGCGGTCTGCCCGCCGACAGCCGGCAGACCGTCTTCGACGGGCGCATGCCGGCGGCCGCCGGCGATCTCCGGATCGAAGCGCACGGCATACAGCCGGTCCCGGAGAGCAACCGCTACGGCGGCCCCGGGCGCCTGTTCACCGTGTGGTTCGCCCCCAATCTCACCATGACCGGCGTCTTCACCGGCACCATCGGCATCGTCCTCGGCCTGGACTTCGCCACCGCGCTCGCGGCCGTCGTGCTCGGCACCGTGATCGGCGCGATACCCACCGCCTACCTGGGCACCTGGGGGAGCCGGACCGGGGCGGGGCAGCTACCGCTGGCCCGGCTCGCCTTCGGCCGGGCCGTCGCGGTACCCGGCGTCCTGCAGTGGCTGTCCTCGGTCGCCTGGGACGCGCTGATCGGGCTCTTCGGCGGGGACGCGCTGGCGCGGCTGTGCGGCTTGCCCTTCTGGCTCGGGGTCCTGGTCATGATGCTCGCCCAGGGCTTTCTCGGCGTCCTGGGTTACGAGGCCATCCACCGGCTCCAGATCGTCATGACCTTCGTTCTCGCCGCCGCCTTCGCTCTGATCGCGTGGAAGCTGCTCGACGGCGTCCACCCCGCGGCCACCGGGTCCGCCCATGGCGCCGACCGGGGCGGGGCGTTCGTCCTGACCAGCACCATCGCGCTGAGTCTGGCCCTGTCCTGGGCTCCCTACGCCAGCGACTTCAGCCGCTACCTGCCCCGGACCACCTCTCGCTCGCTCATGTTCTGGTGCACCCTGGCGGGCCTGGTGGTGTCCTTCGTGGCCGTCCAGGCCCTCGGGCTGTGGGGCGCGTCCTTGCTCACCGACCAGACCGCCGCGGGCGTGGCCGAGCTGCTGGGCGGCGGGCCACTGGGGGCGTTCGGACTGCTCGCCGTGGCCCTGGCGGCCCTGTGCAGCAACGCCATGAACGACTACAGCGGGTCCCTGGCTCTCCAGACCGTCGGCGTGCGCGTTCCACGCCCGGCGGCAGCCGCTTTCGCCGCCGTGCTCGGCTTCCCCCTGGTGCTGTGGATGCACGCCGCCGACACCACCGCGCGCTTCCAGAACGTGCTGCTGTTCGTCGGCTACTGGATTCCCGGCTTCGTGGCGATCGTCATCGTCGACTGGCTGGCCCGGGCACGCGCACGGGCAGGCGCCGAGATCGACCTCGCCGCCGAGACCGGCCGGCCGCTGCCCGGCCTGCCTGCCGTGGTCGCTTTCGTGGCCGCCTTCGCCGCCGCTGTGCCGTTCATGGACACCAGCCTGTACGTCGGCCCGGTCGCGGAGGCCCTGCACGGCGCGGACCTGTCGTACTACGTGGCGTTCCTCGTGGCCCTCGGGGTGTACACCCCGCTGCGGCTGCGCCACCGCTCGCGACCCTGATCCGCCGTGGCCCCACCACCCGGCGCCGGAAGCCGCCGCCGACCCCAGGCGCCCGCACACCGTCCGTCCCCCAAGGAGCGACACCGCATGCCCCCGACCTCCGCCGATCACACCGCCTTCGCCGCGCAGGCGCTCTCGCGCGTACGGGCCCACTCCCCGCTGGTCCAGTGCCTGACCAACTCGGTGGTGACGGGGTTCACCGCCAACGTGCTGCTGGCGCTGGGCGCCTCACCCGCCATGGTCGACATTCCGGGGGAGGCCGGACCTTTCGCCCAGGTCGCCTCGGGGGTCCTGGTCAATCTCGGCACCCCGCACGCCGAGCAGCGCGCCGCCATGATCGAGGCCGCGCAGGCGGCTGCCTCGGCCGGCACCGCGTGGGTGCTCGATCCGGTGGCGGTCGGCGCGCTGCCCGTGCGCACCGCGCTGGCACGCGAGCTCCTGGAACTGCGGCCGACGGTCGTACGGGGCAACGCGTCGGAGATCATCGCGCTGGCGGGAGCGGGCGGCGGCGGCCGCGGAGTGGATTCGTCCGACGGCGTCGAGGCGGCGGAGGAGACGGCGCGGCGCCTGGCGGGTGCGACCGGCGGCGTGGTCGCCGTCTCCGGACCCGTGGATTTCATCACCGACGGGGTGCGTACGGCGCGCATCGCCAACGGTGACGCGCTGCTCACCCGGGTGACGGGCGGGGGCTGTGCGCTGGGCGCCGTGATGGCCGCCTACGCGGCGGTGGACGGGGACCGGTTCGCCTCGACCGTGGCGGCCGTCACCGCCTACACGGTCGCCGCCGAACTGGCCGCGAAGGAGGCCTCCGGGCCCGGCAGCTTCGCCGTGGCGTTCCTGGACGCGCTCGCCGCGCTGCGCGAGTCCGACATCGCCGTGCGGGCGGCCGTGTCGTGACGGTGACGCCGGTCGATCTGTCGGTCTACCTGGTCACGGACACGGACCAGTGCAGGGACCGTGGCCGCAGTGTGGCCGAGACCGTCGCCCAGGCGGTGGCGGGGGGCGTCACCGCGGTTCAGATCCGCGAGAAGCACGCCGACGGCGGTGATTTCCTGCGCACGGTCACGGAGGTGGCCGCGGTCCTCCCGGAGCGCGTGGCGTTGATCGTCAACGACCGGGTGGATGTGTTCCTGGCCGCCCGCGCCGGGGGCATACGCGTGTCGGGCGTCCACGTCGGACAGTCGGACCTGCCTGCGGGCGCTGTGCGCGACCTGATCGGGCCGCACGCGGTTCTGGGCCTCAGCGCCGCCACTCCCGATGAACTGCGCGCCGCCGCCCAGGATCCGGCAGGCGTCGACCACGTCGGCATCGGCGCGCTGCACGCGACCCGGACCAAGGCGGACGCCCCGCCCTCGCTCGGCCACGACGGCTTCGCCCGCCTCGCCCGACTCAGCGCGCTGCCCGCTGTTGCCATCGGCGGCGTGGACCCGGGCGACCTTCCGCGACTGCGGGAGGCCGGGGCAGCGGGGGCGGCCGTCGTGTCCGGCATCTGCGCTGCCGAGGACCCCTGTGCCGCGGCACGTGCGTATGCCCTCGCTTGGGGCCGTGTGGCGACCCGGAGCCGGGAGAAGAACCTCGCCTGACGGTGCGCATGCGCAAGGCAGCTGACCGTTCGGCTCAGCGGAGGGCCGATCGGGGGAGCGGTCACCGATCTCGTCGAGCCGGCACGAAGTCCCCGACGGGGCGGCACCGCGCAGCCGCGACGGGTGGCCGTGACTCCCCCCGATCCAGCCGGGCCGGCCACAGGGGTGGCCGGGCGGGGTACCTCTTGCGGTGGCACACCTAGGAGCACGATCGGCTCGTTGGGGCGGTGCGGTGCGGTTGAAGCGTCCACGCCCACCAGCCCCAGCCGGGACAGATCCTCTCCAGGGATTGGGGAAGTCTTGGGCGGTGGCACCATAAGCACCGCTCGGACAGATCGACCGGCAAGGGTCCCTTCGGCAGAACGCCGGGCCGTCCGTGGGCTGTCCAAGGCCGTTCCGGCACTCGTTGGCCCGCCTACTTGGCACCAGCGGCAATGTCAGATCATCGCGGTACCGTCGGCCCATGACGGTTGACGGCGAAGCGGCCGGACGGTTTCGACCCAGGGACGCCGGCGATGATCCGTGGCGGGGCGATGAGCGTCATCGCGTGATGGCGGAGGCGCTGAACCGCTACGGGTTGTGGGATCACCTGCCGGCGGAGCTGCGTGAGTCCGCAATGACCGAGGTCGCAACCGGCTGCTATCCGCTCAATTTCGAGCTTCTCTTCGAGCAGATCGAGTTCCACGCGGACGGAGAGGAACTGGCCGAGGGCGGGGTCGAGGAGTTCCTTCGAGCGCTGGCACCGGCCCTGGTGCGATACGGCGTGACGCTGGAGGTCGAGACGGTCCCGGATGCCGACGACTACATGGTTTCGATCAACGGGATCCGGTGCGTGGTTTGGAGGCCCGAGGACTGGGAGGGCGGGGATCCATGGGCTTTGTCCACCGTCCGTCCCCTGGCCGTCGTCAACCGACTGCTTGCCGCTGCCGGGCGTGGCGCGCAGCGCGCTCACACCCTCTACGCAGGTGGCAATGAGGGACTCGTCTTCCTGCTGGACCCGCGAGCCGCCGAGGCGATGCGAGCCAGCGGCTTGTTTCCCGAACACGAGGTGCCGGCGCTGGCCGACGGGGAGTGAGTGTCCGACCGCGTGACACCTCTCCGCACAGACGCGAACAAGGGCGAAGGCCCACGAAAATACTGCCGCACGCCAACAGTCCATCAACGGAGGCAATGCCAATGACCGGGTTGCCCACGGACCAAGCAGTTCGCCGCACCAGAAGCGCACACCCGATGTGAGCGGGTCGTGCCTGGTCACCATCGAGATCGGCCTGCCACCTGCAGTGTTTCCCGAATCAAGCGCGCGGGCTGCCGGCCCTGCGCCCACGGTGAAGTCGGCGTACGCCACTTCGGCTGACATCGAGCGCACTTGGTCGACTGCGCGATCCGTGTGTGTTGGGCAGAAGGAAAGTGATCTCGGACAGGCGATCCATGCGCCCGACCGTAGCCGGATTCGCGTGATTTCAGAGGACGGTGTGTAAGGCTTTGCTCGGTTCGCCGTTGTGTGGATGAGGCCCAGTGATCAGTGGTTTGGGGTGTGGCCGATACCGTGTGCCGAGCGACGGAACTCAGTGGGCGGGAACCGGCTCGGACGACGGCTGCCAGTCCCGCCTGATCAGCCCGTAGACCCACGAGTCGGAGACCTCGCCGTTGACGACGCAGTCTTCCCGCAACGTCCCTTCACGCAGGAAGCCGAGCTTCTCCAGCACGCGGGCAGATGCCACGTTGCGCGTATCGGTCTCAGCTTGGACGCGATTGAGGTCCAGTGTGTCGAATGCCCACCGCAGCAAAGCGCGCGCGGCCTCGGTCGCGTAGCCGTGGCCCCACGCTGCATCGTCGAAGCAGTAGCCGAGCGACGCGCTGCGGTAGTCCGGATTCCACCTGTTCAGGCTGCACCAGCCGATGAACGCCCCGTCGGAGACACGATCCACGGCCAGCCGCGCCCCGCTGCCCTCCTGTTCCATCTGCCGGCAAGCCGTGATGAACTTCTCGGCGCGCACGCGTTCGGTCCACGGTGGCGCGTCCCAGTAGCGCAGCACGTAGGCGCTGCTGTGCAGTGCGAAGAGGCCGTTCGCATCCGCGTCTTCGAAGGCACGCAGTCGAAGGCGAGCGGTGTGCAACGAGGGCGTGGGCAGCGGCATACTCATGTCCCCCTCCCCTGATCGGTGGCCGATCAATCAGACATCCGATGCGGGTCTCTCGCAATGGGTTTTCTCGGCGGGCCGGCAGAACGACGTCCGCTCATCGGCGCGACCGAGCCTCCCTCCCCGCTCGGCGAGCCGCTTGAGCTTCAGACGGACGTTGTTGATGCTGCTGGGCGTGATCTCCAGGTCCATCGCCTCGCACACCGCCCGCGCCCGCAGCGGGGCGTCGGCCGCGGTGAACTGCCATGATCTGCTGGTAGGCCGGGTGGTCCGGATGATGTCCGTCAAAGCGGAACAAGCTCACCTCCTGCCACCAACCGGCATCGACCGAGGACGTTAGGCACACCGGTTCGGCCGACCGAGGCCGATTTGCCTGACTGCCTCAACTGTCCAGAGACGCCACATAGGTAGCCAGCTTGGGAGGGCTCACCACCCACATGATGCGCTCGATGCCGCGCTCCGACACATCGGCGGTCACAAGAGCCACCGCCTCACCGTGGCTTGTCACAAGGGCAGCCGGCCTGCCGTTGGCCTCTACCCAGCGGATGTCTGTCTCGGGCCAGAAGCGCGGGGAGTATGCGACAAGGGTCTTGGAGACATGCGGGCGGCCGACGATCGGGATCCTGGATGCCCCGCGCATTCCCGCACCGTCGGCGTAGCTGACCACGTCGGCCGCGAGAAGCTCCTCAAGCGCCGCCAGATCGCCGGTTTGCGCCGCCGTGACGAACGCCTTCAGCAGACGTTGGTGATCGGTAGAGCTGACCGGCTCTCTGCGTTCCGCTGCCAGGTGCTTCCGGGCGCGGCTCACCAACTGGCGCGTATTGGCTTCGCTCGTCTCCAGGATGTCCGCGATCTTCTTGTACGGGTAGGCGAAGGCTTCCCTCAGCACGTAAGCAGCCCGTTCCACGGGGTTCAGCTTCTCCAGGAGGAAGAGAACCGCCATGTCGAGCACCTCTGCCCGTTCCGCCCCCAACTGCGGATCCGCGCTGGTGTCGATTGGTTCCGGAAGCCAGGGCCCGATGTAGGTCTCGCGCCGCATCCTGGCGGACTTGGCGTGGTTGATCGACAGGCGGGTGGTGATCGTAGTGAGGAACGCCGCCGGTTCCTGGACGTCGGCATGGTCGACGGTCTGCCACCGCAGCCATGCCTCCTGGACGATGTCCTCGGCTTCCGCGGCACTGCCGAGCACGCGGTAGGCGATGCCGAAGAGTCGGGGACGCGCCGCCATGAAATCCCTCGTTGCCTGCTCAAGGGAGTCTGTGTTCTCGCGCGTGCGCATGAGTGGCCTCCAACTCGTGATCACCATGCTATTAGCGGGCACAGAGGGTCGCGCGCCGAGACGGGCGGGTGTCCCGCTGCACGTGAGCGATCGGGTTCCGATGCGCATAGGTGCAGTTCCATGGAGAGCGGGCGCTGTCCGCGCCCAAGGGTGCCGTGCCCTGCCGTGCCTGATGGTGTCCCGCACTCTCGGCCCGATGCCGAGCGTAATCGCGCAGTGACCTTCGGTTGAATTTGCGGGAGCTGTCGCAAATCCGGGAGCTGGTTTAACATTCAACCAAATGAGTTGAAAACGGACCTCTATCCCCTCGTTGCACAAGGACGACATCCCGATGACGACAGACAGCATGCTGGAAGTGACCCTCGGTAGGGAATTCAACGGGCTCGGCATATCCCACAGGGCATTCGCGCTGTTCGACGAACTGGGCACGGTTGTCGGATGGACGCAGGCCGCCGAGCGGCTCGTCGGCTACGGTGCCGGGGACATCGTGGGCCGCTCCGCCGCCCTGGTGGTGCCGTCCTTCGAGGCGGCGGCCACTAATTCGGCGTTTGTCGAGCGCTGCCTCGCCGAGAACGGCTGGCCGGGCGCGACGGCTGTACGCCACCGCGGCGGCCACCTGATCGACGTCGGCCTGCGGATCACGGCACTGCAAGGCCAGGACGGGACCACACGCTGGCTGGCCTCACTGACCGACGCAGGGGCACCGTCCGGCGACGTGCTGAGCGGATTGGCGAGGGGCCCGCTCCTCGCCCGCACGCCCATCGGAGTCGTCGTCCGGGACCTGCAGCGGCTGTGCACGTTCACCAATGACGTGATGGAGCAGCACGACGGCATCCCCGCTGACCGACGGCTCGGACGGCGACTCCCCGAATCTCTGCCCGGAGCCAAGGCCGAAGCCCTCGAGGCACTGATGCAGCAGGTCCTCCAGCGCGGCGCTACCAAAGTGCACGAGTACCGGGCATGGCTGCCCACCGCCCAGGGGCGGCAGCACCCGTTCGCTTGGGCCTACCACTGCCTCAAGGGCGCCGACGGCGAAACGGTGGGAGTGTGCGTGATCAGCGCCGACGTCACCGAGAGCCGGCGGATGCGCGAGCGCATCGCCGCCATCTCCGAGGCCAATACACGACTGGGCGAAAGCCTGGATGTGATGCAGACCAGCCAGGGCCTGGCCGACCTCGCCGTACCCCTGCTCGCCGATTACGTCGCTGTCGACCTGGAGCAGTCCGTCCCGTTCGGCAGGGGGCCGGCTGTCCACCTCGGCACCACGGCCGAGGGTGTTCCCGTGCTGCGCCGGGCCGCGCAGGCCTCGATTCATCCGGGGCTCCGGGAATCCCCGTTGACGCGCGGCGATTCGGTCCCCACGTCGTCCGCGTCGCCGCGCGCCGTTGTCCTGCGCACCGGCAAGCCCTACCTGGAACAGCACCTCGACTGGCCCCGTGCCGTGGGGAGGCCGGCACGCGCCCGGGGGTTCCGCGAGACCGGCATGCGCTCGCTGATGGTCGTGCCCGTCCGCGTGCGAAGTGCGCTGCTGGGCGTGGTGATTTTCGTCCGCACCGAGAACCGGACGCCGTTCCACGAGGCCGACCTGCTCCTGGCCGAAGAGCTCGTCAACCGCGCCGCCCTCGCGCTGGACAACGCCCGTCGGTACGTTCGCGAGCACGCCGCCGCCCTCACCTTGCAACGCACCCTGCTGCCGCGCCGGTTGAAGGGCGGTTCAGCAGTCGAGACGGCGTCGCGCTACCTGCCCGCCGACATGGACCACGGCGTCGGTGGCGACTGGTTCGACGTGATCCCGCTGTCCGGTGCCCGGGTGGCCTTCGTCGTCGGCGACGTGGTCGGGCACGGCCTGCACGCCGCCGCCACCATGGGAACGCTGCGCACCGCCGTGCGCACCCTCGCCGACATGGATCTACCCCCCGACGAACTGCTGACCCACCTCGACTACACGGTCCAGCGACTGGCCGAGGAGGACTGCGATATCCCGGACCAGGCCTCCGGGGCCGTGGGCGCCACCTGTCTGTACGCCGTCTACGACCCGGCCACCCGCAAGTGCACCATGGCCCGGGCCGGGCACCTTCCGCCCGTGATCGTCGACCCGCAGGGCCGGGTCACCTTCCCCGACCTTCCCCCTGGAGCCCCCCTTGGTATCGGCCTGGGGGACCCCTTCGAGACCGTGGAACTGGAACTACCCGAAGGAAGCCTCCTCGCCCTCTACACCGACGGCCTGATCGAGACCCGCGACGGCGACATCGAGGACGGCATGCGCCGCCTGGGCACCCTCCTCGCGGAACCGGGCCGGTCCCTGGAAGAACTCTGCACGCGTGCCACGGACACCATCTCCGGGCAGCCATCGTGCGACGACACCACCCTGCTCCTGGTCAGGACCCGATCCCTGAACGCGGCCCAGGTCGCCTCCTGGACACTGCCCAACGACGAGACCGCCGTGCGAAGTGCCCGCGACCTGGCAGCAGGGTCAGCTGACCGCCTGGGGCGCCTGGGCGGTCTCGGTGACTCGACGAGGCTGATCGTCAGCGAACTGGTCACCAACGCAGTCCGCCACAGCACCGGCCCCATCCGTTTGAGCCTGAGACAACACGGAGTCCTGACCTGCGAAGTGTCCGACACCGACACCTGCGCCCCACGTCCACGCCGCGCACGCTCCACGGACGAGAACGGCCGCGGCCTCCTCCTCGTCGCTCAGATGTCGCATAGGTGGGGAACACGATTGATGTCGAAAGGCAAGGTCGTCTGGGTGGAACAAGACATACCCGCGACCTCCGGCCCCCGGCCGTTGTCACGCTCGCGGCAGCCCAGTGCTGCATAGGGAATGGGTGATGAGTGGCCCGAACCTGCAAGGCAAGAGCCGGCGGTTCGAAGTTTGTGGTCATGAGGCCTTATGGCAGGGCTCTTGGTTTCTGAGCCATTCCGTGGCGGAATTCGACGCATGGCCACGTCCCCGTGCTTCCGGGACTTCGACGTCGGGTGTGATGGGCCCGTTGTTCAGGCGTCCGTCTCGGCAGCAATTGGGCTCGCCGCAAGCGGGCTCTGCGGATGCAGCGGCGCCGTCAGGACCGCGTGCAGTGTGGCGTGACCACGGAGACCGCGACGGAGGGGGCGTCACGCGGGGACATTTCCGGCGGGCGGCACTACGGCCGCCGAGTTGTGACCAGAGAGGCAGTTGACCAGCAAAAAGCCGTCCGGGAACCTTGATCGGTTCCCCGAGGGTGCTGGCGGCTTTCCGTCGCGTGTCGTATTCACGCCCTCGATACGTGCAGTGAACACTCACGATCAACGGAAACGCGGCGTTCACTCAGCGAACACACAGGAATGCGCATTCCACCCAAAGCGTCCAATAATCATGTCGGGCTGCGCACTTGCAGCACTCACATGATCACTTTCCGTCACCAGTGGCGCTGATCGTCCTTGTTGACATGAACAGAGCGGAACTCGCTAATTGGCTCCGGTGAACGCTCGGACGTTCGCCGTCGACCGGGATCCGTCCACGGCTCGATCCCTGCAAGCACGCATGGGAGTCACGTTGCGCAGACCAGCGAGAACCACAAACCCCGTCCGCCGGACGGCGATCAGGGGGCTGGCCGTCCTCGGCGCCGTCGCCATGGCGGTCCTCGGAATACAAGCACCGGCATTAGCCACAGGTGCCGCAGGCGCGAAGTCCGCTGCCTCGGCCACCGACGCCCGCCCCTCCTTCGAACCCACCTGTGACACCGCCAAGCCCGGCCACTTCAACTGCTTCGCCCTGCGCCGCACCGACGTGAAGCCGGTCAAGGGCCTGATGCGGGCGGCGGACACGCCGGCCGGCTACGGCGCCGGTGATCTGCAGAGCGCCTACGACCTGCCCACCGACGGGGGCGCCGGACAGACCGTCGCCATCGTGGACGCCTTCGACGACCCGACCGCCGAAGCCGACCTCGCCGTCTACCGGGCGCAGTTCGGGCTGCCGGCCTGCACCACGGACAACGGATGCTTCCGCAAGGTCGACCAGCGCGGCGGCACCGACTACCCCACGCCGGACCCCGGTTGGGCCGGCGAGATCTCCCTCGACCTCGACATGGTCTCCGCGATCGCGCCCAACGCGCACATCCTGCTGGTCGAAGCCGACGACAACAGCTTCGAGAGCCTGTCCGCCGCCGTCGACCAGGCGGTCGCGCTCGGTGCGAAGTACGTCTCCAACTCCTACGGCACCGACTACCGCGGCGGGAACGGCGAGGACCCGTCCGAGACCACGGTGCTGGACGCCCACTACAACCACCCCGGAGTCGCGATCACCGCGTCCACCGGCGACTACGGCTACGGCGTGAGCTACCCGGCCGCCTCGCAGTACGTGACCGCGGTCGGCGGCACCACGCTGACCCGCGCTTCGTCCACCCCCCGTGGATGGACCGAAGCCGCCTGGAGCCTGGCCGGTTCCGGCTGCTCGCTGTACGAGCCCAAGCCCGCCTTCCAGCACGACACGGGCTGCGACAAGCGGGCACTGGCCGACGTCTCGGCCGTCGCGGAGGACGTGGCGGTCTACCAGACCTACGGCCACGGCGGCTGGGCGGTCTACGGCGGCACCAGCGTTTCGTCGCCCATCATCGCCTCGGTGTACGCCGTCGCCGGCACCCCCAAGCCCGGCACCTACCCGAACTCCTACCCGTACGAGGCCGGCAGCGGGATCAACGACATCACCACCGGCAGCAACGGCAGTTGCTCCCCGTCGTACCTGTGCAACGGAACCACGGGCTTCGACGGCCCAACCGGCCTGGGCACACCCGCCGGTCTGACCGCGTTCCGCACCGGCGCGCACGGCGTGATCGCCGGAACCGTGACCGACAGCGCCACCGGCAAGGCGGTCAGCGGTGCCACGGTCACTGCGGGCACCGGCATCGCCCACACCGACGCCTCGGGCGCCTACTCCCTGACCGTGCCCACCGGCACCTACGACGTCTCCGTCGAGGCGTTCGGCTACGCCGAGGGCTCGGCCGACGGGATCGTGGTCGACGACGACGCCACGGTCACCAAGAACTTCAGCCTCTCCCCGGTGCCGAGCCAGACGGTCGCGGGGAAGGTCAGCGACGGCTCCGGCCACGGCTGGCCGCTCTACGCCAAGATCACCGCGGACGGCGTCCCCGGCGTGGTGTGGACCGACCCCGCGACCGGTGCGTACAGCCTGGACCTGCCCCAGGGGCACTCCTACACCCTGCACGTCGCGTCGGCCACACCCGGTTACAAGACCGTCAGCAAGACGATCACCGTGGGCGGCTCCGCGCAGACGGTGGGCATCGCGGTCCCGGTCGACGCCTGGACGGCGAACCCGCCCGGATACCGGGTCGACGTGACCGGCACCACCGAACCGTTCGACGCCACCGACGCCCCGCCCGCCGACTGGAAGGTGGTCAACGCAGAGGACACCACGGGCGGCTGGCAGTTCGACGACCCGGGCAGCCGCGGCAACCACACCGGCGGTGACGGCGCGTTCGCCATCATCGACAGCGACCACTTCGGCGGTGGCGCCACCCAGGACACCTCACTGGTCAGCCCCGTCTACGACTTCACCGGGAAGAACGACCCCGAGGTGGCCTTCGACACCGAGTACAAGCAGTACGGCGGCCAGTCCGCAGCCGTCGAGGCGACCGCGGACGGCGGCGAGAACTGGACCAGGATCTGGTCGCCCGGCTCGGACGTCACCGGCGACCACGTCCAGGCGTCGCTGTCCGACTTCGCCGGCAAGCCCGAGGTGCAGCTGCGCTTCCACTTCACCGGGAGCTTCGGCTGGTGGTGGGCCGTCGACAACGTTTTCATCGGCGACCGGCAGCTCACTGCCGTCCCCGCCGGCCTGGTCGTGGGCACCGTGACCGACGCCAACACCGACACGGGCATCGTCGGCGCCACCGTCACCAGCCAGGACAAGCCCGCCGAGAAGACCACCACGACGGCCACCCCCGACGACCCGAACCTGCCCGACGGCTTCTACTCGTTCGTCTCGACCGCCTTCGGCAGCCACCCCTTCACCGCGGCCAAGGCGAAGTACACCTCGCTGACCAAGACCGTCAGACCGGGGGCCGACAGCGCCGTCCAGGCGAACTTCAAGCTCAAGGCCGGCAAGGTCACCGTCACTCCGGCCTCCGTCTCCGCCTCCGTCGCCTGGGGCGGCTCCAAGACGCAGAATCTGACCGTCAAGAACACCGGCGGCGCCGCCGCCACGGTCAAGCTCGGCGAACAGTCCGGCGGCTTCACCCAACAGGTCAAGGGCGCCGAGCTGCAGACCGTCAAGGGTGACTTCAACCCGCTGTCCAGCAAGGCCCACGCGGCGGCCGGCACGGCCAAGCCGACCGCGGCGGCCCCGGCCGACGACACCTGGCAGACGGCCCCGGACCTGCCGGCCGCCATCATGGACAACGCTGTCGACACGCTGGACGGCAAGGTCTACTCGGCCTTCGGGTACAACGGATCGACCGACGTCAAGGACCTGTACGTCCTCGACCCGGTCGCCGGCAGCTGGACGAAGCTGGCGAGCGCGTCCGACACCCGAGAGGACCCCGCGCACGGGTTCATCGACGGCAAGCTCTACGTCGCCGGCGGCTGGGGTCCGACCGGCGCCCCTGACGCGAAGTTGGAGATCTACGACCCGGACTCGGACAGCTGGACCACCGGCGCGTCCGCGCCCAAGCCGTACGCCGGCTCCGGCACCGCCGTCCTGGACGGCAAGCTCTACATGATCGGCGGATGCGCCGCCGACTCCTGCGGCACCACGGACGCCAGCGTCTACGACGCGAGCACCGACAGCTGGTCCCAGATCGCCGCCTACCCCGAGCCCATCTCGTGGGAGGCGTGCGGTGCCATCGACGGCCAGATCTACTGCGCCGGCGGTCTGGGCGCGACTGAGAACGACGTCATCCACACCTACGCCTACGACCCGGGCGCCGACAGCTGGTCACAGCTCGCGGACGTCCCGGCCCCGCAGTGGGGTTCCGCCTACACCGCGGCCAACGGCCGTCTGCTGCTGGTCGGCGGTGTCGGCAACAACGCCCTCACCAACCGGAGCCAGGCCTTCGACCCGAGCTCCGGCACCTGGGGCACTCTGCCCAACGCCAACGTCGCCACGTACCGCGGCGGCGGCGCACCCGGCTTCTACAAGGTCGGCGGCGGCAACGCCCCCGCCAGGCCGATCAGCAAGGTCGAGCTGCTGCCCGGCTACGACCAGGGCGGGGCGAGCGACGTCGACTGGATGAGCGAGAGCGTCCAGGAGCTCACCCTGCAGCCCGGGGCCAGCACGACCGTCACCGTCTCGCTGGACGCCACCGCTGTCTCGGTGACCCAGCCCGGTGACCTGACCGCCGGCCTGAGCGTGGGCACCGACACGCCGTACTCCGTGCCGCGCATCCCGGTCAGCCTGCACGTCGACCCGCCCAGGACCTGGGGGAAGATCACCGGTCTTGTCCTGGGCAACAAGGCCACCGGCGGTACCGCGCCACTGGCCGGGGCGACCGTACAGATCGACAGCTGGGCCTCGTCCTACACACTCACCACGTCCGCCGACGGTACATACGGACTGTGGCTCGACGTCCGCAACAACCCGCTCACCGTCATCGTCGCCAAGGACGGCTACCAGCCGACCGTCACGACGGTGAAGCTGAAGAAGGGAGCGACGGTCACCGCGAACTTCACCCTGAAGCGCAAGTAACCGGGGCAGGCGCCGGGAACGGCGCCGACGGCCCGGGCAACGGGCCGTCGGCGCACCCCCCCGAGCTCACCACGGTGGGGGAGTAACGGCTCCTCAGTACCAGTGGTTGGCCTGCCAGAAGGACCAGGCGCCGCAGGGGCTGCCGTAGGCGGCGTTCATGTAGTTCAGTCCCCACTTGATCTGGGTGCGGGGGTTGGTACGCCAGTCGGCGCCCGCGGTGGACATCTTGGTGCCGGGCAGGGCCTGGACGAGCCCGTACGCGCCGGAAGAGGCGTTGGTCGCGGTGTAGTTCCAGCCGCTCTCACGGGTGACGATCTGCGAGAAGCACTGGAACTGGGAGGAATCGCCTATGATTTCGCGCGCCATCGCCTGGATTTCGGCGGTGGAGTGGGAAGCCGTCACGACCAGGGTGGCGGCTTTCCGCTTCTCCTCGGCCTTCTCCTTGGCCTCCTTGCGGGCTGTGGCGTCCTTGGCGGCCTGCCTGCGGGCCGATTCCTCGGCGGTCCTCCGCGCGGTCGCGTCAGCGGCGTCCGTCTGCGCCTGCACCTGCTGCGTGAGCGAGGCCTGCTGAACCTGCTGGCCTGCCGGTATGTCCGCGAGGACGGTCGTCGCGTCGGCGGCGGCGACGGGCTGCGGGCCCGACTGCTCGCCTTCGGAGGCGATACCGACGACAGCACCCACGGTGGTGACCGCAGTGGCCGAAGCCACCGCGAATCCCCGGACCGAGATCCGGCTCACACGGTTTCCTTCCAGCATCGCCCGCTTGGTGACCTCACGGACGTGAACATGCCCCTGCGTACCGGCCTCATCGTCGTGCGCCAGTGGCAGAAGCCACTGGACCGGTGGGCGCCCGTCGGAGGCGGGCACCCGCTGATGCAGCGCGGGCGGCCCGCGGCGCACCTTTCAATTCCGAGGTTCCGTACACCTGGTGATCACGGGTGAGCCATGGGCAGGGCCTTACAGAAGCGACAGCTTGCCCCAACCGGGCACGACAGCGCAACGGCTTGGAACCTTTCTGTGTCAAGCAGTTCGGTCGCTGGGGAGCGCGGGGGCGCTTTCCGGGAGTTCGGCGGGGTAGATCTGCTCCATGCTGCCTTCGGGGAGGTAGCGGCGGGGGAAGGCGATCCACTCGTCGTGCATTTCGAAGAGCACGGCGGTGACCAGCCGCAGCAGGGTGTCGTCGTCGGGGGAGACCTGGACGACATCGATGCGACGCTTGATCTCGCGGTTGACCCGCTCCAGCGGGTTCGTCGACTGGATCTTCTTCCCACGTCGTTCAGGCAAGACCGCGAAGGCCGTCAGGTCCTCCTCCGCCTCCGGCGGCACCGCCTCGACCTCGGGGGCTGGGCTCCGAGCATGTCGGCCACGGTCCGCAGCTGAGCACGTACCCCTGGGCGGTGGGCTCGGCGAAGATCGTGCGGATGGTCGCCGCGTGCCGACTGGCCCCGGGTCGTGGGACAGCCGGCTCTCCCTGTCCGGCCGAACGTCACTGGTCGCCGGGGCGGTGTGGTGCTGTCATGGTGGGGAGGCGGCGTGGATGAGCCGGCGGGGCCCGCGGCTGCCCCGGGAGGTGCCGTCGCAGGCGTCCGCGCGTCGTCCGTCCGGGCGGTCCGAACCGCGGCCGCCCCCTCGCACCACGGAGGAGGCCGATGCCATGCTGCACCGCCGCACGGTCGGTGACGTGATGACCGAGGAGGTCGTCACCCTCCGCACCGACACGCCGTTCCACGAGGTCGCCGCCCTGCTGGACGCGAACGACATCGCCGCGGCCCCGGTTGTCGACGACGGCGCCCCCGTCGGCGTCGTGTCCGCCTCCGACGTGCTGCGGCACGAGATCGGCATGCCCGATCCGCGCGGGCGGGATGAGGACGACGACGAGCGCGCCTGGGGCAAGGCCCGGGCGCGGACCGCGGGCGAGCTGATGAGCAGCCCCGTCTTCACCGCCCGCGCCGACTGGACGGTCCCCCGGGCCGCGCGGGAACTGCGCAGGCGGCACGTCAAGCAGCTGCCGGTGGTCGGCGACGACGGGCTCTTGGTCGGCATCGTCAGCCGCAGCGACCTGCTCGACATCTTCGTCCGCTCCGATGCCGAGATCCGCGGCGAGGTCGAGCAGGACGTCCTGGGGCGCATCCTCGGCCTGGAGGAGGGCACCGTCGCGGTCGAGGTCCGGGACGGGGCCGTCACCCTGCGGGGTCACGTCCCGGAGCGTCTGATCCTGGTGATCGTGGGCTTGTGCCAGGGCGTCGACGGTGTCGTCGCCGTGGACGCCCACCTCGCCGCCATCCGCTAGGCCCACGGGGCGACGCCACTTGACGTCGCGGAAGGCGCGTATCGCCTGCCGGCGGGCGCCCTGGCCGGGCTCGCCGCCGCGGGGGCGCCTACACGGACCCGGTGGGGGTTGGGCTGTGGCGCGGTCGGCACGGCCCGGCCTGCTCGCGGGGGCGGTCGCCCCGTCGTCGGACAGTGACGTCTGGCGACTGCGCCGTGCGGTGCACGAGGATCCGTGGGGAGCCAGGGTCCCGGTGACCTGGCTGCGGCAGTCTTCCGCCGCAGCCCGAGATCAGTCGGGGAGACAGCGGGAAGGTCCGGATTGTGGCGGTGCGTCTGTGCTCTGGCCCGGCTCTTGCCGACGCGTTGCCTTCCGCCGGCTCACCCGCCCCTATACGCGGCGTCGGCATTCGGATAACGGGCACCACCTCCTTCCTCACGGCTGCCACCCCTTTCCGGCAGGGCTGATTCAAAGTTCCGGTGATCACGTGAGTCTGCAGGCCAGGCCAGTGTGGCCGGCGGCTGCGTGGCCGTCGCGAACGCAACGAAACTCCGGTTGTGAAGGTAACCGCCAAGTCGCCTGCCACCACCTGAGTTTCGATGTGCCGCCAGTCTTCCACCGTGTGTCTGAACAAGTCTCCGACGCGCGCACAGAGCGGTGTCGCGTGGTTGGCGGACCGATTGGCCACGCTGCCCGACCCGCGCCACCGGCGCGGCAGGCGGCGCGCACTGGTTGCGGTGCTGGCGGGGCACGCTCGTATGCGGCGATCGGCCACTGGGCAGCCGCGGCCCCGCAGCACACGCCGGCCCGGCTCGGTGCCCGCGCGCGCCCGGTGTACGCCGACAGCGCCCAACACGGCGACGATCCGCCGCGTGATCTCCCCGGTCTGCACCGGCGGTCTGGCCGAGCTGACCGGCGCCGACCCGGCTGGGCCGCCTGGCTGGCTGTGGACGGCACGGCCGCCCGGGGTTCCCGCCACGACGACGCGCCGGCCGCACACCTCCTCGCCGTGATGACCGGGGCCGGCCAGACTGTCGGACAACTGCGGTTGCCGGACCGCACCAACGAGGTCACCTGCCTCGCCGCCCTGCTCGCGCCCTACGACCCGCTCGGGGTCACGGTCACCGCGGACGCATGGCACACCCAGCGCGAGCACGCCCGGTTCCTGGCCGAGCAGAAGCAGGCGCACTACCTGCTGATGGTGAAGGCGAACCAGCCTGCGCTGTTCACGGCGCTGCGGCACTGCCTGGACCGAGGTGACCTCCCGCCACTACCGGCGCGGCCGCGGGCACGGGCGCCGCGAGCCCCGCACGGTGCGCGTGCTCACCGTCACCGACCTGCATTTGGATTCCCCCACGCGGCCTGAGCCGCGGTGACTTGGGCGACCGCAACCGCGCGGTCGCCCCTGATCACGACATCCGCCGCGTCCGGCCATGGGACGGGGACGGAGGTTATGAGCCGGTCCCGCGCAGGATCCGCAGGTCGCCCATCGCCTGAAGGCTCGCAAGCAGCACTTCCACCTTCGCGGGGCCCCCCTGCTTGTCGAGGAAGCCGTCCAGCAGGTCTCTGACCACAGGCGGCGTGGTCGCGCCCACCCGCTGCGCGAACTCCTGCCATTCTGCGGGGCTGATGTGGTCGCGGAGCGCGGGAATAAGGACCGGCTCTTCATGGGCCAGGTGATCGTGCACATTGTCGCGCACCGCGACGGCCGTGTTCCGCAGCGCGGCCCGGGTTCTCTCCGCCACGCCGCCGTCACCGAGGCCGGTACCGCCTCGGCCTGTGCCGGCGGTCTCACCGGCCCCGTCGTCAACCCCATTGCCGCTCAGGTTCACCGAGGCCAGCCGGTCGAGCGCGACGTCCAGTCGCTCGTGCTCTTCGCTCAGGGCTGCGAGCGCGTGCTCCGTGGCCGGCGCCGCAGAGACGATCCGCGGCCACAGATCGTTGTCCTCGGTCTCGTGGTGATGGCGCAGTTTTGCGACGACGAAGTCGCGCAGCTGCGCCAGGTCGCCGAGCGGCACCGAGGGGCGAACAGCCGCCTCGGCCAGCAGCGTGGTGGCAACACGGTGGACCTGATGGGCGCGCCGAGTCGCAACGACCGCCGGGGAGTGCTCGGGGGCATCTTTCGTCATTTACCGAACCTATTCATTGGAGAGACTTATTGTCAATATGGTGACTTATTGTGGCGGGAGTATGCCCTGTCGGTGACCACCCGCAAGTACCACTCGCCCCTCGGCCTGCCAGGCGCTGCTGAAGGACCACTTCCAGGGTCCGTGGCTTGCGCCGGCACATTCTCGAACCGGCAACGAGCTACCGGGAATCGGGTACGGCGCTGACAGCCGGCGAGATCGCTGAAGTCGAAGCCGCCTCGAACGGCAGCGTTTGCAGTGACCGTTTGTGACATCACGGACGAGAAGGCAGTGGCCGGTTGGGTGAGCCGGTGGGTGCACGGCCCGGGAATGCGCAGACGGCGTCGCAGCAGTCGGTCCACGCCTGTGCCGGCCACCGAGCCGAGCAGACAGACCTGCAACAACTCCCTCTCGTCGGCGAACAGAGCCGGGCCGAACTGTTGCGAGGGGTTCACCACGCGTTCCCGGCTCAGCCCCCGGCGGCGCATGCCTGTGACCCCTGGCACGTGGTCCAGGGGCGGCCGAGTTGATGGCCCGGCCGGGGCACTTCTGACCACTTCCTGACGCTGACTCCTGTTCGCCACGCGAGGCCCTTCCGTGATCGACAGCGGGCGCTGAAGGATGTCGGTGCCCGGCAGGTGAATCCACGAAGTTCCGGGCCTGTGTCGGGACATGCGGCACATCTTCTGCCTGCCTGCTTGTGATCCAAGGAGTCAGTTCTGTTGAAACGTCTTCATACGGCCGCGGCGGCTGTCGTGGCCGCCGGTTCGCTGTGCATTGCTGCCCTGCCCGCCCAGGCCGGCGCGGCGCCCGCCGCCTCGAAGGCCACCCGGCTGGGTACGGGTACGGCCACCACGGTGACGCTGATCACCGGGGACCGGGTGAGGGTCGGCAAGGACACCGGCGGCCACCCGGCCGTGACGGTGGAGCCTGCCGACATACCCGGGCGTCATGTGGTCTTCAGCGCCTGGACCGGACCCGGCGGGGAGGTGCGGGTGGTGCCCAGCGACATGGCGCCGCTGCTGGGATCGGTCCTGGACGAGCGGTTGTTCGACGTCGGTTTGCTCATCCGCGAGGGTTACGACGACGCGCACGCCTCGTCCTTGCCGCTGATCGTGCAGCACGGCCCGGGGGCGCGGGCCGCCGCGCTGGGCGGGGCGTCGGTGCGCGCGGGCCGGGAGCTGAGCAGCATCCATGCCACCGCCGTCGGCGAGGTCCGCTCGAAGGCCGCCGCTGGGCTGGGAACAGCCTTGGCTGCGGCCGGCCGCAGCGCGCTGGCCGGCCACAAGGCTGTCGGCACGCTGGGTGGTGCGCTGGCCGGTGTCCGGCACGTGTGGCTGGACGGCAAGGTCAAGGCCGCCGGTCTCGACTGGAACCTTCAGAAGATCAACGCCCCGGCGGCGTGGTCTGCCGGCGCCACGGGCGAGGGTGTGAAGGTCGCCGTCATCGACACCGGGATCGACACGACCCACCCCGACCTGGTGAGCCAGGTCAGCGAATCGGTCAACTTCTCCGATGCCCCGGACGCTGTCGACCACTTCGGCCACGGCACCCACGTGGCGGGCACCATCGCCGGTACCGGCGCCGCCTCCGGCGGGGCACGCAGGGGCACCGCCTACGGCGCCCGCCTGTTGAACGTCAAGGTCCTCAACGACCAGGGCGAGGGGATGGACTCCTCCATCATCGCCGGCATGGAGTGGGCGGCCCAGCACGGCGCGAAGGTCGCCAACCTGAGCCTGGGCGGGCAGCCGACGGATGGCACCGACCCCGACAGCCAGGCCCTCGACAAGCTCACCGCCCAGTACGGCACCCTGTTCGTCGTCGCGGCCGGCAACAGCGGCAGGACCCACACCATCGCCTCGCCCGGCGCGGCGGATGCCGCGCTGACGGTGGCGGCCACCGACCAAGACGATGCGGTGGCCCGTTTCTCCTCCCGCGGCCCGCGCATCGACGGCGCCTTCAAGCCCGACATCTCCGCCCCCGGTGACGGCATCGTCGAGGACCGTGCGGCCGGCACCTCGCTGGGCAGCCCGGTCGATCAGTACTACACCGCCCTGTCCGGCACCTCCATGGCCACCCCGCACGTCGCGGGCGCGGCCGCCCTGCTGGCCCAGGAGCACCCCGACTACTCCGCAGCGCAGCTCAAGTCGGTCCTGCAGTCGAGCTCCCACACCCTGGGCGGCCCGGCGCCGGGTGTGGTCTTCGGCTCCGACCAGGGCGCCGGCCGGCTGGACGCCGCTGCCGCGCTCGACCAGCAGGTCGTCCCCGACCGCGGGACCTTCGACTTCGGCCGGCTGCTGTGCGACAGCACCACCGAGGTGACCCGTCAGGTCACTCTCACCAACACCGGCACCACCGACCAGTCGTTCGACCTGTCCTCCCAGCTGACCGCCCTGAGCAACCTCGAGCCGGCCCCGGCCGGGATGGTGACGCTGTCCGCCGGCCACCTGACCGTCCCCGCCGGAGGGTCCAAGACCCTCACCCTCGCCCTCGACCCGAGCGGCACCCTGCAGGGCGAGTACTCCGGTCAGGTCGTGGCCACCCCCACCGGCGGCGGTGCGCCCTTGCACCTGGCGATCGGCTTCGAGAAGTCCGACCTGTGCGCCCTGCACCTGTCCGCCCTCGGCCTGGACGGCAACCCCGCCATCGCCTACGGCCCGGTGCTGGACCTGGACACCGACCACCCCTCCGGCGTGAGCATCCCCAATGGCGGGACGACACTGCTGCTACCGGAGGGCAAGCACCTGGCCTTCACCCTCAGCGTCGAGCAGACGCAGCCCGACGGGCGCCTGGCCGCCGCCGTGATGAACGTCCCCGAGATCACGGTCACCCCCGGCAAGCACGTCGTGCTGGACATGCGCAAGGCATCGCCCGTCACGGCCGACATCCCCAGCCGGCACGTCGCGACCGCCACCACCTATGTGAACGCCAACCGCGCCAGCGCCGACGGCATCGGTCACATCGCGTTCTTCGACATGGCCACCAACGGCTCCTCCGATATCGCCTTCTACGCCGGCCAGACCGACGATCCCGTCGTCCACGGCACCCTGAACACCCAGCAGTACTTCCGGCTGGTGGATGCCGCGCACGCCGATGACACCGCGCACGCCTCCCAGGTGTACGACCTGGCCTGGAACGGCACCTCCTTCCCCGCCGGCATGCGCCACGTGCTCTCCAGCGGGGACGTGGCAAAGCTGGCCCGGATCGACGCCGACTACCGCAACCTCAACTACCCGCAGCAGAGCCGGGGCGACTTCGAGGGACGGCTGCCCTCCGCGAACAGCAAGCCGCTGTTCTTCCTGTGGCCCCCGCATCAGCAGATCGCCCTGCCCATCAAGCGGACGGAGTACGTCAGCCCGGGCCTGGACTGGCAACGCTGGTACTTCCACAACTCCTCCAGCAACCGGGAGAGCACCCAGCTGATGGGCGTCCGGCCCCAGCACTACCGCACCGGTGAGCGCACACACGAGGACCAGCTCGCCGGCCCGTTCACCACGATCGGCACCGGCCGGCTGGATGCGCACACCCTGGAGATGCTGGCCTGGGATCTGACCGACACCGCCGGCAACAGCCTGTGGAACGACAACCCCGCCGGATCGCAGCCGGGCTGGGGCAACGAGACCAAGGCATGGCGGGACGGCCGGCTGGTCGCCGACTGGAGCGACTACCAAGGCGGCTTCGACCTGCCCGCGCCGTCCGCCCCGGCCACCTGGAAGGTCCAGCGCGACATCACGACCCCCGGCAAGCTCACCAGCGGCAACGACACGCACACCGTGTGGACCTTCCGGACCAAGCCCGTCACGGACGGCACCGCTTCCCTGCCCCTGCTCAACCTCGACTACCGCATCCCGCTGGACGAGAACAACCAAGCCCGACCGGCCCACGCCCTGCCCATCACCGTCGATGTGCACCGACTGGACGGCGCGCGGTCCAGCCGGATCACCTCGCTTCAGGTCAGCTACTCCACCGACGGCGGAAAGACCTGGCGCAAGCCGTACGGTGAGATCCAGGACGGCCATTACCACGGTGTCCTGCCCAGCGGCGCCCTGGCGGCCGGTCAGATGGTCGCCCTCCACGTCACCGCCCGGGACGCCGACGGCGGCTCCGTCGACCAGACTCTGAACGAGGCGATCCTGGTCGCCCGCTGAGTCCTCACCACAGGCCGCATCCGGCGGGGACGGGCACCCGTCCCCGCCGGATGCGGTTCCGCCTGCACGCGGCAGGCTGTGCAGGAGGGCGCCGGTCCCGTCCGCGACGCCGGTCCGGCACCCTCACCGGACAGGGGTGCGCCGTGGAGCACGGGGGAGGGACGCCCCTGCCCGGCGGGGCGTTCGACGGTGTTCGCCGGCGCCTGATCAAGGGCCGGTACTGCCGGGCCCCCAGAGCCCTGATGCTGCCGGCCGTACCGTCCCGCCGGCGGCCGGGCGGAAGGTGATGCGACGTCTGGGAGGAGGAGTGGGGGAGTGGCCCGGTGCGAGGCAATGCTGGCCTGCCGTGCGGTTACCGAGCCGGCGCAGGTCTGCCAGCCTTCATGGGGGCCGGGCAGCAGGGCCGCGGAAGACGAGACCGAGCCAGGTGTGTCCCCTGTGTCGGGAGCGAACCGAACCTGAAAGGCAAGTGTGCAGGTCAACGTGATGGACCAGGGACCCGGCCAGGAGGCGGAACCCCACCTGGCCCCGCTGGGCCTCTCCCCGGCCCAGGAGAGGATCTACCTGACGCTGCTGGCGCTGGGCGGCGAGCACACCGAGCGGCTCGCCGACATGCTGGATGTGCCTGCGCAGGCCGCGGCGGGGGACCTGTCCACCCTGGCGGCGCTCGGGCTCGTGGCCAGGCAGGACACCGCGGGCGGCCGGTACACGGCCGTGGCACCCGACGTCGCGGTGGCGGCGGCGGTGATGCAGCGCCAGCTGGCCCTGCTGAAGGTCCAGTCACGCATCGACACACTGATGCAGACCTACCGCAGCCGTGCGGTCGGGGTCGGCCCGCCGGTCCAGCTCCTGCGCAGCCCCGAAGAAGTCCGGGAGTGCTTCGTGCACCTGCAGCGCACGGCCCGCCAGGAGGTGCTCAGTTTCACCCGCCTGCCCTTCGCCCTGGCCCTGGACCGCAACGACACGGAGCTGGAGATGCTGGAGCGGGGCGTTGGCTACCGGGCCGTCTACGAGCGGGCCGTACTGGCCCAGCCCGGCGCGCGAGAGCAGCTGCGCGACTACCTGAACGCCGGTGAACAGGCCCGCGCCGCGACCGTCCTGCCCAGCAAGTTCGTCATCGCCGACCGCCACCTTGCGATGATCGCGGTCCGCAGCGACCAGCAGGAGATGGCCTCCGGCTGCCTCCTGATCCGCACCACGGGGATCGTGGACGCCCTGACAGCCCTGTTCGAGTACGTCTGGGACCGCTCGGTGCCCCTGCAGCCGCACGATGAGGCCGGGCCGGAAAACGACGCGCTGACCACCGTCGGCGGCGACGATCTCGAGCTGCTCGCACTGATGCTGGCCGGCCTGCCCGACAAGGCGCTGGCATCCCAACTGGGCGTCAGCGTCCGCACGGTCCACCGGCGTATCCGCCGGCTGATGTCCCTCACCGGCTCCACCACCCGCATGCAACTGGGCTGGTACGCCGCCCGAGCCGGACTGCTGTGACACGGCCCGGGAGCCGACCCGCCGTTCAGCACCACAGGGGCCGGCGGCGCGGCCGCTGCCCGAACTCCGCTTCCGTCGTGAGCGCCGGAGCGGCCAGGAGCCGACCGCCCGCCACCCGCACTCCGCCCGGCCGGCCCCGTTTCGGCGCTCCTGCGCGGTGATGGCCGGATACGAGGGGTATCGGTCCTTGCCCCGCCGCAAGGCATGGCCCGACCCTGGCAGTCATGATCACCTCGAACGGACCGGCCGGCGCGGACTGGCGCCCGCGCACCCACCTCGTCGTGATGGTCCTCTACGACGGGGTGCAGGCGCTGGACGTCACCGGGCCGACGGACGTTCTGGCGGCCGCCAACGACCACGGGGGCCGCTACCGGGTTGTCGCCCTGTCGCCCGGTGGTAAGGAGGTGCGGACCACGTCCGGGTTGCGGCTTGCCGCCGATGGGGTGCTTGAGGAGTGGTCCGGGCGGATCGGCACACTCATGGTTCCCGGCAGTCCCAACTGGCGCGTGCCCGTGGAAGACCACGGGCTGATCGGGGAGTTGACGCGGCTGGCCCGCTCGGCCGGCCGGGTGGCCTCCCTGTGCGCGGGGGCCTTCCCGCTGGCGGCCGCGGGTCTGCTGGACGGGTGCCGTGTGGCCACCCACTGGCGGCAGGCCGACCAGTTGGCCGCCCGCTTCCCGTCGGTGCACGTGGACCGCGATGCGCTGTTCATACGTGACGGACGGATCATCACCTCGGCGGGCGTGACGGCAGGCATCGACCTGACGCTGTCGTTGGTGGAGGAGGACCTGGGGCCCGAGACGGCACGGGCCGCGGCGAAGGACCTGGTGGTCTTCATGGCCCGGCCCGGCGGGCAGTCCCAGTTCAGTGTCCGGCTGCGCGCACGGTACTGCCGCAGCGCGACGGTCCGTGCGGTGCTGGACGCCGTGGCGGCCGCTCCCCACGGGGATCACCGGCTGGACGCACTGGCCGCCCGGGCGGGAGTGAGCGTGCGCCACCTGACCCGGCTGATCCGTCAGGAGACCGGCACCACGGCCGCCCGGTTCGTCGAGGAGATCCGCCTGGAGGCGGCGCAGGGGATGCTCGAGTCGGGCACCGACCCGTTGGACACGGTCGCCCGCAGGAGCGGATTCGGATCCGCCGAAACGCTGCGCCGTGCATTTCAACGCGAATTCGGGATTACCCCCGGCGCCTACCGTGCGCGTTTCCGTACCACGCAGCCGGAATCCCCCCGGGCGTCTTCCGGATCCGGCGGCGCAGTGCCCGCAGGCCGGGTGGCAGCCGCGCTGGACGGCGGGCCGGCTCACGGTGGGTGAACGCCTTGCCCCGCAGGTGGGGCGGGCGGAGGATTTTCCCATGGACGGGCGAAGCGGGCGGAGCCGGCCGCACCTGGCGGTGATGGTGCTGTTCGACTGCGTCCAGTTGCTGGACGTCACCGGGCCGCTGGAGGTGTTCGCCGCCGCGAACGACCAGGGCGCCCGCTACCGGTTGCTGACCGCCTCCTGCGGGGGGCGGGAGGTGGTGACCACGGCGGGTGCGCGGCTGGCGGCGGATGTGGCCCTGGAGGAGTTCACCGGCAGAATCGACACCCTGATCATTCCCGGCCGCCCCGACTGGCGCACGGCGGTGTCGGACGCCCCCCTCATCGCCGGGATCAGCCGCCTGGCCGGATTCTCCCGCCGGGTGGCCTCGGTGTGCGCCGGCGCGTTCCCGCTCGCGGCCACGGGACTGCTGGACGGGCGCCGAGCGGCCACCCACTGGTGCCTGGCCGGCGACCTGGCCAGGCACTTCCCCTGCATCCAGGTCGATGCCGACTCCATCTTCGTGCGCGACGGGAAGGTCATCACCTCCGCCGGGGTCACCTCCGGTATCGATCTGGCCCTGTCGCTGGTCGAGGAGGACTTCGGGCCCAAGGTGGCGCGTGCGGCGGCGAAGTATCTGGTGGTCTTCATGGCCCGGCCTGGCGGCCAGTCACAGTTCAGCGTCCGCCAGGCCGCCCGGCAGCCCCGCCACCAGGTGGTGCGGCAGGTGATGGACGACGTCACGGCCCACCCCGCCGCCGATCACAGCCTGGAGGCGGTGGCCGGGCGGGTCGGTGTGAGCGTGCGCCAGCTGACCCGGCTCTTCCGCACCGAGACCGGGATGACCGTGACCCGCTTTGTGGAGCAGATCCGCCTCGAGGCGGCACAGGGGCTGCTCGAGTCCGGCACCGACCCGCTGGACGTCGTGGCCCGCCGCTCGGGTTTCGGCTCCGAGGAGACCCTGCGCCGCGCCTTCCAGCGGGAACGCGGCGTCACCCCGGGCACGTACCGGGCGCGGTTCAGGACCACCCTCACAGCGCAGTCGGCCATGGCCCACGCCCACTGACCGCCCCCTCGCCTTTTTCTTCCGGCCCGCCCGCATATTCGGCCGCGCTTCCCGCCGAACGGGCCAAGGCCTCCTTCTCGCGCCGGATCCGGAAATCCGCCGGAGTTCCTGCACGTTGCCGAGTCCGTAACCGAAAGGGGCCGCTTTGGTAGCTGTCATCGGCAGACGATTCCCTCTTCCACAACAGGCGAGCAGGCACGGGCGTCTGGAGGCCCTTGCCCGGCACCGGCTACCGCGTGCAGCAGTCGACCTCCTGCTCGCCCCGCTGCTGGCGGTGGCCGCCCTCACGGAGGCCGTCGATCCCGCGCACCCGGCCGGACACGGCCTGGACGCGGTGGGCATCGCCCTGGCCCTGATGGTGGGAGCCCCCTTCGCGATGCACCGGCGGTGGCCGGTTGCCGCACTGCTGGTCGTCGGCGCGGCGGCGGCCGCCCTGCAGGCCCGGCACTCCATCCCCGCACCGGTCGCCGGCGCCGGAGCCGGCGCCGCCATCGGCACGGTGCTGCTCGCCTTCGCCGTGGCGGTCTTCCTCACCACCGTCCGCTCCATGCGCTGTCCCACCTACCGGCTGCTGGCCGGGACGGCACTGGCAGCCGGCGGTACCGAGGTACTGATCGGCGGTGCCGGCGGCATCGGTTCGGCCCTCGTCGTGGACGTCCTGGTGGTCGCCGCGTGGGCTTTGGGCTGCCTGGTGCGCGCCCGCCGCGCCATGGCGGCCGAGGCGCTGGAGCATGCGGCCGCGCTCAAGCGGGAGCAGGTCGCGCTGGCGCGCACTGCGGTGGTGGAGGAGCGGGCCAGGATCGCCCGTGAACTGCACGACATCGTGGCCCACCATGTGAGCCTGATGATCGTGCAGGTCATCGCCGCCGACCGCGTCCAGTCCAGCGACCCGGGCAAGACCCGGGAGCTGCACGCCGCCATCGAGGCGACCGGCCGGGCCACCATCGCAGAGCTGCGGCGCCTGCTGGGGCTGCTGCGCACCGAGGAGGACGAGGCGGTGGCGGGTCGCTCGCCGCAGCCGGCGATCAGCGACATCCCCTCACTGCTGGACTCCCTGCGCGACGCCGGGCTTCGCGTGGCGGAGGCCTCCACGGGTATCGCCCGCCGCCTGCCGGCCGGCACCGAGCTCACCGCATACCGGGTGGTGCAGGAGGCGCTGACCAACACGCTCAAACACGCCGGGCACACGCACGCAGCCGTCACCTTCGACTGGCAGCCGGACTGCCTGACCGTCACGGTGCGCGACGACGGCCCGCGTGCCGGCGCCCATGGCTCCCATGCGGTGGCGCCCGGCGGCGGCCACGGCCTGGTGGGCATGCGCGAACGCGTCACCGCCGCCGGCGGCACCCTGCACACCGGCCCGCAACCGGACGGCGGCTTCCTCGTCCGCGCCGACCTGCCCCTGACCCCACCCCACCCTGCGACAACGAAACGGGCTGTCCTTGATCACCGCCACCCGCATCCTCCTCGTCGATGACCAGCCCGTGATCCGCACCGGGTTCCGTCTCATCCTGGAAGCCGAACCCGACCTGATCGTGGTCGGCGAATCCGGCGACGGCCTGGCCGCGGTCGCCGACGCCCGCAGCCTGCAGCCGGACGTCGTCCTCATGGACATCCGCATGCCCCGGCTGGACGGGGTGAAGGCGACCTACCGCATCCTTGAGGCCCCCTCGGCGACCCGGGTGATCATCCTGACCACCTTCGACCTGGACGCACACGTCCTGGACGCCCTGCGCGCCGGGGCCAGCGGCTTCCTGGTCAAGGACGGCCCGGCCGACTCCCTCGTCGAGGCGATCCGCGCCATCGTCTCGGGGGAAGCGGTCATCTCCCCCCAAGTGACCCGCCGACTGCTGGAGCGGTTCGCCGCGCTGCCCGAACCGGCGCCCGCCCCGCCGAGCCTGAACGCCCTCACCCAGCGGGAGACAGACGTGCTGCGGGCCCTGTCCCGCGGGCTGTCCAACGCCGAGATCGCCGCCGAACTCTTCATCAGCGAATCCACCGTGAAGACCCATGTCGCCCACATCCTCGACAAGTACCACCTGCGCGACCGCGTCCAGGCCGTCATCCTCGCCTACGACACCGGACTCGCCCTGCCCTCCACCTCACCCGGCCGCGGGCACAGCACCGGGCAGGAGACGGCCCGCCCGCGGTCATCCATGCGAATGACCTCCGCCATCGCCACCAGGGCCGATGCCCGCACACGCCGTCAAGTGCAGGCTGGATGCAGTCAACGGCCACCCCCTCCGTTGGCGGTAGCGAGCGCCGCGTGTGACAGGCGGCCGGAATCTCATTGAGGAAACACGTGACGACCACGACCACACTCGACCGTCCCGCCCCCTGCCCGACGATCTCCTGGCCGTGCCCGCCTTCTTTGCGGATCACCCTCCTGACGGGGCCGGGGTGCAGCATGCTCGTCCGCCTGAGCGGTGAACTGGACATCGCCGGCGCTCCCGCGGTCAACAGCGCACTCGACTTCTGCCTCAGCCTCGATCACAGCCACGGCGTGACCCTGGACGCAGCCGACCTCACCTTCGTCGACGCGGCCGGCCTGCGCCCCCTGGTCGAGGCTCACACGCTCAGCCGACGACGCGGCCAGTGGCTGCGCATCGCACCCGTGAGTGCGGCGCTGCGCCGGGTTGTGGTCCTGACCCGGCACACCCACCGGCTCCTGGACTGCACGGCAGCCGGTGAGGTCGACACCCAGCAGGTTCTGCCCGGATCGCTGCCGAAGCGCTGACTGCGCCCCTCTCCGAAGGGAGGGGCCCTTTCCCTGCTGCGCAGGAAGCCGGTTCCTTTCCGGCCCGAAGGCCGGGGCGCACCTGCCGCGCGCATCGACTACTCCGGCACGGTGGCTCGACGCCTGCCGCTGAACGCGCCCGCACCCTTTATCGGGCCCGGTTTCGCAGGGCGTCGTCGTTCCCGCACAGCCGGTAGGTGCACGGGGTGGGGGCGCCCAGGCGGCGCTGGAGGAGGCAGTAGGCCGCAGCCCCGAGCAACGCGCCGATCAGCGGGGCGACCAGGTAGACCCATAGCAGCCGGGTGCTACCGGACAGCAGCGCGGGGCCCAGCTGGCGGGCCGGGTTCGCCGAACCCCCGCTCCATCCCCCCAGCACGGTGATGATCAGGGTCGTCGCCGCGCCGACGGCATAGGGCAGCCAGCGGCTGATGGCGGGGTGCGCCAGGAAGAACGCCACCATCAACACCACCAGTGCGAGGCAGCCGCCTTCCGCGAGCATGAGTGCGGTCGTGTTCCACGCCGGGCTCGGGTGCACGGCGGCATAACGCATCGATGGCCGGGCAATCACCGGTCCCCAGCACAGCCGTCCCAGCGCAGTGCCTGCCACCGAGCCTGCCAGCTGCGCGGCGGCGTAGAGCGGCACGTAGCGCCCGGGGAAGGCACCCATCAGCCACAGCGCGAGACTGATCGCGGGGTTCATGTGGGCGCCGGAGCAGCGCCCCGGCGGGGAGGTGATCAGCACCACGAGGACGATCCCGACCACGACCCCCACGAGCGCTGTCGCCGCCCGAGTGCCTGCCACGGCGAGCGGCGAGTCAGGTGACGTCAGCCAGCGGACGGCCGTGACCACGCAGTACAACAGGACGGTCGTCAGCACGAACTCCCAGGCCGCGTCGGCAAGCCCGTACAGCGGGCGGCGGTCCCAAGGAGCGGCAGCGGGGCCGGTGGCTTTTTCCCGGAGCACCTTTCGACGGTACGTCGAAGGGCGGCCGCACGGGCCAGGAAGCCGCCGCCGGCGGCCGGTGGCGGGCCCCGGGCCAGTTCCCGGCCCTGTCGCCGGCCTGCGCGGGCGGAGGCGGGCCGCCGCACGGGATCCAGCCACGGCCGTGAACCTGCTGCGCAGGTCGTCGTCCAGGCTCCCGTCCGGGAGGATCCCCCGGACGACGGCCGGCTCGCTGCCCTGCTCCAGCCGCGGCCGGACCTGCACGTCGTGCAGTTTCCAGGCGTGGCGGTCGGCGTACATCCTCAACGTTGTCGAAGTGCGGGGCCCAGGCCGGCGAGCAGCAGCTGGAACGGGTCGGGCCCCGTGTCGCCGCCGATGGGGGTGTGTTCGTCGGCGATCAGACGGTGGGGCCCGACAGTGATCAGGCGGGCGAGGCTTCCTGTTCTGTGACGTGCACCGCGCGGTGGGACACCTCAGTCCTGCCCGGGAGTCAGGAGCACGGCGATCCGACTCTTGTGGGCGATCGCGATGCTGACACTGGGGGAGAACCAGGCGGCGAGACGACTGCGGTGGTGCGGGCTGACGACGATCAGGTCGGCGTCGAAGCCCTCGGCGGCCTCCTGCACGGCTTGCGCCACATCGGACACCAGGCCGTCCAGCAGCTCACCGTCCGCCGGGACACCCGCCTGCCGCAGGGTCGCGACGGCCGAGTCCAGGACTTGGTGGGCGGCTGCGTCGTCCTCCAGGCCGACGACGGTGTCGTACACCACCTCGGAGGGGTCGATGTGCAGCACCCGGACCTTCGCGCCGGTCACGGCGGCCAGTTCTGCGCTGGTGCGGACCGCGCTGTGCGAGGCCGGGCTGCCGTCGAGGGCAACAAGGATGCGGTGGAACATGGGGATCTCCTTGACGTACGGGAATGGTCAGCGTCCGGCGGCGCCGGGAGCGGCGGGGGCGACGGCCGGCGTCTCCTGGTGGTGGTGCTCGATGGCCCGCTCGCGCTGGACGAGGGCGACAGCGGCGGAGACGGCGAGCAGCACCACGGACAGCCACAGGCCCTTGGCGATGCCTCCGGAGGAGTCGGACAGCAAACCGGAGACCAGAGGCCCGACTGCCTGGCCGACGCTGAAGGCCACCGTCAGCAGGGCGATACCGAAGGTCCACGCGTGCGCGGGCAGCATCCGGCGGGCCAGGACGGTCACGGCGGTGGGGCCGGCCATGAACGAGCCGCCGAAGATGATCGCCGAGGCGATTGCGGCGCCCATCCCGTGCCACAGCAGCACGGGCAGCACACCGACCAGGACGACGGCCGACACCAGCGCGGGAGCGGCGCCGCCGCGCAGCCGGCCGATCAACCGGCCCCACACCAGCAGTGTCGCCGCCGCGGAGGCGATGCCCAGCACGATGAAGAACGTGGCCGTGCCCCAGACCTTCATGCCCTGGCTGTGCAGCAGGGCGACGACGAAGGTCATGTAGGACACGTAGCCGGCGCCGAACAGCACGTACCAGGCGAAGACAGGCGTCAGCGGCTTGAGGCTGATGCGGCCGCCGTGGGTGGCGCCGCCCGCCACCTGCTCGGGCACCTGGCGTGCGGCCCAGGCGGCCGGCCCGATCGCGAGGAGGGCGAGCACACCCATCAGCAGCCACCCGGCCTGCCAGCCCGACACGCCCCAGGCGGTGAGGGCCGCGGGGATCACCACGCCGGAGAGCACCACCCCGATGCCGACGCCGGCCATATACATGGCGACCAGCGCGGCCGAGCGGGTCTGTTGGCCGCCGCTGTGGACGCGGGAGGCGAGCGCCGAGCCGACTACGAAGGTCACCGCGGTGCTCAGACCGCCGATGAACCGCAGGACGGCAAGGCCGGCGAGGTCGCCGGTCGCCCCGGAGGCGAGCAGGGTGAGCGCACTGATGACGATGCCCCACACGAACGCGGCCCGGGCGCCGAAGCGGCGCGACCACCAGGCCGCGGTGGCGGCTCCGATGATGTAGCCCAGGGCGTTGGCGGTGTTCATCCCGCCGGCCGCGGCGTAGCTCCAGTGCAGCTTCTCCCGCATGGCCGGCAGCAGCAGCGCGTAGGCGAAACGGGTGAAGCCCAGCGCCACCACCGGGCCGGCCGCCAGCCCCAGTGCAACGAGAAACTCCGGCCGCTGCTTGGCGGCCGCAGACGGTGAGGCGGTCATCGCACACGCTCCCAGACAGTCCAGTCGATCACGACAGGGCCTTTCTCGAACGATTCGGATGTGAGGATCACGGCGCTTGATTAGCGCCTTCACGGGGGTTCAATGCGTGCTGCAGGTGCTGCCATGGCCGGTCGCCGGGCCGCATTGCCCACCAATCGGGCCATCGCGAAGACCCGCGCCGCGGGCGGCGGTCATCGGGCCGCCGAGCCCGTCACGACAGGCGCGGCACAGCGGGCTGGTAGCCGGTAGCTGGCAGGAGCCGGCAAGGCGGCTCGATGCGCCGCCACGCGCCGGATGGCGTCGGGCAGGGTTCGGGGACGCGCAGTGCGCACCGGGCAGCCGCGCCGTCGGCATGGGGCGGAGGCAACCGATGAGCCAGGAGCAGACCGGGGAGCCGTGAGGTGGCGCCCCCAAGTCAGGACAGGTCGCCGGAGGAGGGCCCCGCCGCCGCTCCTCTTCCAGGCGCGATGTCGGTGTCTTTCGATTCGCGGTACGCCGCGACGAGGCCCGTGGGAGCGTAGGGACGATCGTCCGGTCAGCCGGCCGGACGGCTGGGCTCGCGGCCGGGGCAGTGGTGGAGCCCAATCCCAGCAGCCTTCCGGCCCGGAAGCGGGTGTTCCGCCCCGGTCCGGTCCATCAGGGCGGCGATACGGCGGCGCACGGTGCGCAGGCCGAGTCCCAGGTACGGGGCGGCGGCCTCGTCCTTGAGGCCGGAGGTCAGCCCGCGTTCAGCAGGCCGTGCGCTGGTCGGGCAGGTCCCGGATGGCCCGCATGGGGGAACACGAGGCCATCACCGGTGTTTCTCCGCGCCCAGAGGAATCTCGAACCAGACAGTCCTGCCGTCGGCATGCTCGCGTACTCCCCAGTGCTGTGCCCGATCGCCGACCATGCGCAATTCCCCGCTTTCGCAGCCACCTAGTGCTGCCCCGCGCAGGGTTCCGCGGGCGCTGAGCACCTCGACGAGCAGCACATTCGTGCGGTGCAGGCGGACACCGAGGGGGCAACCGTCGTCGCAGCCGGCAGCGCTGACCAGCTCCTCGATCAAAGGCTCTGCCATGTCCGCGAGCATCGGCAGGTCCCACTGCTCCAGCTGGCCACGGATGAGGTGGCGCGCCCGGCAGGCCTCGGTGCTGTCGCATGAAAGGTCCCATGAGGCGGTGCGATGGTCGGGCAGGCCCCTGATCCCCATCGCCAGAAGGGTGATGTCGTCCTCGCCGCCGTGCGGGCGCAGATCGGAGAGGACGGCGTCGCACAACTGGTTCAGCGAGTGGCCGCCGCGGCCGAGCGCGCTGGCTAGAAGACTGCTGAAAATCTTGTTGTGGGGCCGCCCGGCCGGAGGCCGGGCGGCCCTTTCCTTTATGCGGTGGCCGGGACGATGTGCCAGGTGG
>NZ_JBSFLB010000035.1:0-91901 GCF_053598835.1 Streptomyces sp. NPDC001070
CCCTGCGGGTCGACGATCGCGGGCGGGGGGTGCCCGGCTCCGGCCATGGTGCACAGCCGGGTGGCCGGGTCGTAGACCGCGTACAGGCACGTGGCGCCCACACCCACGGGGGTCTGGTGCACGGCGGCGATGTCTTCCTCGGCCATGCGCTGGACCGTGTCGTCGAGGTGGGTCAGCAGTTCGTCGGGGGGCAGCTCCATGTCGGCGAGCGTGTGCACGGCGGTGCGGAGCCTGCCCATGGTCGCGGCCGCGTTGATGCCGTGCCCGACCACGTCGCCGACGACCAGGGCCACCCGGGCGCCGGACAGCGGGATCACGTCGAACCAGTCGCCCCCGACGCCGTGGTCCATGTCGGCCGGCAGGTAGCGCGAGGCCGCCTCCACCGCCGAGCCGCCCCGCAATCGGTGCGGGAGCAGATTGCGCTGGAGCGCCAGGGCGGCGGCGTGCTCGCGGGCGTACTGGCGCGCGTTGTCCAACGACAGCGCGGCACGGCTGACGAGCTCTTCGGCCAGGAGAAGATCGTTCTCCTGGAACGGCACGGGATCCTCGGTGCGGACGAACAACGCCACGCCCAGCAGGGCGCGCCGCACGCGGATGGGGACGACCATCAGCGAGTGCATGCCGTTCTCGTGGACCCTCTGCGCGAGTGCCGGCACCTTGTCGATCCATGTGCCCGCAGCGAGGATCGGCTCCAGGTAGGGCCCGCCGGTGGACAGGACGTGTGCGTAGGGTGACGCGGGCGGCACAAGGACCCGCTCACCGCGCGTCCATGGGGACTCCGGCACCTCTTGCCGGATCGAGGCCAGACCGGCACGACGGAACGCGGGGAGGCGCTCGCCCGTCGTGCCGATGCGGACCGGCGGCCCCTCGCCGAGCGAGACCGACTGCTCCAGGTCGACGGCGACGTAGTCGGCGAGCAGGGGCACGGCGAGGTCGGCCAGCTCCTGGCTGGTCTGCGTCACGTCCAGGGTGCCGCCAAGGCGCGTACCGGCCTCACTGAGAATGGCGAGACGCTCGCGCGCCCGCCGGCTCTCGGTGACATCCACGCTGATGGTGCACACCCCCAGCACATGGCCGTCGGCGTCCTGGAGGCAGAAGAGCGAGCCCGCGAGTACGTGCTCCCGGCGCGGACTCGACGGCAGCCACGGCCGGTACTCGTGGACCCTGGTGGTGCCGCTCTGAAGCACCTGCCGCATCACGGTCTCAAGTGCTTCGGCCTTGACGCCGGGCCGTGCCTCGCTGATTCGCCGTCCGAGCCGCCGGTCACGGGGGATGCCGTCGTGGCTCTCCATCGTGTCGTTCACCCAGGTGCACCGCAGCTGCCGGTCGCGGACGACGATGCCGATCGGCGCGCGGGTGAGAAGCGACTCCCGCATCGATCCGTTCGCCGCCTCCCGGGCGAGCGTGCCGACGTCGGTCACCGACACGAGCCACCGGACGGTCCCGTCCTGCCCCCGCAGCATCGAGATCCGCCGGCTGACGTCGAGCATGCGGCCGTCCCGATCGCGCACCGCCGTCGTGCCCGCCCACCCGTTCCGGGCACGGCACCGCTCGACGTACGCCGATATCGTCGGCGCCTCCTCGCTGGGTGGCACCACGAGTGCGACAGAGCGGCCCACCACGTCCTTTGGGGAGTACCCGACAAGCCGCTCGGCGGCCTGCGTCCATCCGACCACCGTCCCGTGATCGTCGATCATCGCGATCGCCGAGTCGGTTATCTCGGGCGTGTTCATCGGATTACCGAATGTGGCCTTGCCGGTGCTGGTCATCGAACTCACGTCCTCAGCCGGGTGGAGGGAGGGGGTATGGATGCGGGAAGCCGGTGCGCGGGCGGCGCCGGGCCGGGGCGGGTCCGGCCGGGAGCCGGCCCCGTCCCGGCCTCGTTCACGGCCGCCGGTCCTCGACGAACGTGACCGTCTCGCCGAGCGGCGCCCGGCCCGTGCGCGCGTAACCCACCGTGACGTCCTCGAACCCGATCGACATGCCGCAGAAGAGGATGAGCTCGGCCGGGGGTGACACGACCTCCGCGACGACCGTGCGGTACTTCGCCCACGCCATCTGCGGGCAACTGTGCAGCCCTTCGACGCGGAGCAGCAGCATGATCGTCTGCAGGTACATGCCGGCGTCGGCCCATTGGGCCGGTCCCATGTCGCGGTCGACGTAGCAGAAGAGGGCGGCGGGCGCGCCGAAGCAGTCCCAGTTCGCGGAAGCGGCCCTCTGGCGCGCCTCCAGGTCCCCCCGCGGAATGCCGAGCGCGCCGTAGCGCTGCTCGCCGAAGGCGGATCGTCGCTCGCGGTACGGGGACTTCAGTGCGGGCGGGTACTGCTCGTACTCCGGCTCGTCCCAGGGGTCACCTGCGGCCACGCGCCCGCCGGCGCGCTTCTTGAGCTCTGCCAGCGGCCCGCCGGTCACCACGTACGCGTGCCACGGCTGGAGGTTCGACGCCGACGGCGACCAGGCCGCGGCGGACAGCACACGCTCCAGCACCTCCCTCGGGACGGGCCGGTCGGTGAAACCGCGTACCGCCCGCCGGCTCGTGACCGCCTCGTAGACGTCCACGGTCACCCACCTCCCAATCTGCTCACTTTCTCCCCGATTGACCGTAATCACCCCGAAAATGTGACAGGTCACCACCGCCGCACAGGTGCGGCCGCACCGGGACGTGGCTTGCAGGGATGACCGCGCGGCGGGATCTCGACGTCGCCCGCCCGGCGGCCGAGGCGGCGCTCAGTGACGTGTCCGGCCCGGGCTTCGCGGGCTGCCTGCCGAGCGTGTCGCGCTCGGCGGCCCGATGGAGGGTCCACCCTCTCTGGTCGAGCCGGCGGCCACGCCAATGACGTCGGCCGGCGCACCGACAGCGGGCGCGCAGCCCACACCCCACGGACCGATGGCCGCAAGGGCCGACCGTCAGCGTGTTAAGTTAACACGAAGATTCGTTTTTTAGCGCACAGGATGGATCCATGCCGAAGGTCACGCAGGAGTACATGGATGCCCGCCGTCAGCAGATCCTGGACGCGGCTCGCCGCTGCTTCCTGAGGGACGGATTCCATTCGACGTCCATGCAGGACCTGTTCGCAGAGTCGGGCCTTTCGGCGGGCGCGGTGTACCGGCACTTCGCCAGCAAGAACGAGGTGATCACGGCAATCGTCGAGGAGAGCATGCGTGACGTCCTGACGATGGTCCACGACGTCGCCGAGGACCGCCCCAGCAGCTCCCTCGGGGACCTCATGGCCGACATCCTCGACATCGTGAAGGCCAAGACCGCCGAGCAGAACATCGCCGGGCTCTCCGTGCTGGCCTGGTCCGAAGCCCTGCGGAACCCCGCGCTGCTCGGTCAGTTCAACGACCTGCTGGCCCAGATGCGCTCCGCCCTCACCGAGGTCATCCGGGAGCACCAGCAGAGCGCCACCCTCACGCGCGAGGTGTCGCCCGAGGCGATCGCCGCCGCGTTCATGTGCACCCTGCCCGGCTACATCCTCCAGTTGGCCATGGGCGACTCCAAGGCCCTGGAGGGGGTTCCCGACGCCCTGCGAGCGCTCTGGCCCGATTCGGCCGCGTCCTGAGCCTGTCCCCCACCCACCGTGCCTCTCCGCGTGGCTTCTTGATCAGGACCGGTGGATGCCTACCTCGGTGTGAACGCCCGGACGGTCATGGCAGTGGGTTCCGGCGGGGATTCATCATGACCAGCACCCGAACACGGTGCCGTCGCGGGACAGGCTCACCGCGGGCCTGCCGTCGGCTTCGACCGGATCCACCGTGACGTCCGGCCGGAAGCGGTCGGCGAACGCGTGGTGGCGCTTCGCCACGCGGTGACGGCCCGCGGCGGGGGATCTCGGCGTCCGCAGGGCGCCCTCGCCGTGGGCCCGCGGAACGGCGTCCCCCGCGAACAGCTTCTCCAGTACGGTCACATGCCCCGCCTGGGCGGCCGCCAGGAAGGCCGTGAGGAACCGTTGATGGTCCTCGGCCGCGACGCTGGCCCGCTTCTCCGCGGCGGCCAGGTGCTTCCGTGCCCGGCACACCAGTTGGCGCGCGTTGGCGCGCGACCGGCCGATGATCTCGGCGATCCGCTCGTACGGGTAGTCGAACGCCTCCCGGAGCACATAGGCCGCCCGTTCCGCGAGCGTGAGCTTCTCCAGGAGCATCAGCACCGCGACTTCCAGTGCTTCCCCGTTCTCGGCGCCCAGCGCGGGGTCGCTCGCGGAGTCGACCGGCTCCGGCATCCACGGGCCGGCACAGGTCTCACGGCGGACCCTCGCGGAGTGCAGGACGTTGATCGAGAGCCGCGTCACCGTCGTCGCGAGGAACGCCTGCGCGTTCTCCACCTTGGACCGGTCGTAGGTCTGCCATCGGATCCATGCGTCCTGCAGGACGTCCTCCGCCTCGCTGACGCTGCCGAGCATCCGATGGGCGATCCCGAACAGAAGACCGCGGGCGTTCTGGAACACCTCCTCCGCCGCGCGGAGGTCCTCGGTGCCATCCGCTCGATTGTCCTTCGACGACATGGTTGACAGTCCTTGCTGTTCGGCGCGGCCGGCCGCCGTGACCTCACTCGTGTGCGCGAGGGCGAAACCCGGGGCCCTGACAGCCCGTGGGGAATCGCGGCTGCGTCAGGGGAGCCGGTCGGTGCAGTGGGTGGGGGCGACGCGTCCCGTCGCGGGCCGACTCGGCGGTCAGCCTCAGCGGACGGCCGCGTGCCGGGCGTGCGAGTGCGGATGCTTCCCCTCCGGCGCCGGGGAAGGCGGGGAATCTCCGTCGGGGGCCGACCGGGGGACGGGCGTCGCGGTTTCGTTCGCGACCGCGGTGTCCGCACCCGTGTCGTCGCCCCTCGGGGGCTGTTCCACGGACGGACCGTCCTCGACAGTGGGGTTCCGGCGGCCGAGGGCGACGGTCGTCAGCCCGAGCAAGCTCCACAGGACGAGAACGGCGATGTGGTCTCCGGAGCCGTTGCCGTCGAAGTAGGCCGTGCCGCGCAGAAGACTCGCGCCGGCACCCGGAGGCAGCCACTGGCCTATGTCTTCCACCGCCTTGGGCAGCAGTTCCGGTGCGGACGTGCTGCCGGAGAACGGGTTCCCCACGAAGACCATCAGCACGGCTGTGAGCCCGATGCCCGCAGGACCGATGAGCATGATCAGGCCTGCGCAGGTTGCGCTGATGGCGAGCATCGTCAGGGACAGGGACGCCCAAGTGGCCGCATGCTCGTGCGGCAGTGCGCCGAAAATGCCCTGGGCGACCAGGTAGGCGCCAAAACCGGTCGCGGCGCAGGCAGCGACCAGTTCCATGGCCCGACGCCACCCCGGCATGTGGAAATTCGACATCGCGAGGAGCGAGGCGATCAGAATGCTGCACATCGTGAGCGGGAGAAGCGCCGAGCTGAACACCACCCCACGGGGATCTTCTGCAGAGATCGGGACGACATCTACCGTCCTCACACTGACCTTGGCCGGCGTCTTGGCGACCCTCTCACCGGCTTTGGACTTGTCAGCGGCCTTGGGACTGTCACGGGCTAGGGACTTGTCACCGGCTTCGGGCTCGGTGAACGGACCCTGGACCGACGCCGCGGCACCGTTCGCAGCCGACTTGGTCGCCTCCGCGGCAAGTTGCCGGCCGGACGTATTGAGCAGCTGCGCCACAGACGTGCTCGCGGCAGTGGCCTGCAGCACGGTCAACCTGCCAGGGGTGACGACGAAGGCGCCGTAGATCTCCCGATCCTTGATCGCGGAGCGCGCCGATGTCTCGTCGGGGTAAAGATAGAGGTCGAACCCGCCTGGCTGGCTGCGCTCCAAGCCTTCGACCGCGTTCTGACTGGCCGTGCTCGTGCCCACGATCCCCACGGGCACATCACGCGGAGCAACGCGCGATGCGGGCCATGCGTACGCCATTACGGCCAGCGAGATCACCAGTGGCAACGCCACTGTCATGATGACGGCTCGCCGCCATGACATGACTCCCAACAAGGGGTTCTTCACGGCCGCACCTCCCAAAGACGAATGATCATTTTTTTTACTGCGCCAGTCTGCTGCGACCGCAGGGAAAAAGTCAACACGAACATTCGTTTTCTTTCCGGATGGTGTGGACGCTGTGAACGGTGTCATGCGCACCCCGCGCGCGGGCCGACCGTCGGCGCTGCTGGACCAGCAGGACCCGGCCCGCGACATGCAGAGCCATGCTGACGGGGACCAGAGCCGAGGTCGCCTGCATCGTGCGGGACCACCAGGACGCCGGGCACCTACCCACCCGCGTTCCGGCAACCGCTCTGGCGGATGCGCCGGTCAGCGTCCTGCCCGGCTGCATCCTCCAACTCGCCCCGGCCTGATCTACGCCGATGACGTGACCGCCGAGAAGCGCCCGTCCCACCACGGCAGCTGACCCGGCCGGTTGACGGACCGGATGGGGTGTCCGGCGGCCGGTGCTGCCGGACACCCCACTGACGTCGTACGGCTCCCGTGGCCGGGGAACTCCGGGGCTCGCAACGGCTCACAGGTCATGGAGGCAGCCACGGGATCAGGATGGAGGCGGCGATACCGCGCACGGACGTGAGCTCTCGCTGTGGGGTTGTCCACAGCTCGGACTGTGGGGCCGCCAGCCCGAAATCCTGGTGATCGCTCGACAGCCGTTCCCGGTGCCCGGCGGCGAGACTCTCGCTGTCGGAAAGCGGCGCTCCACCAGTTACGGCTGATCGCCGCTGTCGCTCTTCATCCTGTGTAGGAGACGTATCCATGTCCGCACGCCGCCGTATCGGCCGCACCGTCGCTGTCGCCGCCACCCTGCCCCTCGCCCTTGGAATCCTGTTCGAGGTCAATGCCGGAGCCAACGCGACGACCTCTTCCGCGACCGCACGAAAGGCAACCGCGCCGGTCCTTGAGCACGACGCCCAGGTCTTCGCGGCCGCCGCCGCCAAGAACCCGCCGATCTACACGCTCAGTTACGCCGACGCGCGCAAGGCCCTGGACGGCGTCCAGGCCGACCCCACCGGCCTGCTGCCGGCCGACGTCACCCACCGCACCCTGCCGGTCGGCCCCACCGGCGAGGTCAAGGTCCGCATCGTCCGCCCCAAGGGCGCCACCGGCAAGCTGCCCGCCATCATGTACTTCCAAGGCGGCGGCTGGGTGCTGGGCGACGAGAGCACGCACGACCGCCTGGTGCGCCAGCTCGCCAACGGCGCGCATGCGGCCGTGATCTTCATCGAGCAGGCGTACGCCGCCACTCAGTGGGTGGCGCAGCACGGCAGTGAGATCGATGTCGACGGTTCTCGCCTCGCCGTCGCGGGTGACTCGGTGGGAGGCAACATGGCGACGGTCGTATCGCTGATGGCCAAGCAGCGGGGCGGCCCGGCGCTGCGCGAGCAGGTGCTCTTCTACCCGGTCACCGACGCCGACTTCAACAACTCGTCCTACCGCCAGTTCGCCGACGGCCCGTGGCTGACCCGCAAGGCGATGCAGTGGTTCTGGGACGCCTACGCCCCGAACGCCAAGGACCGCAGGAACATCCTGGCCTCTCCGCTGCGCGCCGACCTCAACCAGCTCAAGGGGCTGCCCAAGGCCCTCGTCATCACCGAGGAGGCCGACGTCCTGCGCGACGAGGGCGAGGCCTACGCGAACAAGCTCCGGGCCGCCGGCAACGACGTCACCTCGGTGCGCTACCAGGGCATGATCCACGACTTCCTCATGCTCAACGCACTGGGGAACACCAATGCCGCCAAGGCAGCGATCAGCCAGGCCGACGCCTACCTCTACGCGGGACTCCACGACAGGCACTGACCCGGCCGCGTCGTCTTCCTGAGGCCGTGCCGCCAGGTTCACTCCCCGGCTCCGGCGCGGGGAGCGCCGCATCGCATGCTCCTGTCCACCCCTGGCGTGGGCCGCGCGGCGTCATGAGCTGACCGGAGCGGAGTCCGACGGCCGTGATCACCCGGCGACCACCCCGTCCGTTACGCCCGGTACGGCCCACCGTGCGGGTTCCCGCTGTGGACCCCGTCGGGTCAACCCCACTGAGCTGTGTGGGGTCGCCGGGCCACGCTTGTGGAGTCTGCTCGACAGCGCCGCAAAGGCCGCTTCGGAAGGCTTGAGACATCGAACGAGAGCCGGGATCAGAATCCCGGAACGGCTGAGTAGGCCCTGCCCAACTCGTCCCGGAGCCGGTCATTCCCGCCCGGCGCCGACCGAAGGTCTTTCGGGTCTCTGCCCGATGTTCTGCATGCCGGGAACGTGGATGAAGAGGAAGGATTTTTCATGACTGTGTCGAGCACTGCTTCCAGCGTGCGGCGTCGCGAGGAAGAGGCCGCTGTCGGGTTCACGGCATTGCAGACGTTGACCGAAGCCCTGCAGCAGATCCTGGTGGACCTGATCGAACTGCACCTGCGGGGCAAACAGGCCCACTGGAATCTGATCGGCCGCAACTTCGGGATCTCCACGCCGGGTGTTCAGTGGCCCGTCGGGCGCAGGCCGGTCAGGACGAGGTCCACGGCGTCCTCGGCCCAGCCCGTACGGCCGCCGCGGCCGGCCATGTAGTCGGCGTAGAAGGGGCCGAGGAGTGCGGAGACGGCTGCCTCCAGGTCGGCGCCAGGGCGGATCTCACCACGTTCGCGTGCCTGTTCGAGGACCTGACGCAGCAAGGCGCGGCGGGGTACTACGGTGCGTTCGCGCAGCAAGGCGAGGAGTTCGGGGGTGTGGGCTTCCTCGGCGAGACAGGTGCCGATCAGCGCCATGCCGCGCACGCGCTCCACAGTCGCGGCGAAGTCCTCGAGGATCGCTGTCAGGTCGGCCCGCGTGTCCCCGCTCGGCGGCGGGGCGTCGGCCATGCGCAGGGCCGCCAGTGCCGCGGTCAGGAGGTCCGCCTTGGTCTTCCAGCGCAGGTGGATGGTGGACTTGCTGACCTGTGCGGCGGCGGCGACCTGGCTCAGACTCATCCGTGTGTAGCCGTGCGAGGCCAGCAACTCCAAAGCCGCCTGGAGAATCGCGGCGTCCTTCTCGGCCGACCGCGGCCGCCCGGCGCTCTTGGCCTGATTGTCACCCATGCCGACAGGATAAGCGGGAATCCGCACCGAGTGGTTCGGTACGGATTCCCGCGCTCCGGAGGCAGGGCGTTGATCAGAACTTGTCAGTGTTGTCCCGGACCCACTGGCGGAAGGTGCGGGCCGGGCGGCCGGTCAGCTTTTCGGTGGCGGTCGAAACCGGCAGTGCCGCGGCCTCGGGGCCGAGGACCTCCAGCACGGAGGGCACAAGCATCTCCGGCAGGTGGCCCATGCTCCGCAGGATCTTGCCGGCCTCCTCAACGCTCAGCTCCTCGTGCCCCGCCGTCAGTCCGCGGGCGTCGGCGACCATCCGCTGCGCGTGCGGGCCCTGCGAGGCTTGATGGCCGAGGCACAGCTGGATGCCGCCTTCGAGCAGCCCTTCCGCACCTGGGTCGGCACCCGGCGCGACGTCATCGCCCGCATCCTCACCCGCGGCCTGGACCGCGGCGAGCTGCCTGGCGACCTCGATCCGGACTACGCGATCGACCTGCTCTTCGGACCCTTCTGGTACCGGCTCCTGGTGGGCCATGTGCCGCTGGATCCGGCACAGGCCGCCCGCCACGTCGACCACGTCCTCGGCGGTCTGCGCAGCCGCCCGTGATCACTTGGCGGAGAGCACCATGTGGATCTTGAGGGCGAGATGCACCTGCAGTACCTGGTCGCCGCCGCGCCAGTGCGGGCCGAGGAGCGAGGTGATGCGGTCGATGCGCTGGTAGAGCGTGTTGACGTGGACATAGAGCTGTTCGGCGGTGCGGTTCAGGCTCGAGTCGCAGGCGAAGAAGACCATCAGGGTGCGGGTGAGTTCGCCGCCGCGCCTGGTGTCGTAGTCGAGGACGGGGCCGATGGTGCGACGTACGAAGCGGTGCAGTTCCTCGCGGCCGGCCTGGTGGAACAGCAACCCGTAGACGCCGAGTTCACCGGGCGATGCGCCCTCTCCGTCGCGGTCGAGCGCAAGCAGGACATCGAGGCAGCGCGCCGCGTCGTGATGTGACTCGACGATGGCGTCGACCCCGGGTGCGGCCGTCGCGGCGCCGACGGTGACGGGACTGTCCACCACCCGCGACAAGTGGTCGGCCAGTACGCGGGCGGCTGCGTCCGGGTCGGGGTCCTGCGGCAGCAGCACGACGGTGTCGCCCCGGTACTCGCCCGCGAGCCCCCCGGCATGGGCCGCGTACGAGGCGGCCGCATCGGCGATGCGGCGGCGCTGGGTGCTGTCGCGGCAGCGGGCGGCGAACACCGTGTGCGGGCGATGGAGGTCGAGACCCACCAGGACCGCTCTGCGCCGCAGCCCTTCCGGGTCCCGGTGCGGGGAGCCCAGCAGGTCCTCGAGGATCTCGCCGCGCAGCCGGTGTTCGGCCTCGGCGACGGTGCGTTCACTGAGCAGCATCAGTGCGGTGACCAGCGCGGCGCGCTCGAGAGAACGTACCCCTGAGGCGTCCAGGTGGTCGCGGACGAGAAGCAGCACACCGAGGAGTTCGCTGCCGGCGACGATGGGAGTGGCGCAGGCGGCCGATCCGCCGGCGCCGGCCGGGATGCGGCGGGTGCGTCGGGCTTCGGTGCTCAACACCCGGGCGTCGCGGACCGCGGTGGCGGCGGGGCACGGATCCGGGAGTACACCATCGGTGCGGGCCTGCTCCACCAGCGGGTCGTCACCGGCCGCGGCCATGGTACGGCCGCCGGGGTCCAGGACGAGGATGCTGCCGCCGAGGACTTCCGCGAGGGTCTGGGCCACATCGGCCATCCCACCGCCGTCGAGGACGATGGTGGTGAGACGCTCGTGCAGGGCGGCGGCGCGTTCGATGGACTCGCTGTGGGCGCGGATGACTGCGTTGGCTTCGGTGAGTTCGTCGACGGCTCTGCGTACGTCCTGGAAGAGCGTGGCGCTCTCGATGGCGATGGCGGCGTGGTTGGCGAGGGAGACCAGCAGGGCCACCTCGTGCTCCGAGAAGGGGCGGACTCTGCGGTTGGCGGCGAACAGAACACCGATGACGTTCTCCCCGAGCCTGAGCGGCACTCCCTGGATGGAGATCAGCCCTTCGGCGCGTACGACCTCGTCGATGCTGTGCTCGAATCGAAGGTCCGCGAAGTAGTCCGGGGTGTTGTAGGGAACCGCCGTCTTGGCCACAAGTCCCCCGAGGCCCGCGCCCATGGCCAGCCGTGCGTGCTTGAACTCGTGGGTGCGAATCCCGTCGGTGACCCGCATATAGGTGTCGCCGCGCTGAGTGTCGTTGAGCATCAGGTACGCGACGTCGGTACCGAGCAGGCCCCGGGCCCGGTGGACGATGGCCCGCAGCACGGCCTCCAGATCACGCAGCGATGACAGGTCGCCCGCGGTCTCGTAGAGCGCGCCGAGCTCCGCCTCCCGGCGGCGGCGCTCCTCCAGCCGCGCGCGCACCTGCAGGGCGTCGTCGACGAGCGGGGACAGCCGGGCCCGATCCTTCGCGGGGCAGCCGTCGAGGAGGGTCTCGTACTCGCTCCGCGGGGCGCCTTCGCGCAACAGGCGCAGCAGGCGCGCGGCGGGCCCCTCGTCGGTCCGGCTGCGTGTGGTCGTCGACTGCACGGTTGCCTCCTGGGAACTGCGGTGCGCGTGTCCTCCCGCGATGTTCGCCCCCGTCGCTCCACCTGGACAGATCTACGACGGCACCGGTTGCGAGGAGTCGTCATGGTCGTGTTCCAGGTGTGGTTCGGGGTCGGGTCCCGTGGCTTCGGTACGGGAGCGCGACATGTGTGCGAGCGTGCCCCACACCCCGCGGCGGAAGAGCACGACGACGACGATGAAGACCCCGCCGGTGACCAGGCCGGTCTCCTCGAAACCGGCGGTGGACAACCAGTCCTCCAGACGGACGATGGCGGCGGCGCCGACCAGGCTGCCCCACAGGGTGCCGATGCCGCCGAGGACCGTCATCACGACGACCTTGCCGGAGGTGGTCCAGTAGACCTCCTGCAGCGAGGCGAAGCCGTGGTTCACGGCGTACAGCCCGCCCGCGAGGCCGGACAGGAACGCGGAGACGGTGAAGACGACCAGCTTGAAGCGGTCGGCAGGGTAGCCCAGGGCCCGTACGCGGGCAGGGTTGTCGCGCACCGCGGCGATCACCCGGCCGAACGGGGAGTGGACGATCCGCCAGGCCACGGCGAGACCGAGCAGCACCACCGGCAGGGCCGCGTAGTAGAAGACGAACGAGTCGGACAGGTCGAAGCCCGGCAGTTCACGGGGAATCCCCTGCAGGCCGTTCTCGCCGCCGGTCACCTGGCCCCACTGGTTGGCGATGAAGTACACCATCTGGGCGAAGGCCAGGGTGACCATGGCGAAGTAGATGCCGCTGCGACGGACAGCGAGATAGCCGATGGGCAGCGCGAGCAGCGCGGCGGCCGCGGCGCCGCCCAGGACGGCCCCATAGAACGGCAGTCCGCTGTGGATGGCGATCAGGCCGGTCACATACGCCGAGCTGCCCCAGAACGCTGCGTGCCCGAAGGACAGCAGCCCGGCGTGGCCGAGCAACAGATCGAACGCGACGGCGAACAGTCCCCAGCACAGGATGTCGGTGGCGACCGGCGGATAAAGGCCCCAGGGCAGGCCGAGGGCGAGGAGCAGCGCGCCGGCGAGCAGGGCCCGGCGGATCCATGCGGAGCGGCCGTGCAGCTTCTCCAGGAGGCCGAGGATCATGCGTGTTCCTCCTTGCCGAACAGGCCTGCGGGCCGGACCAGCAGAATGACGGCCATCAGCAGATAGACCGAGGTCTGGGACAGGACGGGGAGGTAGAGGTTGCCGAGCGCCTGCAGCATGCCGATGGCGAACCCGGCCAGCACGGAGCCGAAGACGGAGCCGAGGCCGCCGATGACCACGACCGCGAACACGGTGATGATGAGGTCGGCCCCCATCCCGGAGTTGACGGCCCGCATGGGGGCGGCGAGCACCCCGGCGAGCGCCGCCAGCCCGACGCCGAATCCGAAGACCGGAGTGACCCAGCGTCCGGTGTCGATGCCGAACGCGCGGGTGAGTTCGGGCCGTTCGGTGGCGGCGCGCACGATGGTGCCGATGCGGGTGCGGGTGAGCAGCAGCCACACCGCCAGGCAGGTGGCGGCGGAGACGGCGAGCACGAACACCTGGTAGCGGGGGAAGTCGAACAGACCGAGGTCGACGGTCCCGGTGAACGGCGCGTGCCCGTAGGGCTGAGACTGCGATCCGTACTTCATGCGCAGCAGGTCCTGGCAGACCAAGGCGATGCCGAAGGTCAGCAGGAAGTTGTACAGGGGATCCAGGGCCATCAGACGGTGGATGAGCAGCCGCTCCAGCAGCGTGCCCGCCACGGCGAGCGTCATCGGCACGAGGAGCAGCGCCCACCAGAAGCCGAGCCCGGCACTGTCTGCGAGGACGACCGCGCCGAAGGCGCCGAGCATGTAGAGGGCGCCATGGGCGAAGTTCACCACGCGCAGCATGCCGAAGATCACAGCGAGTCCGAGTGCGAGCAGGGCGTAGAAGCCACCGCTGACCAGGCCGTTGAAGAGCTGTTGCAGGAACGAGGTCATGGGTTCTCCCCCTCGGTCGGAGACGGCCCGCCCGGGGATGCGGGCGGACCGCCGGGTCCGGCGGTGTCAGCTCATCCGGCAGTCCGGTGAGGGCTTGTCGAAAGCCTGGTCCGCGGGGATCTTCTCCACGAGCTCGGTGAAGTCGCCGTCCTCCTCGGCGTCGGCCGGCGCCTTGACCTTGGCCAGGTAGGCGTCGTGGACGACCCGGTGGTCCTCCTTACGTATGGTGGCATTCCGGGCGAAGAAGTCGCTGAACTGCATGCCGTCCAGCACTTTGGACACGTCCTCGGCCTTGTCGGTACCGGCTTTCTGCACGGCTTCCAGATAGTGGATGGCTGCGGAGTAGTCGGCCGCCTGGTCGAATGTCGGCCACTTCCCCGTGCGCCCCTTGAACCGGTCGGCCCACGCACGGGCCTCGTCGTCGAGGTTCCAGAACCAGGCCGTGGTGAACATCGTCCCGGCGAGCTTGTCCGCGCCGACGGCCTTGATGTCGCTGTCGAAGAGCAGCCCGATGGCGAGCTTGATGCCCTTGTCCCTGAGCTTGAACTGCTCGTACTGCTTCACGACGTTGGCCAGGTCGCCGCCGGCCTGCAGGGCCCCGAGGACGTCCGGCTTCGGCTTCAGGCCCGGTGCCTTGAGCAGGAAAGTGGAGTAGTTGTCACTGGGGAAGGGGGTGGGGTCCTTGGCGACCACCTTTCCTCCGGCGCCCTCGATCGCGGTCTGGAACTTGGCCTGCATGTCCTGTCCGAAGGCGTAGTCCGGGTAGATCGTGTACCAGTTCTTGCCGCCCTGTTCGGTCACCTTGGCACCGGTGCCGTGCGCCAGCATGTAGGCGTCGTAGGCCCATTCGTACGTGTACGGGTTGCAGGTCTTGCCCGCGAGTTCGGTGGTGGCGGCGCCGGTGTTGAAGTAGAGCTTCTTGGACTGACCGGCGACGGTCTGCACCGCGAGTGCCGCCGAGGACGTGGGCACGTCGAACAGCGCGTCGACCTTCTTCCGGTCGTACATCTCCCGGGCCTGGGTGTTGGCGACCTCCGGCTTGTTCTGGTGGTCCGCCTTGATCACCTCGATGTTCTTGGTGACCGCCTTGTCGCCGTACTTCTTCTTGAAGTCCTCGACGGCCATCTGCACGGCTTCCACCGAGTTCGGTCCCGCGATGTCCGCGTAGACGCCGGACAGATCGGTGAGCACCCCGAGCGCGAGCTTGCCATCGCTGACCCTCCCGCCACCCGAGCTCGGTCCGCCGCCCCCGCAGCCCGCGAGCAGCGCCCCCACCGCGGCCGTGGCCACACCCATCGACAACCTGAGCTTCATGTGCGGTGCCTCCTGATCAATACGTTCCGAATGGGCGGAGAGGGGGTGACGCCGTGCGTCACAGCCCGAGGTAGGAAAGGAGTTCGCCCTCGCGCTGCCGTACGTCGTCGTTGTCGAGCGACTGGACGATGCGGCCCTGCGCGAGGAGGTAATGGCGGTCGGTGACGGTCGCGGCGAACCGCAGGTTCTGCTCCACGAGCAGCACCGACACCCCGTGCTCCTTGGCTCCGCGCAGGATCTCGCCGATCTGCTGGACGATGACCGGAGCGAGACCCTCGGTCGGCTCGTCGCACAGCAGCACACGGGCGCCGGCACACAGCACGCGGGCGAGCGCGAGCATCTGCTGTTCGCCGCCGGAGAGCTTGCCGCCGGGGAAACGTCGGCGCGCGGCCAGAACCGGGAAGGCGTCGTAGACACGGGCCAGCGGCCACACGGAGTCCGCGGCGGCCGGCGGCAGGGTCAGGTTCTCCTCGACGGACAGGCCTGCATAGATGCCGCGGTCGTCGGGGACGAACCCGAGCCCGAGCCGGGCCCTGCGGTGCGGCGGCGCTGTCGTGATGTCCCGGCCTGCCAGCTCGACCCGGCCGGTCATCGCGCGATGCAGCCCCATGGCGCAGCGCAGCAAGGTGGTCTTGCCCGCGCCGTTGCGGCCGAGGAGGGTGACGACCTCGCCCTCGCCCACGTGCAACGACACCTCGTCCAGCGCCCTGGCCTCGCCGAAGCAGGCGCTGACGCCCTTGATCTCAAGCAACGTCGGCCCCCAGATACGCCTCGATGACCAGTGGATCGGCCTTCACTTCGCCGTACGAGCCCTCCACGAGCACTTCGCCGCGCTGCAACACGGTCACGCGGTCCGCGAGGGAGCCGACGACGCTCATGTTGTGCTCGACCATCACCACGGTGCGTCCCTCGCGGGTCCGGTCGACGAGGGCCACAGTGCGGTCGACGTCCTCCAGTCCCATTCCGGCCGTCGGCTCGTCGAGCAGCAGCAGCTTGGGGTCGAGGGCGAGAGCGAGAGCCAGTTCCAGGGCGCGCTTCTGCCCGTACGGAAGGTTGCCGGCGGGCTTGCCGGCGAGGGGCGCGAGCCCCACCTCGTCGAGGAGTTCGAAGGCGCGGCCGGAGAAGCGGCGCATCAGCTTGTCCGAACGCCAGAACCGGTGGCCCAGGCTGGTGCGGGACTGGAGCGCGAGCTCCACGTGCTCGCGGGCCGTCATCTGCGGGAAGAGGCTGGTGACCTGGAAGGACCGGGCAATGCCCAGCCCCGCGATGCGCTCGGCCGGCCGTCCCGTGATGTCGTGCCCGGCGAAGGTGATGCGCCCACCGGACGGCTTGATGAATCCGGTGAGCAGGTTGAACAGTGTGGTCTTTCCGGCCCCGTTGGGGCCCACGAGCGCGTGAACCGTGCCCTCTTCGACGCTCAGGTCGACCGCGTTCACGGCGTGGAATCCCTGGAACTGCTTGGACAGGCCTTGCGTGACCAGGATGGCGCGCGACTGTTTCATGACGCCTCGGATGCACGGGGGATGAACCGGCGGATGCCGATGTGGAGCAGACGGTAGGTTCGGCGACGAGCGGCTGCTACGGAGCCGAACTCCACAAGGGAGCCCCGCACGAGTGTGGGCCACCTCCACACCCGCGTCGCGGGCACCCGTGGGGCGGTGGGTACCGGCTCCAGTCCGGCGGGGGGCGTATTGGAGAACGCCTCCGTGGTTCGGATCCCGCACCGCGGCGACGATGTGCGCCATGGCGATGATGGAGACCCCGCTCAATACCTGGCTGCTCTTCGGCCACGCCCCGCGATACTTTCCCGACACCGAGGTGGTCACCCGGTTCCCCGACGGGTACGTGCACCGCTACACGTACGCCGAATTCGCCCGGCGCGCCCAGCAGTTGATGCACGCCCTGGACGCACTCGGCCTCGGGCCCGGGGAGCGGGTGGCCACCCTCGCCTGGAACGGCCACCGGCATCTGGAGGCGTACTGGGCGGTGCCCTGCACCGGGCGCGTCCTGCACACCCTGAACCTGCGGCTGTCACCCGATGACTTGGCGTACGTCATCGGACACGCCGGCGACCGCGCGATCCTGGCCGATCCCGACCTGCTGCCGCTGCTGGAGAAGGTGCGCGCGCGCGGCGGCCTGGCCGGTGTACGGCATGTCATCGTGCTCGGTGACGAGGTACCGGACACGTCCCTTCCCGGCGTGGTGGCGTACGAGGACCTGATCGCCGGCCAGCCGGACGCGTACGCCCCCCGGGACATCGACGAGCGGTCACCGCTCGGCCTGTGCTACACCTCCGGCACCACCGGCCGCCCCAAGGGCGTGGTCTACACCCACCGGTCGACCGTGCTGCACGCCATCGCCGCGTCCTCGCAGGCGGCGATGGCCATCGGCCCCGGTGACTGCGTACTGCCGGTCGTGCCCATGTTCCACGCCAACGCCTGGGGTGTGCCGTACACCGCCACTCCGTACGGCGCCAAGCAGGTCTTCCTCAGCGGCTCCCTGGATCCGGCGGCCCTGGTCGAACTGATGGCCGCCGAGCGGGTCACCGTCGCCGCGGGCGTCCCCACCATCTGGATGGCGGTCGCCGACGAGATCACCGCGCGCGGCGGGCTGCCCGGCCTGCGGCATCTGCTGTGCGGCGGCGCCCGTCCGCCGCGTGCGCTCATCGAACGCTACCGCCGCGACTTCGGCATCCCCGTGGTGCAGGTGTGGGGCATGACCGAGACCTCGCCGCTGGCCAGTCTGGCCTGGCCGAAGGAGCGGATGCGCGACTGGGACGAGGAGCGGATCACCGATGCCGTACGGACCCGCGCCGGGCTGCCGCTGCCCGGAGTGCAGATGGAGATCCGCGACGCGGCGGGCGACCCCGTGGCCTGGGACGGCACGTCGATGGGCGACCTGCTGGTACGCGGGCCCTGGATCGCCGACTCCTACCTCGGCGGTGAGGGCGGCGCCCAGTTCACCGACGACGGCTGGTTCCGCACCGGGGACATCGCCGTGGGTTCCCCGGACGGCTACGTCGTCATCGCCGACCGGGCGAAGGACCTCATCAAGTCGGGCGGCGAGTGGATCTCCTCGGTGGACATGGAGTCGGCCGTCATGGCCCTGCCCGAGGTCGCCGAGGCCGCGGTCATCGCCGTTCCCGACGACAGGTGGCAGGAACGTCCGCTGATCTGCCTCGCCCCGCGTCCCGGATGCACGGTCACGCTCGAGCGGGTGCGTGCGCACCTCGAGGCGGCCGGATTCGCGCGCTGGCAGCTCCCGGACCGTATCGAGGTCGTGGAGGCCATCCCGCGCACCGGAGTCGGCAAGTTCGACAAGAAGGCGTTGCGTGCTCGCTTCGACTCCTGACCCCCTTCCCCGTTCCCGACCCGGAGGCCGAACCATGCGCCTGAGACGCACCCTTGTCCTGCTGTCCGCCATGCTCCTGTCGACGGCGGCACTGTCCGCGAACGCCACTGCGGAGACGGAGCACCACTGCGAAGGACTGGACCGGATCCACGTGCCCGGCGCCGGACTCCAGCAGGTCTCCTGCCACGGCGACATGACCACCAGCGCCCTGGCCGGAACCCCGTACACCGACTCCACGGACTGGGCCTCGCTCACCGCCGCGGGCACCGAGAACCCCACCGGTGTGCCCGGCACCCAGATCGACGGCTACTTCCCCGACTCGTCACATCTCAACACCACGCACGGCTGGAACCACGACGCCCAGTTCGTGATCCGCCTGCCCGACCACTGGAACGGCGGTCTCGTCGTCACCGGCGCCCCCGGCGTGCGCAAGCAGTACTCCCTGGACACGCTCATATCCGACTGGGTCCTGGCCCAGGGCTACGCCTTCGCCTCCACCGACAAGGGCAACAACGGCCCGGACTTCTACACCGACGGCACCCGGCCCGGTGGCGCGATCGCCGAATGGAACCGGCGCACCACCGAACTGACCCGCGCCGCCAAGCGCGTCGTCAGGCAGGCATACGGGCGTGCCCCGGGCCGTACCTACATCACCGGCATCTCCAACGGCGGCTATCTGACCCGGTGGCAGCTCGAGAACCACCCGGAGCTCTACGACGGCGGAGTCGACTGGGAAGGCGCGCTCTGGACCGGGAAGGGGCCGAACCTCTTCACCTACCTGCCGACCGCGGTCGCATACCAGGCGGGCCGGGCCGGCCACGACGACATGATCGCCGCCGGGTTCACCCCCGGCACCGAATTCCTGTGGCCGTACCACGAGGCCGTCTACTGGGGCCTGACCCAGAAGGTGTACCGCGCCGAGTTCGACCCGTCGTACGATCCCGGCTGCCCCGGAGCGTCGGCAGGTTCGACGACCGCGCAGATTCTGGCTCCCTGCGCCTCGGACACCTCGTACGACTACGCGGGCAGACCCCGGTCCGTGCACCAGGCGGTCGACGGGGTGTCACTGACCGGCCGGATCGGGAGGCCCATGATCACCCTGCACGGGTCGCTCGACGCGCTGCTGCCGATCGCCACCGACTCCGACGTGTACGCGCGCATGATCGCCGACCGGCACCGCTCCCGGCTGCACCGCTACTACACCATCGAGGGCGGCACCCATGTGGACGGCCTCTACAACGCCTACCCGGACCGGCTGCGCCCCATCCTGCCCTGCTATCGCCGCGCGTTCGAAGCGCTCACCGACTGGGTCGAGCACCGCGCCGCCCCTCCGGCGAGCGGGACGGTCCCCAGGCCCGCGTCGGGCGACCTGATCAACTCCTGCGCACTGCGGTGACGCCCCGCGGCACGTGACCTGGAGACGGCCGATACCCCGGGCAAGCGAGGACTGTGGGCCGCTCACGCTGGCAAGCGACCGCCGCGGTTCTACGGTGCAGCGGACCGCGCCGCTCCGAAGGGACGCCCGGAGCGGCGCGGCCTCGTCCTTCCACCCCTCAACACCGGAGGATCGCATGTCGGTTCGTGACCGTGCCGGCAAGACCTGCTGGGCCGCACTGCTCACCTTGCTGCTCGCCCTGTTCACCGTCCCGCACAGCGCCTCGGCGGCCTCGCTCACCCAGGTGAGCGGCTTCGGCTCCAACCCCGGCAACCTGTCGATGTACGCGTACGTCCCCGACAATCTGCCCTCCGGGGCGCCCTTGGTGGTCGCCCTGCACGGCTGCACTCAGAGCGCAAGCGACTACTACAGCCACTCCGGCTGGCCCAAGTACGCCGACGCCTACGGCTTCGCGCTGGTCTTCCCGCAGACGACCAGCGCCAACAACGCCAATGCCTGCTTCAACTGGTTCCAACCACAGGACTACACGCGCGGTCAGGGCGAGGCGCTGTCCATCAAACAGATGGTGGATTTCGCCAGGGTGCAGTACGGCAGCGACCCGAGCCGCGTGTACATCACCGGGCTGTCCGCCGGCGGCGCCATGACCGCCGCAATGCTCGCCGGCTACCCCGACGTCTTCGCCGGCGGATCCATCGACTCCGGCATCCCCGCAGGCTGCGCCACGGACCTGAGCAGCGGCCTGACCTGTCAGAACAACCCGGCCGGCAAGACCCCGCAGCAGTGGGGCGACCTGGTACGCGCCGCCTCCGGCGGCTGGACCGGACCCTGGCCGCGCGTCGCCGTCTGGCAGGGCACCGCCGACACCACCGTCAACCCGGCCAACGCGACCGAGTCCCGCGACCAGTGGACCAACGTCTGGGGCATCAGCCAGACCCCGTCCTCGACCACGCCCCTCGCCGGCGGCACCACCCAGGCCGTCTACAACGACGCCAACGGCAAGCCGGCCGTCGAGACCTACACCGTCTCCGGCATGGCCCACGGCCTCGCCGTCAGCCCCGGATCCGCCGGGGACCAGTGCGGCATCACCGGCACCTACTACCTCAACTACATCTGCTCCAGCTACTACACCGCGAAGTTCTGGGGCCTGGACGGTTCCGGCGGCACGGGCAGTCTGCCCTCCCCCAGCGGCCTGACGGTCACGGGCACCACCGACAACAGCGTGTCACTGTCCTGGGGCGCCGTCAGCGGCGCAGCCTCGTACTACGTCTACCGGGGCGGGACGAAGGTCGGCTCGACGGCCTCCACCTCGTACACCGACACCGGCCTCGCCTCCGGCACCGGGTACCGCTACACCGTCGCCGCCGTCGACGCCTCCGGCCGCGTGGGCGCGTCCTCCGCGGCCGTGACGGCGACCACCACCGGCTACCAGCCGCGTTGCTTCACCGACAGCAACTACAACCAGGTCGCCGCGGGGCGGGCCCACCAGAGTCTCGGATACGTCTATGCCAACGGTTCCAACCAGTACATGGGCCTGTACAACCTTTACGTGACGCACACACTGGAGGAGACCTCCGCCGGCTACTACGTGATCGCCGACTCCGGCTGCCCCGCCTGATCAAGCCGGGGCCCCTGCTCACCCCGGTCTGCCGGGCGGTGAGCGGGGGCCCGGCGTCCCCTACGGTGAGGGCGGTGGACACGGAGATCCGCTCGGTGATCCGCTGCCGGGAGTGGAACAGATCTCCACCCCGGCCGCCCGCCGTGGGCGTCCCCGGTCCGCACCAGCGGGGGTCGGTCAGTTCTGCGTGCTCAGAGGGCGTCCAGGCGCGGGACGACGTGCTCGCCGAGGTATTGGACGACCGGTCGTGGGTCGGGGCCGAACGGCATGAGGTGGACCTCTTCGAAGCCGAGGGCCGCGTAACCCTGCATGTCTTTGAGGAATGCGTCGGTGGAGGCCGCATCGTTCGGTGGTGCGCCGAGGTGCATCAGGGTCTTGGTGATGGTGTCGACGTCGCGGCCCTCGCGCTCGCAGTGCACGCGAAGGATCTCGGACTTGCGCGTCACCGTCTCCAGGTCGCCCATGATGTTCCAGGCGTCGGCGTACTTGGCGACCAGCCGCAGGGTCTTCTTCTCGCCTCCGCCGCCGATGAGCACCGGCGGATGCGGACGGGTCAGCGGCTGCGGGGAGTTGAGGGTCTCGGCGAGTCGGTAGTGCCTGCCGGTGTACGGGCCGTTGTTCTCGCTCCACATCTGGCGGACGATCTGTAGGACTTCCTCCAGGCGCTCGAAGCGTTCGGCGAGCGGCGGGAACGGCACGCCGAGGGCCTGGTGTTCGCGTTCGTACCAGGCTGCGCCGATACCGAGCGTGGCCCGGCCGCCGGACAGCACGTCCAGAGTGGAAACGATTTTGGCGAGCAGGCCCGGGTGCCGGTAGGTGGCACCGGTGACCAGCAGATGCAGCCGGATCGCCCGGGTGTGGGCGGCGAGGAAGCCGAGGGTGGCGTAGCCCTCCAGCATGGGGGCGTCGACGTCCCCCAGGCCCATGCCGCCGATCTGCAGGTAGTGATCCATCAGCGACAGCGAGGCGATGCCCGCCTCTTCGGCGAGTTGCGCCGTCTCGGTGAGCACGGGCGCGATGGCCGGCGTACCGCCGGGGACGTCGAAGGAGACGAGGTGGATGCCGGTCTTCATGGTGTACGCCCTTCTCAGGAGGAGCGGGGAACGGGTCGGGGACATGGAGGCGACGATCTTGCCCCGCGCATGGCCGCCGGCCGGATCGGCGAGCGCGTCCGGGACGTCGGCCTGCGCTGGCCCCGGCGAGCATGGGGTCGACTCGGCCGACGGCGACGAGGGCCATCAGGTCGGTGAGCATGTGTGCCAGATCGATACGGGCTCGCTCGTCACCGTGCGCGTAGGCGGCACCGAGGGCGATCCCGTACACCGACGGGTGGTGCTGAGCAGTGGCACGGTGTCCAGGTCGGGACGGCCTGCGACGCCTGCGGTCCTACTGCCGTGGGTGAGCGGAACCGTACTCTCCGTGGCCGACGCGGATCCGACGGTGTCCACCGCGGCATCCATGCCGCGCCCGTCGGTCTCCTCCCGGACCCGAGCGGTGAGGTCTTCGCCGCGGTAGCCGATGGCTTCGTGCGCATTGAGCCCGGACCCATTCGGTGATCCGTGCGAACGTGGACGTGATCACGCGGGTGCCGTCCGGGGAGCGATCCGGACGGCGAATCCGCCCACGCCGCCGGCGATCGGCACAATGTCGCCCGCCTCGACAACCGGGCGGCGGACGACTTGTGCGCGGTCGCCCGGCGCACGGCAGCGCGGTGGCCGACACGGCGCCGTGCAGAGCCAGTGCCGGCGCGGCAGCGCGCGGCCTCGGCCGGCGGGTACTCCGCGAAACCTCCCCGGCGGCGCAGTCAACCTGGTAGGCCGCATACCGGCCGACATGGGTGCCGGTGACGCCCTCACCCAGCGCGTCGACGATGCACACCGCGTCCAGATCCAGCACGCTCGGCCAGGCCCAGTCCGCATGGCCGGCGACGGCGATCTGGCGTCGACCGGATTCAGCCCGCACGCCTCCACGCGGACACGGACCTGTCCAGCCCCGGTCGAAGCCCCGACCGCCCGGGCCGGGGTCAGGCGCCGGTGCGGGCGCCGGCGATGTGGAAGTTGAAGTCGGCGTGGCCCAGCGCGCCCCACAGCCGCAGCCAGATCGGCAGGAGCATCTCGGTGCCGCGGGCGGTGGTGATGTCACCGAGGTCGATGACGCTCGCCTCGGGCCAGCCGAAGGAGACCAGCAGTTCGGTGACGGCCTTCTTGGCGTCGGCGTCGTCGCCGGAGACGAAGACGTTGTGCTCGCCCGCGACACGGGACGGGTCGACCATGACCTGGCAGTTCATGGTGTTCAGCGTCTTGACGACCCTCACCTCGGGGAAGGCCCGCTGGACCTGCTCGCCGAGGCTGTCGGTGTTCACCGGGTTCAAGGACGGCGGCATGCCCTGGGAGAAGTCCAGCGGGTTGGCGATGTCGATGAGCACCTTGCCCGCCAGGTTCGCGGCACCCGCGGCTTCGAGCGCCTGCAGGGTCGCGACACCGGAGGTGGTGTTGACCACCGCCTCTCCCCAGGCGGCCGCGGCGGCGAAGGTCTCCAGGCGCACCTGCGAATTGGCCGCGTGCCACTGCGCGAACGGCGGGTTGCCGTAGGCGTCCGGCTCGACGCGGGCGAGCGTGGCCTTGGGGTCGCGCGTGCCGACGACGACCTCGTGGCCGAGCGAGGCAAGCCTGGCAGCCATCGTCCGCCCGACGACGCCGGTGCCGAGAACCGTGTAACGCATGGGTTGGATCCCTTCCGAAGGATGGACGTCGCGACGGAGTCCGCCTGACTCCACGAATCTAAACCGAGTGGTTCGGTATTGCAAATAGGTATCCTCGTCGCATGAAGAAGACGGAGACGGAAGGCTGCCGCGGCCCTGCGGGACGGCCCCGCTGCCCGGGCAAGGAGGCCGCGATCCTCGCCGCGGCCCTGACCCTGCTCGCCGAACAGGGCTTCACCCGCATGACCCTGGACGCAGTCGCGCGGGCAGCCGGGGTCAGCAAGGCGACCATCCACCTGCGCTTCAAAACAAAGGCCGAGCTGGCCGCGGCCGCGCTGAAGACCCTGCACCCCTGCTCCGCACCGCCGGAGACCGGCGATGTGCACGCCGACATCGTCGCCCAGCTCGCCGACTTCGCCGCCGCCCTCATCCGCACCGGCGGCATGGCCCTGATCGGCACCTGCCTGGCCGAGGAAGCCCACACTCCCGAGCTGCTGGCACTTTTCCGCAAGCATGCGGTGCAACCACGCCGCGCGGCCCTGCGGCGGCTGCTCGACCGGGCCCGCATGCAGGGCGAGCTCGCCTGCGACGCCGATCCGGACACACTGGCCTCCGCTCTGCTCGGCGTCTTCTACGCCGACCACCTCGCCGGACGCACCACCGGCAGAGACTGGGCGGAGCGCACCGTGGCTCCCGTACTCACCCCGACACCACCGGCATAACCACCTGCCGTGCGCACGTCGAGCGTTCACGCAGTCCCAAGTCGCCACCTGGACCGATCCCGACCACCCCGAGGCCGTCGCCACGGCCCGTTCCCGCGCGGTGCGCCAGCTCGCGGAATGGCACGTGACCGGCGATCCCCCTCGCCGCCGAAATCATCGTCGGTGAACGGTCGCCAACGCCATCCGTCACGGCGCACCGCCCGTGCAACTGCGCCTGATCAAGGATGGGACTCTCACCTGCGAAGTCTCGGACACCAGCCTTGCCGCCCCCACCTCCGCCATGTCCGCACCGTCGACGAAGGAGGCCGCGGCCTGTTCATCGTTGCCCAACTCGCCCGGCACTGGGGAACCCGATACACCAGCAAGGCAAGACCATCTGGACCGAGCAGTCCCGATCTTGACGCGAGGACCGGTACCGTCGAACGATCTCCGGCACGTACGCACGGGACAAGACCGACGGATCTGCTCATTGTGACGGTCTGCTGCCGGTCAGCACTCCCAGGGCGTTTCAGCTCATAGGGCGTGGCACTGTGGTCTCCCCGGTCGGTGCCCACGCAGGCGCGCTTCCGCAGCACCGAGGAGTACAAGTAGTTCCGCTCGGTGGTGTCGGCGCCCGACCGGAAGGCTCGCCGGTACTTGCGACCGTCGCCGGGGGCATCGCCAAGCGGGTGGAGCACGACACCCGCAATCCCGTACAAGCCTGCGAGCCTTCCGCGCGGGTAAATCACGTCGGCACCTTCCTGGTAGTCGATGTTGCATGCCCAGAACGACACCCACAGACGGAGGGCTCTAGGCACGACCAGGTGGGCTGCGATGAACGCGTCGCCTCCGACCGTCCCGTCGTGAGTGAAGGCCGCCTCGGTGGTGGCCATGTAGGGCATCGGGAGCATCCGACCTTGGCTGTTCGCGTGGGCCGCTCACGCCTCGTTGGAGGCCATGGCCACTTCGGGAGCGAGTTCGTCGCCGACGCCGCCGTGTGACCAGACTGTCTCCGAGCTGACGACTCCCGTCGCGGCCACAGTCCCCCCGTGGGTCGTCTGACAGATTCCCACGCGTCCGAGAGGGACGACTCTGGCCTAAGAAGGGCGCCGAAGTCACTACGCTGAAGGTCCACGAGAGCTGGACGTCGGCCAGCGGTACCGACCGCACACGTGGTTCGGCCGTCTCTGCCGCGCCGTTCGAAGTCTGTCGGCTGCGCCCCTCCTGGCACGGCGCCGGAAGGTCTGCAGCGGTTTTCGTAACCACCGCGACGACCCACGGCGGCCAGGAGTCGACCCTGCTGGCCCTGTACAACTCGACCACTGCTTCGGCGTGCTCAGTGTCCGAGTCCGCATGATGCACACGCTGCGCCTGACGCCGGTCGGATGGGACCGGCATCGCGACGGTCGTACATTCACTACCGGTCACCGGAGCCGAACTGGCCCCCCGTCGATCGGCACGCGGACCAGGAGGTAGGGCTTGCGCCGCAGGTCCCGGCCCTCGTGGTAGCCGGCCTGCCGGTTGAGCTGGTTGGCGATGGCGTACACGTGCCCGTCGGATGCCACGGACAGGGTGTCCACCCAGACCAGGTCGGAGCCCTGGGCGAGGGTGTCGTAGGTGCCGTCCTGGTTCCTGCGCCAGATGGTGTTGTGCTCCAGGTCGCCGCCGTAGATCCGTCCCCGGTCGTCGCTCTCCAGGCCGTCTGCCATGGGCTTGTACCCGTGGTCCACCACCGTCGCGGCCACCTCGGCGTCGGAGGCGTCCGGGTCGGCGAGGGTGTCGACGGAGACGCTGTGCAGGCGGCGGCCGGACAGCGGGCAGTAGTAGAGCCGCTCGCCGTCCGCGCTGATGGCGATGCCGTCGGAGCCCACCTCGAAATACGTGGACTCGGCGTCCGCGGGGCGGTTCATGAAGGGCTCGCCGTCGATGGTCGGCAGGAAGTTGTCGTCCGGGAGCGTGGAGGAGTGCCTCGCCAGCCGTCGCCACGAGGCGCCCGTGGCCAGGTCGACGACGATGATGCCGTTCGAGCCGGCGGAGTCCGTGATGAATGCCATGCCCTCGGCCCCGCGCCGCAGGTCGAAGCGCACGTCGTTGGGGTAGCTGTTCGACGGCACCACGTCGGACGGGAAGAGGATCTTCCGTACGATCCGGTCGGTGCGCAGGTCGACGGCCACGAGCTTGGGACCACCGTAGGAGGAGCCGGCGAACAGCGGGCTTCCGGTGTCGAGGATCCACAGCCGGTCAGCCGGGTCGACGACGACGCTCTGCACCGACTGGAAGTGTCCGGCCAGGTCGGAGGCGTCCTCGCGGTTCACCTCGGTGTCGGGGTAGGCCACCGGCCTGCCGTCCCGGACTTCGGCGACGGTGAACGGGACGTCGTCGCCCCAGCGGGGGAAGTTGACGAAGACTCGGCCGCGGCGCGACACCGTAACGCCCGTCGGCATCGCGTCCCAGAAGCGCGCCACGGTCTTGTAACCCCTCGCCCGCCCCGCCGCCGCGGGTCCGGCGGCGTACGCGCTCCCGGCGAGCTGTGTGACGGCCAGGGCCGCGGTCGCCGCGGTCGCTCCGGTGACGAATGTGCGTCGCTTCATGCGAGCGGCTCCTTTTGGGGGGTTCCGCCGGGGGCGAAGGCTCCTGCGGGAGAGGCCAGTTGGCTCAGTACGTCGACACGGTGCGGGATCGGCCGTACGGCGCCGTGCCCCGTGGTGGTCAGGGCCGCGGCCACCGCCGCGTAGCGGGCGGCCTCCACCGCCGAGGCGCCCTCCACCAGGCGCGCGGCGAACGCCCCGTCGAAGGTGTCGCCTGCGCCCGAAGCGTCGACGGGGGTGACGCGGTGCGCCGGGATGCGGGTCACGTCGCCGCCGTCGGCGACGAGCGCCCCGTCCGCACCCATCTTCAGCACGATCACCTTCGGGCCGCGGGCGCGCAGAGCCCCGAGCACCGCCTCGGGGCTCTCCTTGCCGGTGAGCATCCGGCCCTCCTCGATGTTGGGGAGGGCGATGTCGCACAGCTCCAGGCTACGCAGGATGAGGGCGCGGGCCCGATCCTGCGGCCACAGCGCGGGCCGGTGGTTGGGGTCGTACGTGACCAGGGTGCCGGCCTCGCGGGCGACGGCCATGGCGTGGAAGGCCGCGTCGCAGGACGTGGTGCTGATCGCCTGGGTGATGCCGGTGACGTGCAGCAGCTTCGCCGCGGCGATCGCTTGCTCGGGGACGTCGGCCTGGGTCAGCCGGCTCGCCGGGGAGTCGGCACGGTAGTACGTGAAGCCGTGCCCGGCGGGGCCGCGGGCGATGAAGTAGATGCCCGTACGGCCGCCCGGCTCGCGCGTCACATGGGCGGTGCCGACGCCCTCGCGCTCCCACAGCCGCGTGAGTACGGTACCGAAGGCGTCGTCGCCGACGCGCGAGACGTACCCCGTACGGCCGCCGGAACGGGCCGCGGCGATGGCGAAGTTGGAGGTGTCGCCGCCGTAGCCGACCGAGAAGGACTCGGCAGCCTCCAGGGCACCGTCGGCATCGGCGTTGAACTCCAGCATGGCCTCGCCAAGGGCGAGGATGTCGTCGGGTGTGTTCGGTGCGGTGGTCATGGCGTGCGTTCTCAGATCCTGTTGTACTTGGCCAGGCCCTCGCGGAGCGAACCGGCTGCCAGGATGAGCTTGGTCTGCTCCTTTTCCCTCTCCTCGATCTCGGTCGCGAGGCGAAGGACCTCGTCCACGTGCTTGGCCGGGACGCGGACGGCGCCGTCGCTGTCGGCGACGATCAGGTCGCCGGGCTCCACGGTCAGGCCGCCGAGGACGACGGGCTCGTTGAGGGAGACGGTCTTGATGCGGCCGAGGGTGGTGGCAGGCACCGCGCTGCGGGCCTGGATCGGGAAGCCGAAGTCCCGCTTGATCTCATCGACGTCACGCACGCCCGCGTCGAGGATCGCGCCGGCGTGCTGGTTGGCGACGGCGCCTGCGGTCATCAGGCCACCCCAGACGGCGACATCGGCGCCGTCGGCCGCGATGCAGATGACGCTGCCCGGCGCGGACTCGTCGATGGCCTGCAGGGCGTGGACAGGGGCCTCGGCGTCCTCGGCGGGCACCTCGCGGACAGTGACCGCCGGGCCCACGATCTTGCCGGGGATGACCGGCTTGATCGCGCCGTCGAGGTAGCCACGCACACCGACCTTCTCCACTGCGTCGGCGATGGAGGCGGTGGTGATGTCGCGGAAGGCTTCGATGACGTCCTGCGGGTAGGTGGCGGGCATGGCGTGCTCCTGGTGTGTGAGGGCAAACGAAATATGATGGTTAATCAGCTGTTTTGCTGTGGAGGTCAGTTGACCGGGACCGGAGCCGCACGCGTGCCGGTGACCACCGCGTGGTCCGGCTTGCCGGTACGGGCCCAGGTGGCGACGTTGAGGGCAGCACGGCGCCGTACCTCCTCCTCGGCCTCCTGCGAGTACCAGGCGGCGTGCGGGGTGGCGATCACGTTGGGGTGACCGACCAGGGGGTGGTCCGCCGGGACCGGCTCATCGGTCCAGGTGTCCACCGCGGCGAACGCCAGGTGCTCGGACTCAAGGGCCGCGTACAGAGCCTGCTCGTCCACGAGGCCGCCGCGCGCGGTGTTGACGAGGATCGCGCCCCGCGGCATGAGGCTGAGGCGGCGGGCGTCGACGATGTGCCGGGTCCCGTCGTTCAGCGGAAGGTGCAGGGAGAGGACGTCGGAGCGCTGGAACAGCTCGTCCAGGCCGACCCGCTCGACACCGGCGGGCCAGACCTCGTCCGGCAGCGCCGGGTCGTACGCGACGACCGTGCCGAACCAGGGGGCGGCGCCGGCGGCCAGGGTGCGACCGATGCGGCCGAGACCGAGGACACCGATGGTCAGCGAGGAGAGCCGGCGGACGGGCCCGGTGGTCAGATAGTCCCAGGTGCCCCGGGCGCTTAGCGCGTCGTACTGCTTGAGATGACGGGCGCCGGCCATGACGCCGGCGAAGGCATGCGCGGCGACGTCCTGGGTGCCGTAGTCGGGAACGTTGGCGATCCAGATGCCGCGCCGCTCGGCGCCCGCCACGTCGAAATTGTCGACGCCGACGCCGTAGCGGGAGACCAGGCCGACACTGGGCGCGGCCTCGTACACCTCGTCGGTGACGGTGGCCCACTGCACGATGAGCGCGTCGGCACCCTGGGCGGCCTTCGCGACCTCCTCGGGGGTGCGGACCTGGGCGCGGACCACGGTCAGTCCGGCTTCCTGCAGGACTGCTCGCTCGATGTCGAAGTCGGGGTATTCGGAGTCGGTGATGACGACTTTCACGAAGGGTCTCCAGTAGGGGTGGCAGTGCGGGTGGTACGTATCCGGTCCAGCAGGGCGGCAGCCGTCTCGCGGGCCCGGGCGAGGGACTCGGGGGCGGCGTCGACGGGGGCAAGCGAGCCACCCGCGCCGACGGCCAGGGCTCCGGCGCGGATCCAGTCGGCGGCGTTGTCGGTGCCGATGCCGCCGGTGGGGACGATCGGCAGCTCGGGGAAGGGGCCGCGAAGAGCCTTGAGGTAGCCGGGGCCGACGACGGAGGCCGGAAAGAGCTTGACGGCAGCGGGACCGTATACGGCGGCCGCCATCACCTCGCTGGGCGTCAACGCCCCGGCCAGAAAAGGCACTTCACTGTCCGCCAACGCCCGGCCGAGCACAGTGTCCGTCCCCGGGCTGACCAGGAACTGGGATCCGGCGGCCACCGCGTCCTTGACCTGGGCGGGGCTGGTCACGGTGCCGAGGCCGACCAGGACGTCACCGGGCAGCTCCTCGCGCAGACGTTCCACGGCGGTCAGCGCGTCCGGCACGGAGAAAGTCAGCTCGATGCCACGGATCCCCGCCTCCGCGAGGGCGCGCGCGGTGGTCACCGCGTCGGCTGCCGACCGGCTGCGCAGCACCGCCACGCAGCCCGCGTCCCTCAGTGTGTCGAGAAAGGTCACTTGGTGCTTCCCAGCGGTGCGATACGGCCGATGACCAGGCCGTAGACGAGGGCGCCCGCGACCGCGATGCAACCGGCCACCGTCAGCGGCACGGCGTACGAGCCGCCGCTCGCGTCGAGCAGCGCGCCCACCACGATCGGGCTCAGGAAACCGGCGAAGTTGGACGCGAAGCCCTGGATGCCGGCGAGCGAGGCCACGTTGCCCGCGGCGGGGGCCACGTCGGACGGCAGCGCCCACAGGCTGGAGGCGGCGAAGGTCAGGGCGGAGTAGGAGACGGTGAGCAGGATCAGAGCGGTGGCCGCGTTGGGCGCCGCACCGGCGAACACGATCACGGAGGCCATGAGCAGACCGCTGACCAGCGGCACCTTGCGGGCGAAGGAGACACTGCGGCCGCGGGCGATCAGCCGGCCCTGGAGCAGGCCGCCGAGCCATTGGGCGGGCATCGCGCACAGCGCCGGGATCATGCCGAAGAATCCGAGCTTCAGCAGGTCGAAGCCACGCTCGTTCACCAGGTAGGACGGGAACCAGGTGATGAAGAAGTAGAGGACGAAGGAGAGGCAGAAGAAGCCCAGCATCATCCCCCAGGTGGTGCGGTGCGCGAACAGCTTGCGCCAGGGCAGCGGCTCGCGCTCGTCCGCAGTGCCGACCTTCTGACCGGCCTCGATGTAGGCGCGTTCCTCGGCGGACAGCCGCGGGTGGTCCTCGGGGTCGCGGTAGAAGCTCAGCCAGAACGCGCCGAAGATCAGGCCGACGAGACCGGCGGCCACGAACGCACCGCGCCACCCGAGCAGCGCGATGACGCCGGTGATCAGCGGCAGCGAGACGGCACTGCCCATGCGGGCGCCGCTGTCGAAGATCGAGGAGGCGAGACCGCGTTCCTTCTGCGGGAACCACCTGGAGACGATCTTCGCGCTCGATGGGTACGCCGGGGATTCCCCGACGCCCAGCAGCATGCGCAGCAGCACCAGGACGAGCAGGCCGGTGGCGGCGCCCACCAGCATGGTGATCAGCGACCAGACGATCAGGGCGTAGCCGTACAGCTTGCGCGGACCGACCCTGTCCACCAGCCAGCCGGCCGGGAACTGCATCAGCGCGTACGTCAGGGAGAACGCACCGAGCAGCACGCCGGAGGCGGTGCTGGACAGGTTCAGGTCGTCCGACATGTAGGGCAGCGCGATGCTGAGGTTTGCCCGGTCGAGGTAGTTGATCGCGGTGCCGAAGAAGACGACGGAGATGATCGACCAGCGCGTGCCGCGGAATCGCAGCCCGCCAGGCGGGATCGATATGTCACTCTGGGCTCTTTGCCCGTCACTTTGGGTAGCGGAAGACATGAGTGCTCCTGAACGGGTACGGCCGGGTGAACGCGGCCGAGTGGGGACGACTGGTGCAGGGAGTGGGAACGAGGCCGACGGAGCGGCCGGTCGCGGCTCAGTGAGCGCCGACGGCCATCGGCTCTTCGTGCGCTCGTACTTCCCTGGGGAAACGGACCGTGCCACGCGGGATGCGGAGCGCTTGCCGTCGTTCAGGAAGACCTGACGCCGTTGTCTGGGTCACGGATTGAATCCCTTCGTGCGACGAACCCGGAAGCGGCTCGGGCCGTCTGTGAAGAGAGGTTAGGCGTGTGTGTCGTGCACGTTAAGCACGCGTTTTGAATGCCTGTATTCGCATCGCTGATGCTGTGACCCTGGCCGGGAACCGCCGGGATCAGGCTCCAGCGGAGTCGTCCTCGACCGGCGGCGGCTCGGTGCCCTCAGGAATGGGGGTGGTGCCAAGGTGTCGGAACAATGTGCGCGCGGCCGGCGTCAGCGGCCGGGAGGTGTCCCAGAAGGCCGCGACCCTGCGACCGTAATTCCCCTCCAGGCGGCGCACCGCGACTCCTGTGGTGTCCGAGACCTGCGCGGCCAGGGCGTTCATGATGCCCACACCCAGCTCCTCCCTGACCAGCCCGATCACCGTTTGGGGCTGGTTGGTGGTGTGCACGGGCTGGAGGTCCTGCCCGCGTTCACGAAAGAGCTTGTACCACTCGAAGGCCAGGCCCTCCGCCCGACCGATCGTGATCACTGGGTGCTGGGCGACAGCGGCCGCCGGCAACGGCTCGGGGAAGTCGACGAGAGGGTGCTCCAAAGGGTGTACGACGACCAGCGCTTCGTGCCAGAGCACCTGGCACCGCAGTGACTTGGAGGCGGGTGGCGGCGTGAGGGGTCGCAGGCAGACATCGATCTTCCCGGCGGTGAACGCCTCGTCCAGAACCGGGATCGAGTGGTCGGAGAGGATCACCTCTATGTCGGGATTGGTCACGGCGAGCCCGGCGAGGACGCGGGGCACGAACGCGGCGCTCGGACTGGGATAGCTGCCGAGTGTCACCACGCCGCGCGCGGTACCGCGCCGGGCGGCCATGGCCTCCTCGGCCGAGTGCAGCTCACCCAGGATGCGGCGGGTGTGCTCGGCAAGCGCGGCGCCCGCGTCGGTCACAGCGACGGGGCGCTTCCGTCGGTCGAACAACGCGACCCCGGCCTCCCGCTCCAGCGCCGCGACATGCATGCTCACCCGGGGCTGCGAGCGGTGAGTCGCCTCGGCTGCGGCAGCGAAGCTGCCGGTGTCGACGACCGCAAGGAACGACACGAACCACTCCAGCCGGACATCCGTCTTGAGCACTATGACCACCTCATCCCAATGCCCGGACGCCCCGTCGGGGCGAAGAGGCAGCGAACATCCGGACTCTCCGGTTCCGAGAACCCCGGCGGCTCTCAGGATACGGAGTCGGCCGGCGGCCGATCGGCGGCATGTGCATCGTCGACCTGCGTCCGTGGTCCCGCATCGCTGGCCGACCACGGCAGCGCGACCTGTTCGCACCGACGGACCCGACGAATCGTCGATCGCCGTCGCGGCCGGCGTCGGCCCGTCGCCCGGCCCTCACATGTGGCTGGCCCGCGAAGGGCGCGTGGCCCGGGAACCGGTAGGCAAGCCCGTCCACCGGTCCCCCTGACCGCTGCGGCCTCCGGGAGGCGTCGGCCGGACAACCAGGCCGCCGTACGGTCAGCCGCCGGTCGCCTCCCGTACCACCACGGAGAATGGAACCAACCCGCCTGGCCTGCACATGTGCCAGATCACTACGCCGACGCCACGACGCCCCCTAAACGTTGAAGCGGAACTCCACCACGTCCAGACCCGGCACGTGCGGCCAGACCCACTCCGCATGGCCGACGGCGGCGATCTGGTAGTCGACCGGGTCCAGCCCGCACGCCTCCACGCGGACACGGCCCTGCCCAGCCCCCGGTCCGGGGACTGGGCAGTCGGCCGGGTGCAACGTGTCGGGGCCGCCGGGACGGTCCAGGACCAGGGCGCTCATCACAGAGGTGCTTTCGGTGGCTGGACGCGGAAGGGCGAGCCGGGCGGCAGGGCTCCAAGGGATTCCTGGCCGGCCCGGTCCGGAGCCAGGCGCCGGTGCGGGCGTCGGCGATGTGGAAGTTGAAGGCGGCGTGACCGAGCGCGCCCCACGGCCGCAGCCAGATCGGCAGGAGCATCTCGGTGCCGCGGGCGGTAGTGATCTCACCGAGGTCGTTGACGCTCGCCTCGGGTCAGCAAGGCGACCATCCACCTGCGCTTCAAAACGAAGGCCGAGCCGTCCGTTGCCGCGCTGAGGACCCTGCACCCCTGCTCCGCGCCACCGGAGACCGGGGATGTGCGCGCCGACATCGTCGCCCAGCTCGCCGACTTCTCCGCCACCCTCATCCGCACCGGAGGCATGGCCCTGATCGGCACCTGCCTGGCCGAGGAAGACACTCCCGAGCTGCTGGCACTCTTCCGCGAGCATGCCGTGCAACCACGCCGCGCGGCCTTGCGGCGACTGCTCGACCGGGCCCGCACGCAGGGCGAACTCGCCTGCGACGCCGACCCGGACACGCTGACCTCCGCCCTGCTCGGCATCTTCTACGCCGACACCTCGCCGGACGCACCACCGGCAGAGACTGGGCGGAGCGCACCGTGGCTCCCGTACTCACCCCGCCGGCCGGCACGTAGCCGCCGCATCCGGGCCGCCGGAGCGCTACCTGACCGACGGCAGAACTCTCCGCTTTTCCTGTGCGCGCAGGCTTTACGTCGGCACGCGCCGCGGTTAACTTTCTGCACGTTCTTGCAAGGGATGGCAGGAACGAAACGGCTGCCGGCGCGTGCGGCTCTCCTGTACCGATGTGAAGGAGCCGCTGTGCGTCTGTTCTCCCGTGCGCGCCACAGAGTACGAGCGGGCTTGACCGCTCTGGCCGTGGTCCTCACCGCCGCCCTGGTGGGGCCCGCGCACCCTGCCCCTGCTGCGGCGGCCGTCCTCCAGGGCCTGGGGGCGCATTACGACGCGACCGGGTCGGCGATCGCCTTCCGCGTCTACTCGGCGCGGGCGACGCGGATCGAGGTCTCCCTCTACAAGACCCCTTCAGGGGCGCAGGAGCAGGCCGGCCTGCCGCTGACGGTGGACTCCGCCACCCACGTCTGGTCGGTGACGGTCCCGGTCACGACGTTGCAGAGCCAGTACGGGATCACGGGTACCGTCTACTACGGCTACCGCGCCTGGGGCCCGAACTGGCCGTACAACGCCTCCTGGACCAAGGGGTCGTCGGCCGGGTTCGTCACTGACGTCGACGCCGCCGGCAACCGCTTCAACCCCAACAAGCTGCTGATCGACCCGTACGCCCGCGAGCTCAGCCACGACCCGCGCACCGCCTCGCAGAACAGCGACACGGTGTACGCCTCCGGCCCGTCGTACCGCACCCTGGACAGCGGACCGGCGGCTCCGAAGGGCATCGTGCTCCCGGACTCGACCGCCGCCACCGGCAGCAAGCCCACGCGGGCGCTGAAGGACGACGTCGTCTACGAGGTCCATGTGCGCGGCCTGACCGCGAACGACCCGTCCGTCCCGGCCGCCGACCGCGGCACGTACAAGGGCGCCGCCCTCAAGGCGGCGGAACTGGCCGGACTCGGCGTCACCGCGGTGGAGTTCCTCCCCGTCCAGGAGACCCAGAACGACGCGAACGACGCCGACCCGGCGAGCAGCACGGGCGACAACTACTGGGGCTACATGACCCTGAACTACTTCGCCCCGGACCGCCGGTACGCCTCCGACCGGAGTCCCGGCAGCCCGACCCGTGAGTTCCAGGCCATGGTGAAGGCGTACCACGACGCCGGGATCAAGGTCTTCACCGATGTCGTCTACAACCACACCGGCGAGGGCGGCCCGCTGAACACCGGCGACAAGAACACCTACGACGTCCTGTCCTTCCGCGGCCTGGACAATCCGACGTACTACGAGCTGAGCACGGATCTGCAGAGTCCGGTGGACAACACCGGGGTCGGCGGCAACTACAACACCTACAACCCCGTGGCCCAGCAGCTCATCGTCGACTCCCTCGGCTACTGGAAGGACACCCTCGGCGTCGACGGCTTCCGCTTCGACCTCGCGCCCGTCCTCGGCAACACCTGCCAGACCGGCTGCTTCCGCTACAGCAGGACCGACTCCGGCACAGCCCTCAACCGGATCACCGCGGCGATGCCCGCCCGCCCCGCGGCCGGCGGAACCGGCACCGACTGGATCGCCGAGCCCTGGGCGCTCGGCGACGGCACTTACCAGGTGGGCAACTTCCCGGCCGGCTGGTCCGAATGGAACGACACCTTCCGCGACACCCTGCGTCGCGACCAGAACGCCATGGGCACCGAGAACGTCACGCCCGGCCAGCTCGCCACCCGCTTCGCCGGATCCTCCGACCTGTACCAGGACGACGGCCGGGCGCCCTTCAACTCGGTCAACTTCATGGTCGCCCACGACGGCTTCACCCTCGCTGACCTGTACGGGTGCAACGCCAAGAACAACACCCAGCCCTGGCCGTACGGCCCCTCCGACGGCGGCGCGGACTACAACCTGTCCTGGGACCAGGGCGGCAACGCCGCCGACCAGCGCAAGGCCGCCCGCAACGGCTTCGCCTTCCTGATGCTGTCCGCCGGCACGCCCATGATGACCGGCGGCGACGAGACCCTGCGCTCGATCCGCTGCAACAACAACCCCTACAACCTGGACTCCTCCGCCAACTGGCTCGGCCACAGCCCGACCGCGGACCAGAGCACCTTCCGCACCTACACCCAGCGGCTCATCGCCTTCCGCAAGGCGCACCCGGCCCTGCACCCGGCCGCCTTCTACAGCCCCGCCGACAACAACGGCAACGGCCTGGGCCAACTGGACTGGTTCACCCCCGCCGGCGGCGCACCCGACAGCACCTACTGGTCCAGCCCGAACAACCACGCCCTGGCCTGGCGCCTCGACGGCACCGAACTCGGCGACCCCAGCAGCGCCGTCTACACCGCCTACAACGGCTGGTCCGGTGACGTCGACTTCACCCTCCCCTCACCCGGCGCGGGCAAGCAGTGGTACCGCGTCACCGACACCTCGACCTGGGCCGAAGGACCCGATCAGGTCGCCTCACCCGGCTCCGAGGCCCTCATCGGCGGCGCCGGCACCGTCTACCGCCTGCACGGCCGGGCGACCCTCCTGCTGATCGCGAAGTAGCCCGGCCGCCGAACGCGTGGCGGTTACGCCCCGGCCCGGACGGGACCGACGACGGTCCCGACCGGGCCGGGTTCCCTCGGTGGCCGTCGCGGTGGGTGACCAGGCGATAGCAGTCTCCGTCTTCGCCGGTAGACTGGTGTTCCTATGCGTAAGCGCTCCGTCTCGCCGGCTCCCACCGTCAACGATGTGGCACGTATCGCGGGGGTGTCCCGCCAAACGGTCTCCAACGCCCTGAACACACCGGATCGCCTGCGCCCGGAGACGCTGGAGCGCGTGCTCCGGGTGATCAGGGAGGTCGGCTACGAGCCCAACCGGGCCGCGAGGTCGCTCAGGACCCAGGCGTCGCGGCAGATCGGCTACTGCGTCGAGGTGGGCCGGGACGGCACATCGAACGTGATCCTCGACCGCTTCCTGCACGCGCTCGCGGCAGCGGCCCAGGAGAACGGCTACCGCGTGGTGATCTGTGCCGCGCAGGGTTTCCAGGACGAGCTGGCGACGTACGACGAGATGCTGCGCACGTCCAGCGTCGACGCCTTCATACTGTCCCGGCTGGACCCGGGCGATCCCCGACCGGAATGGCTGGTCTCACGGAACGCGCCGTTCGTGGGCTTCGGCCGGGCGCCTGATGCCCCGCCGGGGCAGCTGTGGGTCGATGTGGACGGCGCTGCCGGCGTCGGCGCGGCCGTGGACCACCTCGTGGCCGGGGGCCACCGGGAGATCGCGTTCCTGGGGATGGAGGAGGGCAGTGGGCCGGGACAGGACCGGCTGCTCGGATGGCACCTGGCCATGGACCGGCACAAGCTGGTCGCCCGCAACTCCGCCCGCTCGCCCGACACGATCGACGACGGCGCCGCCGCCGCCGCTGACCTGCTGCGCGCCCGGCCCCGCCCCACCGCGGTGGTGGCGGCCAGTGACACCCTGGCGCTGGGGTGTTACACGGCGGTCCGGAACCAGGGGCTGACCGTCGGGCGGGACGTGGCAGTGGTCGGCTTCGACGACTCCCCTGCCGCCGCGCTGGTCCAGCCCTCGCTGACCACGCTGCGGCAGCCGTTGACCGAGGTCGGGCGTGCGGTGATCAGGCTGCTGACCGCCCGCCTGGCAGGGAGCCCACCCGCCGCTTCAGAGTACGTGCTGCTCGAACCGGAATTGATCGTCCGTGAGAGCTCCTGACGCTCGCGGCAATCCGCCCGCCGCCTCCGCGCTGCTTCTGCGGAACGGGAGTTGACCGTCGGCGGGAGCCCCTGGGCTCCTCCGGGCGGAACACCACGGAAACGTCGGGGAAACTCCCCCTAGTCAGGTGGCCCACCACATGGCATAGTCCTGCGCGTCGCAGTTTTGATCGTTCAACTTACGGCGCCCGGCGATGATTCCGGCTCGGCGCCCGGAGCTGTACGTAAGCGACCGCCGATCGGCCGCGTGCCCACCCCTGCCGTCTTCCTCACCCGAGGCCGGACCACCGGGTGACGGAACCAGCCCGCGTACTCGCGGGCGGTTGCGCTGCGCGGCCCCACCGTACGACCCGCTTGACCGAAGGAGGCAGGGTGACAACCCCCCACCCACCTGCCCTGCACGACCTGGTGACGGTGCTGCGTGCCCCCGCCGCTGCGCTGTGCGGGCCGGACGGCCAACTACGGACGGGCGGCGCGGACGGCTACTACGACGACGACCGCCGGGTGCTCTCCCGGCTGGAGGTCGAGATCGTCGATGCCGAGGTCCGGCCGGTGGGCCGGTCACTGACCCGGTCGTCCGAGGCCTGGTTCACCGCCGTCGTGCAGCCGGTCCGCGCAGCTGCGACCGACACGGACCTGATGCTGGACCGCCGCCGGGTGCTGACGCCCAGCGGCCTCGAGGAGCACCTGACGCTGCGCACCTTCGGCGACGCCCCCCTGCGCCTGCGGGTGCGGGTACGCGCCGAGTCGGACCTGGCTCCCGTGCACGAGGTCCGGTCGGGCGAGCGCATCCGCCCTGTCCCCCCGCTTACCGCCGGCGGCGAGGTCCGCTGGGACCGCGACGGCACAGGGGTCGTCCTGACCGCGGACCCGGCGCCGGCCGAATGCCGGGAGGAGGGTGGAACGGCCGTCCTGTGCTTCGAGGCCGAACTGCCGCCCGCGGGCTCCTGGTCGCTGGCCCTTCGCGTGTGCGCGTCGCCCGGCACCGACCCGGCGACCGCTTCCGGGGGCGCGCCGCGGACCGAATTCGGCGCGCCCCGTGACTCGCTGCCTCCGCCATGGGCCGCGCCCGCGCAGGCTCCGGTCGACCACCGCCGGGCGCGCCTGCTGCAGAGCAGCCTGGAGGATCTGCAGGCCATGCTGCTGTGCGACCCCCTCGATCCACGGGACCGCTTCCTCGCCGCCGGGAGCCCTTGGTACTTCACCCTGTTCGGGCGCGATTCGCTCTGGTCCGCCCGGATGCTGCTGCCCCTGGGCACCGCGGTTTCCGGCGGGACGCTGCGCACCCTCGCCCGCAGGCAGGGCCGGCGGGACTCGCCCGAGGCGGAGGAGCAGCCCGGGAAGATCCTGCACGAGGCGCGACCGGAGCCGCTGCGACTGGGCAGCCTCACGCTGCCTCCGCTGTACTACGGCACGGTCGACGCCACGGCGCTGTGGGTGCGCCTGCTCCACGACGCCTGGCGGGCGGGCCTGCCCGAGGCCGAGGTCGCCGAGCTGCTGCCGCACCTTCGGGAGGCCCTGCGCTGGATCACCGAAACGGGAGACGCCGACGGGGACGGGTTCCTCGAGTACCGGGCGGCCGTCCCGGGCAGCCTGGCGAACCAGGGCTGGAAGGACTCCCACGACGGGGTGCGCTGGTCCGACGGACGACTCGCGGAGGCACCGCTGGCACTGTGCGAGGTCCAGGGGTACGCGCATGCCGCCGCAGTGCAGGGCGCGGACCTGCTGGAGAGCTTCGGTGCCGGCGGGGCGGAGCCGCTGCGCGACTGGGCGGCCCGGCTGCGTGAACGCTTCCGCGAGGCGTACTGGGTCTGCGACGACGTCGGGCCCTATCCGGCGATCGCGTTGGACGGAGCCAAACGGCCGGTGGACGGGGCCTCCTCGAACATGGCCCATCTGCTCGGCACCGGCCTGCTCTCGCCCGACGAGGCGGCGATGGTCGCCCGCAGACTGTCCGGGCCGGACATGGACTGCGGATTCGGACTGCGGACCCTCTCCTCCGCAAGCGCTGCATTCAACCCGATGAGCTACCACTGCGGCAGCGTCTGGCCGCACGACACAGCCATCGCCGTGCTCGGCCTGGCCGCCGAGGGCCACCACGAGGTGGCCCGCTCACTCGCGAACGGAGTGGTCGAGGCCGCGGAACGCTTCGATTACCGACTGCCCGAGCTGTACGGAGGGGTCTCGGCGGCCGACGGCGGGCCTCTGCCCGCCTATCCCTCGGCCTGCCGTCCCCAGGCCTGGGCGGCCGCGGGGGCGGTGGCGGTCATCGGGTACCTGGAGAGCCGGGCAGGGACGACCTCTCCGGGCAGCACCCCTCCGCAGGCGGGGAACGCTCCGGCGCCCCCGGTGCAGGCCCGGTGGACAGGCACTCGTCCCGGACACAACGGGCGCCTCAGGTCCTGAAAGCACCCATGGCTGACGGGAAAGGCGTCCGACAGCCGAATGCCGGCGCAGTTTGCACGCTCACAACCCCGATTTGATGTCTCGCTGCCGCACCATTCGAAATCCGCGCCGACCGGCGCTGCTCAATGAGGAGCAAGGGAATGACCAGTCGAAGAATTCTGCAGGCGGCCGCTGTTGCCGCGGCCGCCACACTCGTCGCCACTGCGTGCAGCAGCAAGGGGACCGACAAGAGCGACGGAAACCAGGGCTCCGGTGATCGCGGTCCCATAACCCTGGCCACAGGCAAGGACACCTCCGGCAATCTGCAGAACCTGCTCGACGAGTGGAATTCCGCACACCCGAAGGAAAAGGCCACCATCACCGAACTGCCCACCTCCGCGGACGGGCAGCGTCAGCAGATGGTGCAGAACGCCCAGGTCAAGTCGGACGCGTACTCGGTGCTCGGCCTCGACGTGACCTGGACCGCCGAATTCGCCGCCAACCGCTGGATCGACGAACTGCCGGCCAAGGACTTCCCGCTGGACGGCCTGCTGCCGTCCGCCGTCGACACCGCGAAGTACCGGGGCAAGGTGTACGCGGCCCCGTACCAGTCCAACGGCGGGATGCTCTTCTACCGCACCGACCTGCTGAAGAAGGTCAAGGCCCAGGCGCCGAGCACCTGGGCCGAGATGGCGGCCGTCTGCAAGAAGGTCGTGAAGCTGCCCGAGGCCTCCAAGATGAGCTGCTACGCGGGGCAGTTCGACAAGTACGAGGGCCTGACCGTCAACTTCTCCGAAGCCGTCCAGTCCGCCGGCGGGGAGCTGTTCGACGACAACGGCAAGCCGACCGTCGACACGCCCGAGGCGAAGGCCGGCCTGAAGTGGCTCGTGGACAGCTTCAAGGACGGCACCATCCCGAAGGAGGCGCTGACCTACCAGGAGGAGAACGGCCGCGAGGCCTTCCAGGCGGGCAAGCTGGTCTTCCTCCGCCAGTGGCCGTATGTGTGGAACCTCGCCAACGAGACCGACGGCTCCTCGAAGGTGGCGGGCAAGTTCGACGTCGCTCCGCTGCCGGGAATGAACGGCCCGGGGTCCTCAACCCTGGGAGGCCTGAACCTGGCCGTGTCCACGTTCGCCCAGCACAAGGCGTCCGCGCGGGACTTCATCAAGTTCCTGACCGGTGAGGAAGCCCAGCGCTCCAACCTGCTGAAGGCAGCGGTCGCTCCGACTCGGGCGAACCTGTACGGCCAGGCCGACCTTCAGAAGAAGTTCCCCTACCTCGCGACGCTCGGCAAGTCGATCGAGAGTGCCCGGCCCCGGCCGAAGGCCGTGCGCTACGGCGATGTCACCGCGGCCATCCAGAACGCCATCTATCCGGTGGTCTCCGGAAAGGCGAGCCCCGACACCGCGCTCGCCGACCTGCAGCAGCAGTTGGAGAAGATCACCGCAGAGTGAGTCGTCCCCGGCCGGGCGCGCTGCGACCTGCGCGCTCCGTGCCCGGCCGGGGCCGCTCGGCGTTCCCCCGAAGAAGGACACCTCGTGACCACCACCATCCCGACAGCCACCGCGCGTCCTGTCCCAAGGCTCCGCAAGGGCCGAGGTGACGGCCGCCTCGCGGCCGCCCTGCTCTCTCCCACCCTCCTCGTCCTCGGCCTGGTCATCGCCTATCCGCTGGTGGCCGCCATAAGGGCCTCCCTCTTCCAGGAAGGCCAGGGCCTCGACGCCGACGGCTTCGTGGTGGAGGGGGAGCGATTCGCGGGTCTGCACAACTACACGGACGCGTTCTCAGGGGCCAACGCCTCGGTGTTCTGGAATGCCTTCTGGAACACCACGTTCTTCACCGTCACCACCGTGTCGATCGAGGTGCTCATCGGCATCGCGATGGCCATGGTCATGAACCACGTCCTGCGCGGGCGCGCCGTCGTCCGCGCGGCCGTTCTCGTGCCCTGGGCCATCCCCACGGCCGTCTCCGCGCTGCTGTGGCGGTGGGTCTTCGACGTCAACGGAATCGCCAATGCCCTGCTCGGCCGGCAGATCCTGTGGACCGCGGACGGGTGGCAGGCGAAGGTGGCGGTGATCGTCGCCGACACCTGGAAGACCGCGCCGTTCATCGGCCTCCTGGTGCTCGCGGGTCTGCAGTTGATACCCCGTGAACTCTACGAGGCGGCACGGGTCGACGGCGCCGGTCCCTGGCGCCAGTTCCGCAGCATCACACTGCCCCTGGTCAAACCCACTTTGCTGATCGCCGTCCTGTTCCGCATCCTGGACGCGCTGCGCATGTTCGACCTGCCGTTCGTCCTGATCGGCGGGCGGAAGCACGAGGTGGAGACGCTGGCGATGCTCGCGTACTACGAGGCCAGCAATGTGCGCTACGGCCCGGCGGCCGCCTACGCGACCCTCCTGTTCGCTTACGTCGTCATCGTGGCGTTCGCCTTCGTGAAACTGCTCGGCACGGACCTCATCGGAGAGGCCAGAGCCCGCCGGCGTACCGCCCGCACAACCCGGACGCCCGCCCCGGCACGAAAGGCCACCACCGCATGAGCGCCACCGACCACCCCGCGCCGGCCCCGGCCCGGCGGCTTCGCCCGAAGGCCCTGCTGCGGGCCCTGGGCATCGCCGCCATCGTCTTCTACTGTCTCGCGCCGTTCTACTGGATGGTCGTGTCGAGCTTTCGGCGCCCGACCGACCAGTTCCAGCTCTCGCTGCTGCCCCAGCCGTGGTCCGGCGCCAACTTCGCCGCGGTCTTCAGGCCGGACGTCGGCTTCCAGCGCTCGCTGCTCAACAGCCTCGTCGTGGCCGGCGTGACCACCGCGCTCACGCTGCTGGTCGGCACCGTCGCGGCCTATGCGCTGGCCCGCCTGGAATTCCGCTTCAAGGGCCTGGTCGCGGCAGTCATCATCGCCACGTCCATGTTCCCCGGAATCTCGCTCATCATCCCGTTGTTGAGGCTCTTTTCGGACATCGGCTGGATCAACACCTACCAGGCCATGGTGATCCCCAGCATGTCCTTCGCCCTTCCGCTGGCCGTGTGGACTCTCACCGCGTTCTTCCGCCAGCTGCCGGCGGAACTAGAGCAAGCCGCCATGGTGGACGGCTGTACGCGGGGGCAGGCATTCCGGAAGGTCATCATCCCCATCGCCGCGCCGGGCATCTTCACCACGGCGATCATCACCTTCATCGCGGCCTGGAACGAATTCATCATCGCCCTTTCCATGGTCAACCAGAAGTCGATGCAGACGGCGACCGTCGCCATCTCGCGCTTCACCGGCGCCTATCGCTTCGACCAGCCGTACGGCACGCAGATGGCGGCCGGTGTCCTGGTCACGGTCCCGCTTGTCATCGCCGTACTTCTCTTCCAGCGGCGGATCATCGCCGGACTGACCGCCGGCGGCGTGAAGTAGGGGAAAGGCGCCAGGGGCAGCTGCGCTCAGCGGGACCAGGCCCGCACCGGCCCGAGTACGGCGAGCCGAAGCCTCCGATCAGATCTCGCGCCCCCCGGAAGCCTCCGCCCGCTCCGCCGTGGAGGTCGTGTACGTGTGTGCGTGGACGACGAGCTTCCGGCGCTTTCCCGGTCGGCCCACGTCATCCCTTCCGGCCCGTCCGGCGCGGGAACCTGGACCGCCTACGCCCGGGTTCGCCCCGGCCGCTGCGCGGCTTCGACGACGGCATCGAGAGAGGCCGCCCATTCGGCAGTCTCCTCGGGTCGCGGTCGGGGACCTGATCGATTTCGTCGGCCGATTTCGCGTGACGTCGATCAGGGTGATCGCCTTTCGTCTGGCCCTGACACCGCGGCCCCGTCAACCCCGATCAGGGTGCCGCGCGGGGAAAACAATCAGTCGCGCCCAAGCCCCTGGCGAATATGCGCCGCCAAGGTCGGATTGAGTGCGTCGGTCGCGACCTGCACGTCGGCGAGACTCTGCTCGGCCAGCGCCTTCCGCCAAGCCGCTTCCGCTCGCCTCATGGCGGTATTCACCATGCACGGCCGGGCGAAGACGCCATCGGGGCACCGCTCACCGATGGTGCCGCACCGGCGGATCTCGGAGCAGCTGAAGAGCGGCTCCTCCCCTTCGACGGCCAGGACCACGTCCAGCAGCGACACCTCCTCAAGGGGGCGAGCCAGCCGGAAGCCGCCCCGCGCACCCGGCACGGACTCCAGCAGGCCGGCCTTGACCAGCTGCTGCAGCTGCTTGTTCAGGTAGGACGGCGACAGGTCGTGACCGGCGGCCAGCTGCGCGGTCGCCACCGGCTCGCCGTCACCCAGCCACGCCAGGTTGAGCAGCGTGTGCATCGCCCACTCGACACCCTTGCCCGTTCGCATAACTGGATGCTAGGCATCCAGTTTCCGATTCGTCAATGACTCCATGTGTGCTCGAAATGCCATGTCGAGCTCCATGCCATGCCACAAACGTCGCGGACGGGATGGGTGGCGGCAAGATCCCCGGCGTGGATGCCGAGCTTCATGCGGCGACCGACAGCGCGCGTGACGTGACCGACCGACATGCCATGCCGCAAAGGACGCGGACCGGATGGGCTCTACGAGTGCTTGACGGATCAGAACCTGGATGCATAGTATCCAGTTACAAGACGGGCAAGGCCACCGGCGCGGCGCCATGGCGTCAGCTTCACGCGGCCACGCATGGCGAAGATCGCCATGGGGCGGGCTGGAGCGCCCTGCCGAAAAGCGCTGGCCGAGCAGAGTCTCGCCGACCTGCAGGCCGCGGCCGACATACACACTCCCCCTCCTGGCGGCACAGGTTCGTCGGGCTTGGGTGGGAGTGGATCTTTCCCTGCGCGGTCCGACCGCGCATTTTTCCGGAGGTGAATCTGGATGAAAAATATCCTGGTTATTGGCGGTGGGTTCGCCGGCGTGTGGAGTGCAGCTGCCGCCGTACGTGCTGCACGTGCCCACGGTGTGCCGCAGTCGCAGCTGCAGGTGACGGTCGTCAGCAGCGGTGATGACCTGGTGATCCGTCCGCGTCTTTACGAGGCCGATCCGGAGGGGATGCGGGTGGCGCTGGACCGGGTGCTCGGTCCGATCGGAGTACGGCGGATCGCCGCGACCGTCACCGGCATCGACACCAGCACCCGAACGGTGAGCGCAGTCGACCGCAACGGCCAGAACACGGTGCTGAGCTATGACCGTTTGGTGCTGGCCACCGGCAGCCGGCTCGTGCGCCCGACGATCCCCGGTTCCGAGTGGATTTTCGATGTGGACACCCCTGGACGCCGCCACCGCCCTCGACCACCACATGCGGCGGCTGCCGCAGCGCGCGCCGACGGCCGGTCGCTTCACCGCAGTCGTCGTCGGAGCGGGATTCACCGGCCTGGAGGTGGCCACCGAACTGACCGCCCGACTGCGGGAAGTGGCCGGTGACGCCGGTGATGTGCGCGTCGTCTTGGTGGAGCGCGCCGACGCCGTGGGCCCCGAGCTGGGCGAAGGCCCGCGCCCGCAGATCAGCTCTGCCCTGAGTGACCTCGGGGTCGAGGTGTACCTGGGCAAGTCTGTCGAGCGCGTCACTGAGAACGAGGTCCATCTCTCCGACGGCGAGATCATCGCGGCCTCCACCGTGATCTGGACGGCCGGCGTCGCCGCCAGCCCGCTCACCCAGTACATCCCCGGCGAGCGCGACCGGCACGGGCGACTGCGGGTGGATGAGTTCCTGCGCGTCATCGGAGCGCCCGAGGTGTTCGCGACAGGTGACACCGCAGCGGCCGCCGCCGACGCGGAGCACACGGTCATGCAGAGCTGCCAGCACGCCATCCCTCTGGGCAAGTTCGCCGGCCACAACGTGGCTGCCGATGTTCTCGGGCTGGACCCTGCCGCCTATGTCCCCAACCCGTACGTCACCTGCCTGGACTTGGGACCCAGTGGCGCGGTCGTCACCCTGGGCTGGGACCGGGTCGTCCAGAAGACCGGAGAGAAGGGCAAGGCACTGAAGCGTCAGATCAACGCCGTATGGATCTACCCCCCGGTCGACGACGCCGAAGCCATCCTCAAGCTCGCCAACCACGAGGACACCTGGTCCATGGAGGAAGTCCTCGCCTGACCGGCAACCCGAACTAAACGACGCCGGCCACCCACACCCTCGAGCATCCCCTTGTCTGTGGCGGCCGGGTGACAACAGGGTCCACGCGGTGCGGTCCGGGCTTTCGCCCATCGGGCTGCACCGCGAACCCGATACCGCTGCGGATCATTCACCTGCCCGGCGTGACCCAGGTATTCGCCCAGAGCGACGTGCGGGGAGCATAGCTCCTCACGCTTTGGATAACGGTACCCAGACAGACATTTCGCCCGAGCTCGGAGTGTGCTGCCTAGAGAAGCTCCAAGGCTCGACCGAGAAATCCATCGGCAAGTCGCCCAAGCTGCTCCATGGAGACTTTGGCTATGCTTCCTGAAAAGCTTGACGACAGCTCAATGTGATCCAGAACCAGGTTTCGAGCGACGCCGAAAGCCAGTTCCGACGTGCGTCTGCACGCCTCCGCCTACCTGGGTTGACGGCCGCCGCCCTGGACAGTCGCGATCCGAATCGCATACCAGCCGGTCACGTACGCAAGCGCCATGTGCCCCAAAAAGAAGCTTTGAATGGCCGTCCCCTCCGAGATAATAAATTCCGGGAACCCTTCAGCGGTAAAGACGTGCAGCATCCAGGAATCTCCCGCAAACGAAACACATACCACGGCCAGGGGCGCGACCTTCGATCGCATCACCCAATGCGCTGAAAGAGGCGCCAACAGCATCCAGGAAATGAGCCCATCGGCAAGGCCGGAGATGCCACCGAACAAGCACCCAAGAACAGGAAATACAGAACTCGAATAGAAGGATATTTCAGCGCCTCCCCCCAGCAGCAAGCCGGAGATCATCGCGATCCCGGGCATACTGACGAAGAGGCGAAACCTCCATGCGTCCACGTTCTGAGATGCATGCGGTTCGGTCACCTGAAATCACCCGTCCATGGAATTGGATTTGCCACTTCCAGCCCCGCGTCGCCCTTCCCCCAAAGTAACGGACTCCAGGGCGCCCCTGCCGGCCATCCGAAGATGGCGGGCAGGGGCCGCAGCACCAGATGCTACGGGATGTCGCCCTTCCTCGCGTACATATCTGATTCTATGTACGCGCGAGCCATGCGCTTGACGTACAAGACGGTCAGTGCGGAATTACCGCCGGCCATCCCCACCGCACGCATTCCGACCGCACGGCCGAATTCGTTGTTCACGAGATCCACCGGATGGTCGTCTGGGGGACGGTTCAGGCACAGGGACTGCTTGCGCTTCGGCCCCTCGCCGCGCCTGTCATGCCTTGAGCGCGTATACGTACACCGTCACCTTTTCCCCTTCGCCCACTGCCAGAATTTCGAATTCGCAACCGCACTCCGGTCTTCCGTGGAGCAGCGCCCCCCGGTGGTCGGCAGATTCCGAAATGCTCCAACCTGCTTCGTCTTCTTCGACGGAAGAGATCAGATTCATGCCGACCTCCAGGTGCTGACCCGGCTCGATGCCCTCCACAAAGCTCTCCGCCCCACTTTCGTCGGTGGAAAACTTCAAGGCCATCGCGTCACCCTGATATTTTCCGAAGTCTCGATACGAGACATCCTTCACGCCGGGCGGCAACGCTATTTGGAATTCCTTCAAGATCACAGCAAGCGGTCTGGTGTCGAAATTAAGGGATGGAGAGCTGAAGAAGTAGCCGACTGCGGCCAGCGGCCCTCCGCAGAGAAGCAGCGAAAGAACTCCGGCAATCAGTAGGCCCCTTCCCGGCCGGCGACGGATCGCACGGCCAGGGAGGTCTGACTTGCCCTGACTATCCACCATAGCTCAGCAGTCCAGTGGTTCCGTACACGTCAAATTCCCCAGCTAGACCTGCTTCGTGCAGCCGCGCGAACGGCGCGAAGTCGATTCCGGCGAAAGTGTCGCCGTAGTCGAAGTTCCAGTCCTTGTACACCTGGACACGGTAACTGATCGCCGCTTTTTGCCGCACGTCAACCGTACCCGTGATGCGGTACTGACCACCGCGCAGGGCTACCACCCAGTCCTGATTGCCGTTCCTGATAGAACTAAGCACTTTTGCGCCGAACCAGCCGCTATCCACAACGTACTTTCCAGAGCCTCGAGCGATCGCCCTGCTACGCAGGACCTCGAGGTTGTTGTGAATCCTCTCTGCGAAGCCAACCTGCTCGGCGAGATCCGCTGAGGCCGGCCCTTGACGGGACTGCTGATTATGAAGGTGCTAATGGCGCAAGCGGGGCGATGAGGTCGGCGTCTTGGGTGCACTCCTCCTGTGCCCTCTAATCCGCTTGCAGGACGAAGAACAGGAAGCACAGGAAGCGTGGCTTGACCTCGGGGAACAGGTCACGAGCAGCAGGGTCAGGATCCGGCTCGCTGATGACCCTGATCCGGAAGCCTGCTGCGGTGAAGGCGTCAGTCATCGCGTGTAGCGGCCTGTTCCAAAAGCGCAGCCGGGCGGTCCGGCCGCCCATGGACCACTCCTCGATCCGGTCGTAGGTCGCGAAGTAGTCAGTCTTGTTCCCGGCCAGGTACTCGAGGCCGTGGATGGCGAAGGGGTGGTCGACGGACATGATCAGCCGACCGCCGGGCTTGAGTACCCGTCGCAGCTCGGTCAGCGCCGGCCCCCAGTCCTCCAGGTAGTGCAGCACCAGGGACGCGACGACGTCGTCGAAGGTGTCGTCAGCGTAGGGAAGGGGGCTGCCCAGGGCGGCCACCTGCAGGTCGGCATCCTCGCCGAGTCGACGTCGGGCCAGCTCCAGCATCCCGGCGCTCGCATCGAAGCCGCTGACGATCGCGCCACGGTCACGCAGCGCCGCGAACAAGGGTCCGGAGCCGCAGCCGGCGTCGAGGATCCGCCGGCCGGCCACGTTCCCGGCGAGGGTCAGCATCGCGGGACGCTCGTAGTAGGCGTTGATGAGGTTGGTTTCGTTCTCGCTCGTGTACGCCTCGGCAAAGCTGTCGTAGTCGTTGACCCTCGGCGGATCCACAGTCACAGCAGTCGGCGAGGCAGCTCCGGTGTGACCCGCGTGCCCTTGCTGGTCGTCAGAAGTCATGGTGCGGGAGACGTAGGCCGCACCAGTTCGGTTCCTGGCCTAACCATTGACACGTCTGCCCGCAGAGCCCGTCTGCGACCTCTGTTCGGCTCAACTCACAGATCTTCGGGCAGGTCCTGGCGCAGTCGACCCGCACGTGATCACGAAACCGCACTGGAGTACTAGCCGGTCACAGTTCAGCCGGTGATGAAGCGGATGCGCGAACTCGGCACTCAAGGCATCGCATCTCCTGCTCATTTCTCATCCGACTCGCGTGGCGGGTGGGGGTGTCATCCGACTACCGTGGCGGGTGGCTGGTTGTTTTCCCACCCCGGCCGGGGCAACGATCGGGCCGGTTCGGCAGTCGTAGAGAGTGACACATATCGGTCTCCTGCGCTCGCCGCCAACTGCCCCCGCACGCGGTGTGGTTGGCTGCAAGGCCTGTCATCCCTGGGAGGGATTCATGAGACGCTTCGCCGCACCACCTGGCGACAGACAAAGCGGCGGGCGGGACATCCCCTCACCCATCGCCACCGCACGTGCCATACGGCGCAAGCCCGTCGGACGCGCCACAGGCCGCGGCGTCGTGGTGGGGGCCGTCGCCGTTTTGCTGGCGGGGGTCGGCACCTCGGCCGATGCCGCGCCCAGCAACCCGGTGGTCAGCGGTGCCACCGTCAACTCCGGACATGACGTCATCGTAGGTACAACGCACAACGTGCAGTTCCCGGTCACGGTCACCGGATCCGATGACGCCGGTCTGTCTTTCGCCGATGTGGATCTGAAGGGGCCGCACGGCGGTTTCTACACCACTGATGCGTTCTGCGAGACCGCGACGGCGTGCACGACGGTGTTCACCGTCAACGCCCACCCGACTCCGGGCGGCGACGACCCAGTGGACCTGTCCAACAGCAACGCGGGAACATGGTCAGTCGACGCCTTGGTCGACACCAACGACGGCGATTCCGTTTTTGCCCCCGGCGTGGGGTCGTTCCGCCTCAAGCGTGCCGCGCGGCTCACGGTCAACGCCTCACCGGAACCGGTGGCCAAGGGCGCACGTATCACCATCACCGGCAAGCTCGTGCGGGCCAACTGGGACACCTACCGGTATGCGGGATACGCGGGCCAAGCCGTGAAACTGCAGTTCCGCCCGAAGGGCAGCAGCACCTACACCACGGTGGCCACGGTGAACACCAGCGGCACCGGCACCCTTCGCACCACGGTCAAGGCAGTCAAAGACGGCTACTGGCGGTGGAGCTTCACCGGCACCAACACCACCGGCCCGGCCAAGGCCACCGGCGACTACGTCGATGTGCGTCCCTGATCTGAGGTTCCCCCGCCGCGTGGGAGGTGCTGACCAGCTGGTCAGGGCGGGTTGGCGTGCCCGGGTGACCGGGCCGTCATGCTCGAACCGGACGCGCTCGGGCAGCATCCGGCGCGAAGCCCTCGACCACGTCCCCATCCTGAACGAGGCCCGCGCCCGGCACGTCTTGACCGCCCACGAGCGGCACTACAACGACCACCGCCCCCACCGGGCCCGCACCCAACGACCTCCGGGCGCCGACCAGCAGCCGATCACCGTGCACGAGCTCGGAGGCCGCAGGCTCCTACGCACCCGCATCCTCGGCGGTGTCATCGATGAGTACCGATACGCGGCCTGACCTGCAGCGACGACTTTCCGAGCCCCACAAGATCCCGCTCAACGCGCAACAGATCCGGCAGATCACCGAGAGTCTTGGAGATATTGCACAGCGCATCCAGACCGCCGCCGTCGAGAAGAAAGGCCCCCTCTACGAGGCACTGGGCATCGCCATTGGCTACGAACACGCAACGAGGACCGCGATCGCAAGATCGAGGTCCTCACCGTATCGTCAATCGTTGTGTCCGAGGGGGGACTTGAACCCCCACGCCCGATAAAGGGCACTAGCACCTCAAGCTAGCGCGTCTGCCATTCCGCCACCCGGACCAGGTGATGCGACCGCGGGGCTGGCCCCGCGGCGACATGGACAACGATACCAAGGATTCGGAGTGGGTTTCACCTGCGTATCCGCGGGGTGCGCGGGGATACGCCGGGGTGCCGGGGCCACGACGGCCCCGGCGGCCGGCGACCGGGTCACGGGCGGCTACGCCGCCCGCTCCGGCATCAGGTGGTAGTCCGGGAAGTTGCCCGGCGGGCGCTCGTCCGCCGGGCCCTCGGTGACGGCGCGGACCAGCAGCTCGCCGCCGACGAAGGCGCCGCGCCAGGAGGCGCCGAAGCCGCCGAAGAGCTCGGCGCGGTCGCCTCGGGAGCGGGGCTTGTTGTGGCCGACCTTGAAGGCGCGGATCTGCGGGGCGAGACGGGCGTAGGTCTCCTCGTCGTCGGTGGACAAGGTGGCGACGAGGGCGCCGTTGCTGGCGTTCATGGCGGCCAGCAGCTCCGCCTCGGTGTCGACCAGGACGATCGTGTCGACCGGGCCGAAGGGCTCCGCGTGGTGCAGCGGGGAGGTGGAGGGCGGGTTGAGGAGGGTGACGGGCGGCAGGTAGGCGGAGGTGTCCTGGCCGGGCAGGAGCCGGGCGTCGGCGAGGCTGCCGCGGTGCAGCGGGATCGCGCCGCGGTCGACGGCCTCGGCGACGAGGTCTCCGAGCTCCTTGGCCTTGGCCGCGTTGATGAGCGGCCCGAAGTCGAGCTCGGGGAGGTCGTCCCCGGGGTTCTCGACGGCGAGTGGGTGGCCGAGGCGTACGGAGCGCACGGCCGGCAGATACGCGGACAGGAAGTCGGCGAAGAGTTCGCGCCGCACGACGAAGCGGGGGTAGGCGGTGCAGCGCTGCTTGGCGTAGTCGAAGGTCCTGCGGATATGACCCGCCAGGGTGTCCCAGTCGCTGTAGTCCCACACGCCCCAGGCGTTGAGACCCTCCTGTTCCAGGACGTGGCGTTTGCCGAGGTCGGCGACGTGCGAGGCGACCCGGCCGCCCGCGTCCCGGCCGCCGACGAAGGAGACGCAGCCGACCTCGGGCGCCCGCACCAGCGCCTCGGAGAGTTCGCCGCCGCTGCCGCTGACCAGGGTCACCGGTACGTCCTCGCGGGCGATGAGCGCGCACGCGAGGGTGAGGCAGGCCAGGCCCCCGTCGGTGGGGGTCTTGGCGATGACGGCGTTGCCGGCGAGCGCCTGCACGAGCATGGCGTGGACGAGGACGCTCATGGGGTAGTTCCAGCTGGCGATGTTGCTGACCGGTCCGGGCAGTGGCGTCCGGTCGGCGAGCATGCCGTCGATCTCGTCGACGTACCAGCGCACGCCGTCGACGGCCCGGTCGACGTCTGCCTGGGCGAGCCGCCATGGCTTGCCGATCTCCCAGACCAGGAGCAGGGAGAGCAGCTCGCGATGCTCGGTGAGGGCGTCCAGGGCGGCCGCGACCCGTGCTTTGCGCTCGGGAAGGGGGACGTCGCACCAGGCGCGGTGCTGGTCGAGGGAGGCGCGGACCGCCCGGTGGGCGGTGCCGGCGTCCAGGCGGGGCAGCCCGGCGATGGGGGTGCCGTCGACGGGGCTGGTGGTCGGCAGGACACGGCCGTCGGCCTGCCAGGTCCCGGCCCACAGGTTGAGCACGCGGTCGTCGTGGAACGCCTCGGGGGCGGCCTGGAGACAGCGCCTCCACGCGTCCGTCCAGGCCGTTCCGGGTTTGAGGATGAGGGTCATGGGTTCTCCGCTCATTCGGGGCGGATCTCGCGCAGCGCACCACCGCGCGTGTAGAGGAATCCCCGCACCAGCTCGGTGTGGGGCAGCTCGGTGCCGGCACGCAGACGCGCCATGCACGCACGCAGGTCGTCGGCCGGGTCGCTCAGTGCCGCGCAGTCCTCGTGGTGGACCAGCACGATCTCGCGGGTGCCGCCTCGTAGCTGACTCAGTCGGAGCGAACGGAGCGTGTCGTCGTTGACACACCCGCCCGCGTTGCGGATGACATGGGCGTCGCCCGGACGCAGCCCGAACATCGTCTCGACGCCGAGCCGTGCGTCCATGCACGCGACGATAGCGACTCCGGTCTGGGGCTGCTTCTTTTCGGGGGCGAGTGGTGTGAGTGTCGCGCCCACGTCGTACCTGCGGGTGAGCAGCTCCTCGGCGCCGCTCACCGCAGCAGTCCGCGTACGAGCCGCGCGGTGTCCGAGGGGGTGCTGCCGACGGCGACGCCCGCGGCCTCCAGCGTCTCCTTCTTGGCCCGGGCGGTGCCGGACGAGCCGGAGACGATGGCGCCCGCGTGACCCATGGTCCTGCCCTCGGGCGCGGTGAAGCCCGCGACATAGCCGACGACGGGCTTGGCGACCAGGCGGGAGATGTACGAGGCCGCGCGCTCCTCGGCGTCGCCGCCGATCTCGCCGATCATGACGATGAGGTCGGTGTCGGGGTCGTCCTGGAAGGCGCGCAGGCAGTCGATGTGCGTGGTGCCGATGACGGGGTCACCGCCGATGCCGACGGCGGTGGAGAAGCCCATGTCGCGCAGCTCGTACATCAGCTGGTAGGTGAGGGTGCCGGACTTCGACACCAGGCCGATCCGCCCGGCGGTGGTGATGTCGGCCGGGATGATGCCCGCGTTGGACTGTCCGGGGCTGATCAGGCCGGGGCAGTTGGGGCCGATGATGCGGGTGCCGGAGGCGACGGCGCGGGCGCGGAAGGCGACGGTGTCGTGGACGGGGACGCCCTCGGTGATGACGACGACGAGCCCGAGCCCGGCGTCGACGGCCTCGTCGACGGCGCCGCGCACGAACGGCGGCGGGACGAAGACGACGCTGGCGTCCGCGCCCGTGGCGCCGGCCGCCTCCTTGACCGACCCGAAGACCGGGACGATGCGCCCGTCGAACTCGGCCTGCGTGCCCGCCTTGCGCGGGTTGACGCCGCCCACGATGTCAGTCCCCGAGGCGAGCATGCGGCGGGTGTGCTTCATGCCCTCCGAGCCGGTCATGCCCTGGACGATCACCTTGCTGTTGCGGTCGATGAAGATGGCCATCGCGATCAGCTCCCTGCGGGCTCGGCGGCCCGCGCGGCCGCGCCGTCCATGGTGTCCAGCTGCTGTACGAACGGGTGCGCCGCGTCCTCGAGGATGGCGCGGCCGCGTTCGGCGTTGTTGCCGTCGAGGCGGACGACGAGGGGCTTGGTGAGTTCGACCAGGTCGAGGGCGTGGACGATGCCGTCGGCGACGGCGTCGCAGGCGGTGATGCCGCCGAAGACGTTGACGAGGACGGAGGAGACGTCGGGGTCGGAGAGGATGACGCCGAGGCCGTCGGCCATCACCTGGGCGGAGGCGCCGCCGCCGATGTCGAGGAAGTTCGCCGGGGCGCCCCCGTGGTGGGCGACCACGTCGAGGGTGCTCATCACCAGGCCGGCGCCGTTGCCGATGACGCCGACCGTACCGTCGAGCTTGACGTAGTTGAGGCCCTTCGCACGGGCGGCGGCCTCCAGGGGGTCGCCCTCGCCGGGGTCCTCGTAGGCCTCGTGGGCGGGGTGGCGGAAGCGGGCGTTGGCGTCGAGGGACACCTTGCCGTCGAGGGCGACGATGCGGCCTTCCCCGGTCCGTACGAGCGGGTTGACCTCGACCAGCAGGGCGTCCTCGGCGGTGAGGACCTCCCACAGGGCCACGAGGACGGGCACGGTCTCCTCGGGGAGGCCGGCCGCGGCGGCGATCTCCCGGGCCTTGTCCTCGGTGACGCCCTCGGCGGCGTCGACGGGGATGCGGGCCAGGGCCTCGGGCCGGGTGGCGGCGACCTCCTCGATGTCCATGCCGCCCTCGGCGGAGGCCATGGCGAGGAAGGTGCGCTCGGCGCGGTCGAGGAGGTAGGAGACGTAGTACTCGTCCCTGATGTCGGCGGTCCGGGCCAGCATGACCTTGCCGACGGTATGGCCCTTGATGTCCATGCCGAGGATGGCGCGGGCCTTCTCCTCCGCGTCCGCCGGGTCCGAGGCGAGCCTCACCCCGCCCGCCTTGCCCCGGCCGCCCGTCTTGACCTGGGCCTTCACCACGACCCGCCCGCCCAGGCGTTCGGCCGCGGCGCGGGCCGCGGCGGGGTCGTCCACCACGTGTGCGTCGAGCACGGGGACTCCGTGCCGCGCGAACAGCTCCCGTGCTTGGTACTCGAACAGATCCATCGTCAAACGCACCTGCCCTGTCTCGAGTCGAAAGATAATTCGGTGCACACCCCTGGACACCGGCTTGCCGATGCGGGATAAACGTCTGCATACAGTATTCGTCGCCTGTATGCAATGTACAGACTCGTGAACGGAATCGCCGCTCGACCCATCCACCGGCCCCGTCGGAAGGAACCGAACTCGCCATGTCCGAGGGCAACTCCGACCTCGTCTCCGGTGGCCACCTCGTCGCTCAGGCGCTCAAGGCCGAGGGTGTGGACGTCGTCTACACCCTCGACGGCGGCCGCATCATCGACATCCACGACGGCTGCGTCAACGAGGGCATCAAGGTGGTCGACGTACGCCACGAGCAGGTGGCCGCGCACGCCGCCGACGGCTGCGCCCGCATCACGGGCAGCCCCGGCTACGCCGTCGTCACCGCGGGCCCCGGCACCACCGACGCCGTCACCGGCGTGGCGAACGCCTTCCGGGCCGAGAGCCCCATGCTGCTGATCGGCGGCCAGGGGTCCCGCAGCCGGCACAGGACGGGATCGCCGCAGGACCTCCCGCACGTCGACCTGATGGCCCCGATCACCAAGTTCGCCGCCACCGTGCCCGACACGGCCCGCACGGCCGACATGGTGGCGATGGCCTTCCGCGAGTGCTTCCACGGCGCACCCGGTCATCCGGGCCGAGAACTCGGCCCGCCACCGACCCTGCCCGGACACCCCCGTCCCGGGCAGTCGCTCCCGCTTGCGGGGGAGCAGCACACCGGGCGGCATCGGACCCGAACCGCGAGGCCGGGCCGTTCCGGCAGCACCACACGAGAACCGTCCAGGGGGCGCTGGCACCGGCTCTTACGAGGCAAGGGGAACGACAATGGCGTCATCGACATCGTCTCAACCACCCATTCCCTACACGGAGGTGACGGACCGCAACGGCCGCACGTACCGGATCGGCGAATCCGACCGGGACATCATGGGGCGGCCCCGGTGGACCATGGTGATCCTCCCGTGGGTCGCCATGATGGCCATCAGCTCCTCGGAGTACGCGTTCACCTCCGCCGAGGACACGCTTTCCGAGGCGCACAACTGGCACGGCGCGCACATCTTCTGGCTGCTGGGCGTCTGGATCCTCTTCCAGGCGGCGGTGGCCTTCCCGGCAGGCAAGATGCGGGAGAACGGCACACTGTCGGCCCGCGCGGCGATGCTGCTGGGAGCGGCGGGCACCTTGATGGGCTATCTGTCGCTGGCCCACGCGCCCAGTGTCTTCTGGGCGTATCTGGGCTTCGGCTTCTTCGGCGGCGGCGGTGCCGGCATGGTCTACGCGACCTGCATCAACATGGTCGGCAAGTGGTATCCGGAACGGAAGGGCGGCAAGACCGGCTTCGTCAACGGCGGTTTCGCCTACGGGTCGGTGCCCTTCATCTTCCTCTTCAAGTCCTACATGGACCTCGGGAACTACGAGAACGTGCTGATCACGGTCGGCATCGGCCTGGCGCTCGCGGTCGCCGTCAGCGGCTTCTTCTTCCAGGACCCGCCGAAGAACTGGTGGCCGTCGCACATCGACCCGCTCGCGGTCTCCGACGACCCGCGCATCCGCCGGGCGCTGGAGAAGAACCCGCCTGCGGTGAAGCAGTACACGCCGATGGAGGCGGTCAGGACCGGTGTCCTGCCGCTGATGTGGTTCTGCCTGCTGTGTACGGCGGGTGTGAACATCTTCGGCATCTCGTTCCAGGTCGACTTCGGTGACGAGATGGGCTTCGCGGGCGGAATCGTGGCCCTGGCCATGAGCCTGAAGGCGATCGTCAACGGCACCGGCCGCGGTGTCATCGGCTGGATCTCCGACCGGTACGGGCGGCGCCAGACGCTGACCCTCGTCTGCGTGGTGCTGGGTCTGGCGCAGTTCGCGGTCTACTTCTCCGGTTCGATGGGCAGCATGCCGCTGTTCCTGCTGGCGTCGATGGTGTCGGGCTTCGGTGGCGGCGCGATCTTCCCGTTGTTCGCGGCGATGACCGCGGACTACTTCGGTGAGAACAACAACGCCTCCAACTACGGCCTGGTCTACAGCTCCAAGCTGGTCTCCGGCCTGGTCGGAGCGGGTCTCGGCAGTGTCGTGGTCAACGCCTGGGGTTACGGGGGCGCCTTCATGCTGGCCGGCTCCATCGGCCTGTTCACCGGTGGCCTGTCCCTGCTGCTGCGGCAGCCGGGCCGCCCCCGCGTCAAGGACATCCGGCCCAACCCGCAGCCCATCAGCCGGGAGATGGTCTGAGGTGACGGCGGAGCGGGCGGTCGCATCGGTCTCCACGGGCGTGCCGGCCCCGTCCGGCCTCCGGGAAGACACGAGGGTATGACGTGGTGCCTCAGCCGTGGCGGGCTCGCGCGGCTGGGGCACACGGCGAACGCCCGGGGACCGGGCGGCTCGAAGCCCCTGGCACCGAACCCCGGCACCGCACCCCGGTGCGAGGCCCGGGTCCGGTGCTTTCGTGCTGCTCCGTCGGCCGGCACTCCACGGGCCGGTCAGCCCGGGCGGCCGTCCCCGAAGAGCCCGTCCTGCTCCACCTCGAACCGCCGCCGGGGCGCCGGGGCGACGCGCTCCCGGAGCTTGCGCCGGCAGTCCTCGCCCAGGCCCCGGCGACGGGCTTCGCGGGAGGTGAGCGGCCGGCGGCACAGCCGGCACAGGACGGCCGTGGGCGACTGCGCGGGCTCGTCGAGACCGGGAAGCCGCGCGGGATCCTGGTCCATCACCGGGCCGTACCTCCAGGACGGGTCAGGCGCCGCGGCCGGTCGCGCGGACGCGGACGGTCATCGGCGCAAGGACTGCGGGGGTCACCGTCCGGCGGCGTCGTCCCTGTTGGAGGACTTGACGGCGATCGCCTTGTGATGCCGGATGACCTCCTCGACGATGAACTTGAGGAACTTCTCCGCGAAGGCCGGGTCGAGGTGCGCCTCCTCGGCCATCTGGCGGAGCCGCGCGATCTGCTCGGCCTCGCGCCGCGGGTCGGCGGGCGGCATGTTGTGCGCTGCCTTCAGCTCGCCCACCTGCTGCGTCGCCCTGAAGCGCTCCGCGAGGAGGTGGACCAGGGCCGCGTCCAGGTTGTCGATGCTGCCGCGCAGGTACCGCAGACGCTCCAGGGCGGCTGCGTCGTCCGCGTGTCCGTCGTCCATCCGGCCACCCTATCCAGCGGGCGCGGCGATCAGTCGGTACGCCCCGTCGCGGCGACGGTCACACCCAGGCCGATCATGGCCAGGCCGCCCGCGCCGCCGACCATCGACAGCCGGCGCGGTGAGCGGGCGAACCAGGAGCGGGCCGCTGCGGCGGCGAGGCCCATGCCGCTGTCGGAGACGAGCGCGATGGCGTTGAAGATCAGGCCGAGCAGCAGCATCTGCACGGGGACGTGCCCGGCGGCGCGGTCCACGAATTGCGGCAGCACGGCCGCGTAGAACACCATCGTCTTGGGGTTCGAGACCCCGACCACGAAGCCCTCCCCCAGCGTGCGCAGCGCGCCGCGCGCCGCCCCCGCGTCCCCGGAGACCATGGTGAGGGCCTTGCGCTGACGCAGCGCCTTCACCCCCAGGTACACCAGATAGCCGGCGCCCGCGAGCTTCAGCGCGGCGAACAGCAGCGCGGACCGCTCCACCACCGGCCCGACGCCGAGCGCGACGGCCCCGACGAGGACGTACGAGCCCAGTGTGTTCCCGGCGACGGAGGTCAGCGCGACACGGCGGCCGTGCGCCAGCGCGCGGCCGATGACGAAGAGCACGCTGGGGCCGGGGATGACCACGAGCACCAGCGAGACCAGGGCGAATGCCACCAGTCGGTCGAAGGACACCATGGCCGGAGGTTAATCGGGTATATCTTCCCGCGCACCACATTAACCGCGGGGCGTGAGGAGGCGGAATCGATCATGGGTCAACCCCAGGGCAGTGAGCTGGAGGCCGTACGGGCCCGGCGGGAGGAACTGCGCAAGGCGTATCTGCGGGAGCCCGCGGAGCGCCCGGCGACGACGGCGGCGGGGGTGCACCACGTCGCGTTCATCTGCCGCGACGTGGAGGAGACCATTCGCTTCTATCAGGAGTTCCTGGGCTTCCCGCTGGTGGAGCTGGTGGAGAACCGCGACTACGCGGGCTCCAGCCACTTCTTCTTCGACATCGGCCACGACAACCTGCTGGGCTTCTTCGACTTCCCCGGCCACGAGCACCCCGAGCACCACGAGACGATCGGCGGGCTGCAGCACCTGGCGCTGTCGGTGTCCGCGGAGCAGTTCGCCCGGGCGAAGCGGCGGCTGGACGAGGCCGGCGTCGAGTACCTCGGGCCGGACCGGGGCGTGGAGGACAGCCTGTACATCCGCGACCCCAACGGGGTCAACGTGGAGCTGTACAACGAGCGGCTGGGCCACTTCGAGGGCAAGCCGCTGCTTTGACATCCTCCCCGCCCTGAAGGGCGGGGATTCCTGGCTCACGTGGGCTGGGGACCAGCGGTCCACCAGCGCTTACACGATCGGCACCAGCCGGGTTGAGACCAGCCCGGACCAGCATCACGCGGGCGGAGTTCTTGTCCCTGGGAGAGACGACTGCGCACGCGGTGCAGGTGTAGGTACGTTCCGAAAGAGGAAGTGCGTGCTTGGTTCTCGCTCCGCACGACGCACAGTCCATGGTGGTGTGCGCGGGATGCACCAGGCGGACATCCCGCCCGTGCTTGCGGCCCATCTCGATCAGAGCCGCCTTCGTCGCGCCGATCGCGGCGTCCGCCGCCTTGCGCGCCATGGTGGTCCGGGCCAGGAACTTCGGCCTAAAGTCCTCGACCGCGATCGCGTCGTGGTCGGTCACCACGCGCTTGGCCCACTTGCGGGCGGTGTCCTGCCGCCGGCGGGCGATCTTCCTGGACACCTTCGCCGCGGCCCGGCGGGCCTTGCGGTACCCGCCGGAGTCGGGCGTGTTCCTCGCGGTACGCCGGCGGGCCATCATCTTCTGGTAGCGGGCCAGCTTCGCCGCGGCACTCCTGCCGTGCTGAGCGTGGGGCAGGTCGTGGACGTCGCTGGTCGTGGTCGCGGTCTCACGCACGCCCCAGTCCACGCCGATCACTGCGCCGGTGGCGGGCAGCGGCTGCACCTCGACCGCGACGACAAACGAGGCGTACCAGTGGCCGAGGCTGTCCCGGTACACGCGTACCGACGTGGGGTGGTCGGGCAGGTCGCGGGACCACACCACCGTCAGCACGATGCCGCCGGCCAGGTGCAGGCGTCCGTCCTTGAGCCTAAAACCGCGGGTGGTGTAGTTCAGCGTCGGTGCGGCCTCGCGCTTGCGCTTGATGCCGGGCATCCCGGCCCGCTGCCCCATGGGCAGCCGTGCCGTGATGTCCTTCACGGCTTTGGCGCGGGACTTCGCGAAGTCCCGGATGACCTGCTGCTGCGGCACCGAGCTGCCTTCCCGCAGCCACGCCATCGACCGCCGGGCCTCGGTCAGCATCCTGTCGAGCTGCGCGGGGCCGCACGTGATCTTCTGCCCGGCGGTCCTGTTCAGGCCGTGGACCTTGCGGGACATGGCCACGCACTCGTTCCACACCCACCGACAGCGCGCCCACTCCGCCTCCAGGCCGGCACCCGCGGTGGACGACACCCGCAGCCGGTAGGTGTACCGGGCGTACCCGGACCCCTGCCCGCTCACTGCTGCCGTCATGCTCGGGAACCTAACAGCCCCCACTGACAACGAAAGAGAACGCAGGTCAGACCAGATGCGCAGAGAACTCCGCCGCTTCGCGGCTCCGACCCAGGACCCATTCCTCCCCGGCCTGAAGGCCCGGGCATCCTGGGAGAGATCAGGTGAACCGGTGGGGCCGGCCTGGGCTCAGTCCTTGTCGGCGCGCTGGTGGTACGAGGTCCTGGTGTGCTCGGTGTGGGCGCGCATGACCTGCTGGGCGCGGTCGGCGTCGCGGCCGGCGATGGCCGCGACCAGTTCGCGGTGCTCGACCCAGGACTGCATGCCGCGCTGCCGGGCGACCGGGGTGTAGTACCAGCGCACGCGCCGCTCGACCTGCCGGGCGAGCTCGGCGAGCACCGCGTTCCCGGCCAGTTCCATCACGCACGCGTGGAGGGCGGCGTTCGCCGCCACCACCGCGTCCACGTCGTCCGCCGTGACCGCGGCCTCTCCCGCCGCGCACAGCTCGTCGAGCCGCTCCAGCCCCTCGGCGGTGGTGTTGGAAGCGGCCAGGCGCGCCGCCTCCGTCTCCAGCAGCGCTCGGACGACGAGGAGCTGGTCGGCCTCCTCCTCGGTGGGCGCGTGGACGAACGCGCCCTGGGCCGGGCGCAGATCCACCCACCCCTCCGTGTTCAGCCGCTGCAGGGCCTCGCGCACGGGCTGCCGGGAGACCCCGAGATGGCCGGCGAGCTCGGTCTCCACCAGATGCTGGCCGGGGCTCAGCGAGCGGGTGATGATCAGCTCGAGCAGCGCTTCGTAGACCTGCTCGCGCAGGGGTCCTGGACGCTCCAGTTTGGGCACGGATCCCTGCGACAGCCCGGTGGACAGCATCTCGGCCCCCAACCTTTCCCGGGGATGGATTGGCTTTCGTCTACAGTGTACTGAGAGCAGGGCCCTTGCGGGTACACCGCCCCGACGCGTGACGCTCTTCACACCGGGGCCGGGAACGGCGGCGGCTTTCCCGCCCGTTCCCGGCTGCCCGCGCCGCTCCCGGCTACGCGGAGCCGGTGAGCTGGGAGGTCTTCAGGACCACCAGCACCACCAGGACGGCCAGCATCGCGACCGCACCCACCGCCTGGACGAGGGTCCGGTGCCTGGCGGGGGCGTAGGCGAAGGCGAGGCCGACGGCACCGCCGGTGAGCAGCCCGCCGAGGTGGCCCTGCCAGGACGTGACCGCCGCGGAGACGACCATCCAGACCAGGAGGCCCGTGATGAGCTGCCGCCCGCCGATGGGGTCGTAGTTCAGGCGCCGGCTGAAGACGTAGTACGCGGCACCGAGCCCGAAGATCGCGCCGGACGCGCCCACCGCTCCCGTACCGGGCGAGATCAGGTACTGCATCACGGAGCCGCCCACGGCGGACAGGAGGTAGAGCGCGAGGTAGCGGGCGCGCCCCAGCTGGCCCTCGACGACCCGGCCGAGAGTCCACAGCGAGGACATGTTCAGCAGGATGTGGGCGATGCCGAAGGTCCCCTCCATCGGCCGGAGATGGAGGAACGCCGCCGTGACGAGGCGGTACCACTCGCCGTGGGCGATGCCGACCAGCTCGAAACCGGGGAACGTCGTGCCGTCGTAGGGGGCTGTGTGCCCCTCGGGACCCAGCAGGCCCTGGCCGAGGGAGTCCAGCCGGTCGACGATGGCCGGGCGCAGCAACTCGCCCACGTACAGGGCGATGTTCAGCGCGATCAGCGCGTACGTCACCGCGGGCACGCCCGCCGTGGAGACGCGGCCGCCGAAGACCGTACGGGCCTGGCGGATGCTCTTGTTGCCCTCTCGGACGCAGTCGGGGCACTGGTGGCCGACGGCCGCCTCGCGCATGCAGTCCGGGCATATGTAGCGGTCGCAGCGGGTGCAGCGGACATACGACTCGCGCTTTGAGTGGCGGTAGCAGGTGGTGACCGGGGGCTGGGTCCCCTGGTCGGCGTCCGTGGTGCTCACGAGTGACAACAGCCCCTGTCGGCGTACGGCACAGCAGATTCGCACGGTTGTACCGACGTCGGCCTCCAGGCGTCAAACCACCGGACATACCCGCACATCGGCAGCGGTCCCACGGCCGTCCTCCCCGCCGGGTGCCCGGGCCCGGTTGGAGGACTTGCGCACTTACGGATGGAGGCGCACGCGGGCGAGCGCGACCTGATCCTCCTGGACGAGTCCGGCTTCGCCCCGACCATGCCCACCGGCTACACCTACTCGCGCATCGGGCGGTGGTGCCCCGCGAGGACACCAAGAACCGCCGGGTCAACGTGCTCGGCGCCCAGATCGTGGGCACCACGCCGGACCTTCTCCGGCAGCCCACCTGCGGGAAGATCGACGCCGGGATGCTGCTGGAGTTCGTCTGCGCGGACCTGGCCGACTTGCCCGGTGGGGCCGCAGCCCTGGAGCCGGCCGCCGACGGCCTCGATGGACAGCTGCCCGTCTGGGCACGCTCGCGGCCGTGCACCGTGGTACCGGACAACGCCTCAGCGCACACGGCCAAGGCGTTCAAGGGCCGCCGCTAGCAGCTGACCAAGATCGGGGTGTAGCTGTTCCACCTGCCACCGCGCAGCCCGGAGTTGTACGACATCGAGTCGGTCTGGCGCCAGGCGGAGTACCGGGATTACCCGCAACGCGCCCAGACCAGCACCGACGCCATCGGCGAGGCCGTCGACCAGGCCATGAACCATCAACGCGACCGGATCCGACAGTCAGCAACGAACCGCATCCAAGCCGCTTAGTCGCGCTTGGTCCAGATCGGGCCCTGGTCGGTCCAGATGACGCCCTTGTTGCGGCACAGGCAGAAGGGGTGGCCGATCGGGTCGGTGTAGACCTGCCAGCCGTAGCCGTTGGGGCCGATGAAGTCCTGCCTCAGCGTCGCGCCGAGGCCGAGGACGCGGCGCTGCTCGGACTCGAACTCGTCCACTTCGAAGTCGAGGTGGAACTGCTTGGGGTGCTCGCTGTCGGGCCACTGCGGAGCGCGGTAGTCGTCCACCCGGATGAATGCCAGCTCGATCTCGCCGAACTGGATGCCAGCCCAGTCCTCGGAGCTGCCTTCCTTGATCGGACGGCCCGTCACCTCGGAGTAGAAAGCCGCCAGCTTCATCGTGTCCGGGCAGTCGATAATGAAATCGGTGAGTCGCAGCATCCCGCGATCTTGTCACAAGCTCACACGCGACTTCGAGACAGGCCCTGAGCAGCTCCGCTGAGGTGCGGGAACAATAAGTTCCCGGGGGCTTCGCCCCCAGACCCCGTTCACCAGGGGCGGCGAGGTTTGCACCGCAGGTGCGGATCAGCAGCGGACTTCGGCGGAGCCGCTTAGCGGGGCAGTTCCAGCAGCTCGACGTCACGGACGTCGCCGGGGTCGGCGGCCCCGGCGGGCGGCAGGACGGCCAGGGCGTCGGCGGCCGCGGCGCCCCACAGCAGGCCCGGGCGGTCGTGGCCGACGGGGGTGGCGCGGCCGCCGGCGACCGCCACGGGAACGAGCCGGGTGTCGTGGGCGTGCGGGGCCGGGGAGCCGGCCAGGGCGGCCCGGGACGGCAGCGCCGGTGAGCGGCCCGCGAGGCGGTGCAGTGCGGGCACCAGCAGGGTCAGCGCGGCGGCGAGCGCGGCGTACGGATTGCCGGGCAGGCCCACGACGAGCCGGCCGGCGCCGGGAAGGCGGGCGAGCAGTTGGGGGTGGCCGGGTCGGCAGGCGACGCCGTCGACCAGCAGTTCGGCGCCCAGGGCGCGCAGCGCGGGCCGGAGATGGTCGGCCGGGCCTCGCGACGAGGCCCCGCACACCGCGATGACGTCGACACCGGTCCGGGCGAGGGCGGTGGTGAGCGGCGAGCGCCCGTCGGGCAGATAGGTGGTCGGCTGCGCGGTGCCGCCCGCCCAGTCGACCAGGCCGGGCAGCAAGGGGCCCAGGGCGTCGCGGACCTGACCGGCGGGCGGAAGGCCGTGGCGTACGACCTCGTCGCCGGTGACGAGGACGGCGACCCGCGGGCGGCGGTGGACGGTGAGGGCGTCGTGGCCCAGGGCGGCGGCGAGGCCGAGCACGGCGGGCGTGACCGGCGTCCCGGCCGGAAGGACCTCGCGCCCCTCGGCGCACTCCTCCCCGCGGTACCGGATGTGGCGGCGCGCTTCCACGACCCCGGTGACCAGGCCGTCCGTTCGCAGGGCCGTCTCGTACGGCAGAACTGCGCACGCGCCGGGCGGCACCGCGGCGCCGGTGGCGATCTCGACGGCCTGGCCGTCCGTCAGCGCGCCGACGCCGGACGGGCGTCCGGCCAGCACGCGCCCCACGACCGTCCAGGGCGCGGAACCGGCCACCGCGTAGCCGTCCATGGCGGCCGTGTCGAAGGCGGGATGCGCGGTGCGCGCGCGCAACGACTCGGCGAGGACACCGCCCCGCGCCCGCTCGAGCGGCACGGGGAACGCCTCCAGCGGCTCCGCGGCGAGCCGGGCGGTGGCACGGGCCTGCGCCCACGGGGTGCCGGAGTGGGTGGCGTGCCGCCGCGGAGTCCGCTGGTCGAGCGTGGTCATCGGTGCCTCCTGAACCGGCCGTGGCCGCCGCGTTTCTCCGTGGCGTTTCTCCGTGGCGTTTCTCCGTGGCGTGAAGGGCTGTGCGCCGCGCTCCCTTGACGCTTCCGGACGATACTGTAGACAATATCCTGTCGACTTCGAAAGGGTCCCTCGGACGCGGAGCGCGTACGTACGCGGACGACGGGCGCCCCGGACGAGCCGGGCCGGGGTGACCTCACCGCACGACAACCGGGTCACCCATGGCAACCTCTGTATTCAAGGGCCGAATCGGCTGCCAGCACGGACAGAACCGGGACTGATCGACATGGGACGGGTCACCGAACGGCGTCGAGTACTGAGGATCAGGGAGGGAGCCGTCGACCACCGGGCGGACACCCTGGTCGCCGAGGAGCCGCTGGAGATCCGGCTCAACGGCAAGCCGCTCGCGATCACGATGCGCACCCCGGGCGACGACTTCGCCCTCGCGGCCGGCTTCCTGGTCAGCGAGGGCGTACTCGGCAGCGCCGCCGAGCTGGCGAACATCGTGTACTGCGCGGGCGCGACCGTCGACGGCTCGAACACCTACAACGTCGTCGACGTGCGCCTCGCGCCCGGCGTCCCCGTCCCCGACATCACGCTGGAGCGGAACGTCTACACGACGTCCTCCTGCGGCCTGTGCGGCAAGGCCAGCCTGGACGCCGTCCGGACCACGGCCCGCTGGCCCATCGCCGACGCCTCGCCGCTGCGGCTCGAACCCGCCCTGCTGTCCGCGCTGCCCGACCGGCTGCGTGCCGCGCAGCGGGTCTTCGACCGGACCGGGGGCCTGCACGCGGCCGCGCTCTTCACGGCGGAGGGCGAACTGCTCGACGTCCGGGAGGACGTGGGCCGCCACAACGCCGTCGACAAGCTCGTCGGCCGCGCCCTCCAGCAGGACCTGCTCCCCCTGGAGGGCAAGATCCTGATGGTCTCCGGCCGCGCCTCCTTCGAACTCGCCCAGAAGGCCGTCATGGCCGGCATCCCCGTCCTCGCCGCCGTCTCGGCCCCGTCCTCCCTCGCCGTCGACCTCGCCGCCGAGTCCGGCCTGACCCTCGTCGGCTTCCTCCGCGGCACCTCCATGAACGTCTACGCGGGCGAAGAGCGGATCGCGCTGCCCGCGACGGCGGCCGGCCGGGTCTGACCGTCCCGGCGCGCCTTCGCAGGCGGGGTCCGGCAGCTCGGAGGTAGACAGTGTCCACCTCCGAGGTAGACACTGTCCACCATGACCACCGCACCCCGCGCGCGCCTGCTCGACGCCGCCCTCGCCGTCCTGGACGACGAGGGCGTCGAAGGACTGACCCTGCGGGCCATCGCACGGCGTGCGAACGTGTCGCACGGGGCGCCCCTGAAGCACTTCCCGCACCGGGCGGCACTGCTGTCGGCCGTGGCGACCGTGGGATTCCGTGAGCTCAACGCGCTGGCCGAGGCGGCCGTGCGGGAGTGCCCGGAGGGCGCTTCCGCGGCGGCGCGGCTGCGCGCCGGGGCCCGCGGCTACGTGGCGTACGCGCTGGGACGGCCGGCGATGTTCACCCTGATGTTCCGGCACGACCTGCTGGACGCCCGGGACAAGGAACTCGGCCGGGCCGGCATGTCGGCCTTCGACGACCACCTCCTCGTGCTCGTGCGCGCCGCGCAGGCAGAAGGCTGGCGGCCCGCCGCGGACACGCGGGCGCTCACCGGCGCCGTGTGGTCCGGGCTGCACGGCGTGGCGCAACTGTGGCTGTGGGGCTCGCTGGCCCTGGGCACCGGCGCCACGTCCATCGACGAAGCGCTCGACGCGCTGTTCACCTCGTTCGACCTCAAGGAACACTGACGATGCATGAGAAGTACGGATTCGACCGCGAGACGGCCGTCACGCCGCGCCCGGGCGAGCCCTCGGTCTACGACGCGGAGCTCCACGAGGGCTGGCGGATCGGCATGGGCGTCAACGGCGGGCTGCTGCTCGCCCTCGCCGGCCGGGCGCTGGGCGAGGAGCTCGGCGGCGGTGAGCAGGGGCACCGGGATCCGTTCTCGATCAGCGCCTACTACCTGTCGACGTCCCGCCCGGGTCCGGTGACCGCCCGCACGCAGACGCTGCGCCGCGGCCGTACCGTCTCGACCGGCATGGTGTCCCTGGTGCAGGAGGGCGAGGAGCGGCTGCGGGCGATCGCCACCTACGGCGACCTCAACGGCCACGACCACGCGGGCGACGTGCGCACCTCGGCCACGCCCCCGCAGATGCCGCCGCCCGAGCAGTGCGTCGGCACCGATGTGGCACCGCCGGAGTTCCTGAAGATATCCCCGATGCTGGAGCGCATCGAGCTGCGGCTGGACCCGGACACGGTCGGCTGGGCGGTCGGCGCCCCGTCCGGCCGGGGCATGGTGCAGGGCTGGCTGCGGATGCCGGACGGCCGGGAACCCGACCCGCTGATGCTGCTGCTCGCGGTGGACAGTCTGCCCCCGGTCAGCTTCGACCTCGGCATCCCGGGCTGGGCGCCGACCCTGGAGCTGACCGCCCACGTCCGCGCCAGGCCCGAGCCGGGGTGGCTGCGGCTGAAGCACTCCACCCGGAACTTCGCGGACGGCTACATGGAGGAGGACGCCGAGGTCTGGGACTCGGCGGGCCGCCTGGTGGCCCAGTCCCGGCAACTGGCCCGGGTCCGGCTGCCCGAGGTCGCCGCGTAGCGGCTGCGGGGGCCCGGCACGCGGGCGGCAGCCCGTGAGCCGCACGCGGCGGCACCGGTACGGGCAGCGCGTGGCGGGGGTCAGTGCAGCTGCGCCTGCCAGTCGTCGGGGACCTTGCCCGCGGGGCCCGGGCAGGGCTGGGTCTCCGGGCGGGCGTTCGGCGGGGGCAGCACGGGCCCGTCGTAGTACTCCTCCGTCTCGACGTTCCAGTACCAGTCCTCACCGGGCTCGAAGCTGGTGATGAACGGGTGTCCCGTCTCGCGCGCGTGCCGCGTGGCGTGCTGCGAGGGCGAGGAGTCGCAGCAGCCGATCTGCCCGCACTGCGCGCAGCGGCGCAGGTGGAACCACCAGCCCGGCCCCTGGCCGGCTCCGCACTCGGCGCAGCCCTCTCCGCTCGGCTTGGACGTGGGGTCGATGCCCGGGATCGTGACGTCGTCCGCCATGGTGGACCCGCCTCCTTCAAACGCGATCACCTGTTCTCCTGGCATGCTAACCGGCCTGCCGCGCCGCCACCGGGCGAAGCCGCGGGCCGGCCGCGCACGGAGGGCGCCCTACCCGTGCGTGCGGCGCCGGAGCATGATGCCCGGGCACCGGACGACCGCACGCAGGCGCTGCGCGTAGCCGTACCTGCGCAGCCACCACGGCAGCTCGCGCAGTGGCACGTACGCCACGATGTCGTTGTGGGCCTCGGTACCGGGCGGCAGCCCGCGCAGCAGTTCCAGGCAGTGCTCGTCGACGGTGCCGTGCAGGCGGGCGACATGGGCCAGGGCGACGACGCCCTGGTGACGCAGTTCGCCGCGCGGTGCCCGCAGGGCGCGGGCGACGCGCGGCAGGATCGCGGCGGCGTCCGGATGGGTGAGCGCCAGCCCGATGACCGCCACGCCCACCATCGGCTCGGCGCGCTCGAAGGCCGCGTCCACCTCCTCGGGCCGGTCCGTCCCCAGCAGCGCCGAGGAGTCCGCCCAGTTCATGCCGCGTCCGGCGGCCGCCCGCTCCACGAGGAACTCCCGCCGTCCCGCGGCGTCCGCCTCACCGCGCCACGCCCCGTCGAGATACGCCCAGACCCGCCCGGCCTCCGGCCCGGCGCCGGCGGCGACCCTCCGCCACACCTCCGGGGCCGCATCCGCCAGGGCGGCGAACCTCCCGCCGAGCTCCCCCAGATCGCAGCGCCGCAGGAACGCCAGCCGGCGCGCGTCCGCCTCCGTGACCCGCCCCGCGGCGTATCCCGCGGCCAGCTCGTCCGGTTCCAGCGCGACCGCGAAGCGCACGAACTCGGCGGGTACGGTCTCGGCGTGCGGGGTCATGGGGGCTGAGGCTAGCCCGTCAGGCCGAGTGTCGGCTCCCCGTTTTCGCCGCCCGAGGGCGGACCGACGACGGCGGTGAACGCGCCCGCGCGCACGACGAGGCGGCCCCCAGGCCCCCATCCTCGCGCCGGCAGCCTCCGGGCCCGGGACGACCGGCCCGGCCGAGGCCCCGGCTCACCGCGACGCCCCGTCCCGGCGGCCTGCCCGCGCTGCTTGGAGGATGGACGGCTACGAGGGCACGGCAATGCTGGATCGGTGGGCCGACCGATCGACCTGCCCTGGGACGTTCGGCGTGCGTGTCACGGTCCGCGTCACCGGAAACGACTGGACGTGCGACGCGATCTTCGACCCTCCCCTGTCCTCGGAGGACCGGGAGGGCTTCGCCTTCCTGGTGGCACTCGATCCGCTCTTCATCCTGCGCTTCGACGAGGGAAGCACGCTCCTGGTCGACGCCGTCGCCGCAGGAGACGGCAGACGACTCGTCCTCACCGCTTACCAGGCGGAGGCAGCGGAGTCGGCCGGTTCCAGGCGAGCGCAGCGGTAGCAGGACCGGCCACGGCAGGCGCTTCGGTGCGTCCCGGCGCCCGGGCGGTGTCCCCGCCGCGCGCGTCAGGGGCCCTCGGGCAGGACCTCGGACAGCGCCCGCTTCAGCCGGTCGAGCCACTGCGCGGCGGTGCCGGTCACCCAGGGGTGGGCCGTGCGGAAGGCGTCCCAGTCGACGGAGTGCGGCGCGACCTCGGCGAGGCGTGGGGCGGAGGCGGGGTGGCCGGGCTCCTGGCGCATCACCCGGCGCAGGAGGCGCGCGGTGAGGGCGGTGCCGGGCGCTTCGGCGAGGAGGACCGCGTCGTACAGGTCCTTGCCCTGGGCGCGGCCCTCGGCCGCGGCGTCGGCCTGCAGCCACAGCAGCTTCCAGGCGAGGGAGAGTTCGCGGCTCGCGGTGCGCACCACGGCCGGAGCGCCGCCGTCGCCGCGCGGCACGGCGGTCAGGACCGGCGGTTCCGGGAGCCGTTCGTCGCGCGCGAAGTCCAGGCGTACCTCGCCCGGGGGCAGCCCGTCCGCGTGCCAGGGGATGACCAGCCGTACCCCCGGGGTGTCGTACTCGGTGTAGGTCCAGCTGCCGTCGTGGCGGGCGCCGTTGGCGTCGAGGCGCACGCCGGGGGCGGCGTCGGGGTACCGGCGGACCAGGTCGAGCAGGTCGCCGGGCGGGCCGTCGGAGGGGTCGGGCTCCGGGTCGACGATCCAGTTCAGTCCCTCGGGCGGCAGCCGCACCCGCAGCCCGCCCGTGCCGAACTCCTCGTCCGTCCAGATCTCGTGGCGGCCGGCGCCGTCCGCCGCCTCGGGCCAGTGCTGGACGGCTGCCGACTCGTCGACGTACGGGTACGGGTGGAGCGGGTCGATCGGTACCGCAAGGGAGGGCGGGACGATCCAGTCGAGGTCGCCCGGCTCGCGGGCGGCGCTGCCGACCCAGGCGGGCATCACCATGCTGCCCCGCAGCACGAGGAGGTCGCCCAGCGCGGACTCCGCGACGAGGCACAGGAGGTGGTCGAGCACGGCCCGGTGCGCGGCGGCCGCGGGGTCCCGCCCCGCCGGCCGGGCGGTCACCGGGCGCGCCCCTCGTCGATCCAGCCGTCGTCGAGGGCGGGGCGGTCGTCGTGGACGACGAACTCCTCCTCCACCTCCACGGCCGGGAGGCCCGCCTCCGCGAGGGCGGCCAGGAGCCGGTCGAGCCGCAGGCGCGCCTCGGGGCGCCCGACGCCGCGGCAGCGCTGGGTGACGAAGCGTTCGTGGCCGCGGTCGCCGAGGTCGCGGAGGGCGTTGCGGGACACGTGGGCGGCGTGCTGCCCGGCGATCGCGCGCACCTCGTCCAGCCGGGCGCGGTCGGCGATGACGAGCTTGACGTGGTGTTCGAAGTAGCAGCCGGGCGGCAGGTCCAGGGCCTCGCCGGCGGAGCGGGGCACCTCGGCGTTCCAGGGCGCGGCCTCGATCTTCACGCGCACGACGTCGAACCCCTCGGCGCGCAGCCGCCCGCTCCACCGCTCGGCGGCGGTGCGCCGGCCGGGCAGGTCGCCGCGGCCGCGCAACGTCAGCATGGGCTGGTCGGGGGCGGCCCCGCGATCGAGCACGATGCGGGTGTACTTGAGCCCGTTGCGCGCCGCCCAGTGGCGTATCCGCTCCTCGTCGCCGGGCCGGGGGGCGGGCACCGTGAAATGGGTCTCGAAGTCGCCGGTGAAGTGCCCGGTGACGTTCCCCGGGGAGTCCATCGCCGCGGCCCCGCCTACCACGCCGGGCGGACCGGGCCGCCCGGGGCGAGCCGGCCGAGGTCCGCGCAGAGGGCGCGCAGCCGGTCCGCGCCGAGGGCGTCGGCCCAGGGTCGTACGGCCTCGGCGGCGGCCTCCTCGGCGGCGCGGGTGCAGGCCTTGCCGCGTTCGGTGAGGACGACCAGCCGGGCCCGGGCGTCGTCCGGGTGGGGCCGGCGTTCGGCGTAGCCCTTGGCCACGAGTTCGTCGACGAGTTGGCCGGCCGCCTGGCGGGTCACCCCGAGGTGCCCGGCGAGTTCGGTGACGGTCGCGCCGCCCGCCGACATCCGGGCGAAGGCGAATCCGTGGGCGGGGCGGAGGTCGTCGAAGCCGCGCGCGACCACGCCGTCGTGGATGGCGGCGGTGAGGGCGCCGGCCGCGGCGAGCAGGTTGACGCCCAGGGCGACGGCCAGGGCCTCCTCGTCCTTCATACGGCCCACCTTGACACATTGCGCAAGCGACTTGACCATATGGGCAAGCAACTTGCTCAAGTTGCTTGCCTATCACGGAAGAGGAGTCCCATGCCTGTCATCCGTTCCGCCGACGCCGTCGTCCACGACCTGCACGGCGTCCGCTTCGTCTCGTACGCCTCCACCGCCACCGGCAGCCGGGAACTGTGCGCGTGGCGCGGCGAGGTGCCCGCGGGGACCGCAGGCCCCGCGCACACCATCACCCGTGAGGAGGTCTTCCTCGTCCTGTCCGGCGCGCCGCGCCTCACCATCGACGGCGAGACCCACGACCTGTCCCCCGGCGATGTCGCCACCGCGCCCGCCGGCTCCTCCCTCGCCCTGGAGAACCCGGGCGGCGAGCCCGCCGCCGTATGGGTGACCACCGGGGTCGGCCTGGAGGCGGTGCTCGCCGACGGGTCGCGGATCAGCCCGCCGTGGGCGCGCTGAGCGTCATCGCGTCACTGCAGGTGGGCGGTGTCGTTCCAGAGGGTGATCGCGGGGTCGCCGTACTCCCAGCCCAGGATCGACAGGGAGGCCGGGGCCAGGCTCAGCACCATGCCGCGCATCGGGTCGAGACGGAGCCAGCGGGCGGCCAGGGTGCGCAGGAAGTGGCCGTGGGCGAAGACGACGCAGTCGCTGTCCTCCTCCTTGACCCAGGCCACGACCTCGTCGGCGCGGTTGGCGACCTGCCACGAGGTCTCGCCGCCGACGACGCCGTCGCGCCAGATCACCCAGCCGGGCCGCTCCTCGCGGATCTCCGGCGAGGTACGGCCCTCGTACTCCCCGTAGTCCCACTCCCGCAGCGTGTCCCAGACCTGCGCGCGGTCGCCGAACCCGGCCAGTTCACAGGTCTCGCGGGCCCGCTGGAGCGGGCTGGTGCGGAGCCGGGCGCCGGGGAAGTCGTGCCAGGGGGCGCGGGACAGGCGCTTGCCCAGCAGCCGGGCCGCCTCCCGTCCCTCCTCGGTGAGCGGGATGTCGGTCCGCCCGGTGTGCTGGCCGCTCTGGGACCACTCGGTCTGGCCGTGCCGGACGAGCACGAGGCGCGGAGCCATCAGGAAGCCACCTCCTTGTGGACGGCCTCGATGTTGTTGCCGTCGGGATCGCTGACGAATGCGCAGTAAGCGCGGTACTCGGGCCGGTGCCGCGGGGCGTGCCGCGAGGTCCCCCCGGCCGCCACCGCGGCGGCGTGGAAGGCCTCCACCGCCGCCCGGTCGGCGGCCGTGAAGGCGATGTGGGCCCCGCGGGTGGGTTCGCCGCCGGCCCGCTCGAGCGAGAGGGAGGGGGTGTCGCGGTCCGGGTGCCAGTACTCGGCGACGCCGTCGTCCTCGTACCCGACGCCGATGCCCAGCGGCTTCAACGCCGCGGTGTAGAAGGCCCGACTGGCGTCGTGGTCCGAGGCGAAGACGCCGATATGGTGGATGAACGTCGTCACCGTTGCCTCTGAGGTCACGTGGACAGTGTCCCTCCCCAGCGGTGGGACGCACAAAACGATGCCCGCGCCGCCCGGCGGGGCGGAGCAGGGACGATGACCAGGCACACCAGCACCTCCACAGCCGGCCGGACACTCTTCGGGGCCGCCGCCCGCGGCTCCCGCGCCCCGCGCGGGGGCACCGCCACGGCGGCGGCCCGCGCCCGGGACGGCCGGATCGTCACGGGCGCTGCCGTGCACCAGTCCACCGCGAGTCCTTGCACCGGGCTGTACGCCACCGCCGCCGGCCGGGCCGACCGGCGCCACGACTCCCCGCAGGAGGAAGAGCCGCCATGAACGCACCCGCCCCTCGGGCGCCGGAGCCGCTCGACGTGCGCTGGATCCACGGGTCGCCGTCGGCCAAGCACAACACCGACCCCGACATCCAGGTGTTCGAGTACGACGACCGCACCTTCATCCTGCGGCAGAACAAGGCGGTCCACTACGAGGCGCCGTTCCTCTTCCTGCTCTTCGGGGACGACCGGGCCGTGCTCCTCGACACCGGGGCCACGCGGGAGGAGGAGTTCTTCCCGCTGCGGGAGGTGGTGGACGAGCTGTTCGAATTGCGGCCGCCCGCCCTGCAGCGGGAGGGCTACGAGCTGCTCGTGCTGCACACCCACGCCCACGGCGACCATGTCGCGGGCGACGCGCAGTTCGCCGGCCGTCCGGACACCGTCGTCGTCGCGGCCGACCGGGACAGCGCCTGGGACTTCCTCGGCTTCACCCGGGACCCCGACCGTGTGGCACGCCTCGACCTGGGCGGGCGGGTCCTGGAGTGCCTCGCCACCCCCGGGCACCACGCGTCGGCCGTCACCTACTACGACCCCGCGACGGGCTTCCTGCTGACCGGCGACACCGTCTACCCGGGCCGGCTGTACGTCGAGGACTGGGCCGCCTTCCGACGCACCGTCGACCGGCTGATCGCCTTCGCCGAGGAGCGGCCGGTCACACATGTGCTGGGCTGCCACATCGAGATGACCCGCGAACCGGGCGTGGACTACCCGATCCGCACCGTCCACCAGCCCGACGAGCCGCCGCTGGAGATGACCGTGGCCCAGCTCCGCGACGTGCGCCGGGCGATCGAGGAGATCGGCGACCGGCCCGGGCGGCACCCCTACCCGGGATTCGTCATCTGCCGCGAGGACTGACCGCCGTTCGAACGTACGGCAGAATGTGCGGGTGTTCGCACTCGCCGTCGCGCTGACCGTCCTCCTGCTGCTGGAGGTCGTCCCCTCGGCGATCGCCCAGCTGACCCGTGCCCGGCCGGGGTTGACGCGGCTCGACGAGCTGACCCGGCTCGGGGTGCTCCAGGGACGGCACCTGTGGGTGCTCACCCTGCTCGGGACACTGCACACGCTCGGCGCCGTCGCGGTGGTCGCCGGGCTGTGGCGCCCGGCGCTGGGCGCCGCCGGGGCCGCACTCGAAGCCGGGATCTTCGGCTGGGTACTCCTCCGTCAGCTGCGGGCCGGTGACCGGGGGCGGGCCCTGACGGCGTACGCGCTGTTCCTGGCGATGGCGCTGGCGGTCCTCGTGGTGGACGCGCTGCGCTGAACGGCTTCCGCGGCGGCCGGGGGGCTCACCTCCTGACGGGGACGGCCTCCCGCGCCCGCACGGCGGGCCGTGCCGCGGCGGGCTCCGTCGCACCGGCCGGCTCCGCGGCCTCCGCCCGGCGCGCCCAGCGCTTGGCGAGGACCGCGCACACCATCAGCTGCATCTGGTGGAAGAGCATCAGCGGCAGCACCATCAGCCCGGCCTGGGCGCCGAACAGCACGGAGGCCATGGGCAGTCCGGCGGCCAGGCTCTTCTTCGACCCGGCGAAGACGACGGTCACCCGGTCCGCCCGGGGGAAGCCGAGCCTGCGCGACCCGTACGAGGTGATGCCGAGCATCGCGGCCAGCAGCAGAGCCTCCGCGAGCAGCAGGCCGAGCAGGCGCAGGGGCGTGACCTGGTGCCAGATGCCGCGCACCACGCCCTCGCTGAACGCGGCGTAGACGACCAGCAGGATCGATCCGCGGTCGACCAGGCCGAGCGCCTTCTTGCGGCGGGTGACGTAGCCGCCGATCCAGCGCCGCAGCAGCTGACCCGCCACGAAGGGCACCAGCAACTGCAGCACGATGCCGAGCACCGCGTCCGCCGAGAAGCCCGCGCCGCTGCCCCCGAGGAGCAGCGCGGCCAGCAGCGGGGTGAGGACGAGCCCGGCGAGGCTGGAGAAGGAGCCCGCGCAGATGGCCGCCGCCACATTGCCGCGGGCGACCGAGGTGAAGGCGATCGAGGACTGGATGGTCGAGGGCACCAGACACAGGAAGAGCAGGCCGGTGTGGAGCTCGGGGGTCAGGAGGTACGGCACCAGGCCCGCCGAGGCGAGGCCGAGCAGTGGGAAGACGGCGAAGGTGGACGCCAGGACGGTGAGGTGGAGGCGCCAGTGGCGCAGTCCGTCCATCGCCTCGCGGGTCGACAGGCGTACGCCGTAGAGGAAGAAGAGCAGGGCCACCGCCGCGGTGGACGCGCCGCCCGCGACCTGGGCGCCGGCGTCCCGGGCGGGCAGCAGCGCCGCGAGGAGGACGGTGCCGAGGAGCGCCGCGATGTACGGGTCCACAGGGAGCCATGACGGGTAACGCAGGCGGCGCATGGTGTTCCTCATCGGTGCTGGACGGGGCCCTCTCCAGAGTGCCCGGTGACCCGGCGATCGTAAATGACTTTGGCCGCACTGACTGTCATCACGAAACGCGATGAGCCCCGCTAGGCTGGGCCCGTGTTCGATCCGGTACAGCTGCGGAGTTTTGTCGCCGTCGCGCGGACGCTGAGCTTCACGCAGGCGGGCCGCCGGCTGGGCCTGCGCCAGTCGACCGTGAGCCAGCATGTGCGCAAGCTGGAGGAGGCGGCCGGACGGCGGTTCTTCACCCGTGACACGCACAGTGTCGAACTGACCGAGGACGGCGAGGCCATGCTCGGCTTCGCCCGGACGATCCTGGAGGCGAACGAGCGGGCCGCGGGATGGTTCGCGGGCACCCGCCTGCGCGGCAGGCTGCGCCTGGGCGCGTCGGAGGACTTCGTCCTGACCCGGCTGCCGGAGATCCTGGAGGGCTTCCGGCGCGACCACCCCGAGGTCGACCTGGAGCTGACGGTGGAGCTGTCGGCCACCTTGCACCGCCGGCTGGCCGCCGGACGGCTGGACCTGATGCTGGGCAAGCGCGCCGCCGGGGACACCCACGGCCAACTGGTGTGGAGCGACCGGCTGGTGTGGATCGCCGGTGAGCGCTACCGCCCCGAGGACCGGCGGCCCGTCCCGCTGATCCTCTACCCGGCCCCGGCGATCACCCGGGCCCGGGCCCTGGAGGTCATGGAGCGGCACGGCCGCGCGTGGCGCATCGCGTGCACCAGCGGCTCGCTGAGCGGGCTGATCGCCGCGGCGCGCGCCGGGCTCGGGGTGATGGCGCACGCCGAGGGGCTGATCCCGCCGGGCCTGGTGCGGGTCCCGGCCCGCGCGGGGCTGCCGGAGCTCGGCGGCGTCGACTTCGTGCTGCTGCACGGCCGGCGGCGGCCCGCGGCGCAGGAGGCGGCGGATGCCCTGGCGGCGGCGATCCTCAGCGGATCACTTCGGTCGTGATCTGCTTGACCAGGCGCAGCAACGGGACGGTCTCCGCGTGGCGCACCCCGTCGAGGGCGCCGACCTGCTCGTTCAGGTAGCGGTACGTCTCGGGGGTGTCGCGGCAGATGACGACGGCGACGAGGTCGGGCGAGCCGGTGGTCGCGGCGACGTAGGCGGTCTGGCGGTGGGCGGCCAGTGCCAGACCGACCAAGGAGAGCGCGGAGGGCGCCGTGGGGATCCAGAACACGGCCCGGGTGGTGTGGCCGATCCACGTCGTGTCCAGCTGCACGTCGGTGCAGAGCACGCCCGAGCCGCGCAGTTGCTCCAGCCGCCGCTTGACGGGGGACTCCCGTGGCCCGGTGCAGTTCGGGGTAGGTCGCCCGGCCGTCGCGGCCGAGGGCGGCGATGAGGGCCTCGTCCTCGGGGCCGAGGACCACCGTGCCGGGCTCGGGGGCTCGGGCGGGGGCGGCCCGGCTTATCGGCCCCGGCGGCGGCCCCCGAGCCCGTGGGCGCTGTAGAGCGGCGGTGATCCCCACGAGGGGATTTGGTGCAGACTCCGGGCGGACGCCGGTCCGCCCGGAAACCGCCTTCAGGCGCCATGTTCCTTGCGGTAACCGGGAACCGGCTCGTCACGGGGGTGCGAGGGAATCCATGCGGGTCTTCACAGCTGATTGTCACGCCTCTCCCCTACGCGCGTGGTATCAGGTACGTTCTGTGACCGCCCATGCGGTCGAGGAGCGACGTTGCGCGAGTTCACCATTCCCCCACTGGTGACGGCACCCCAGGTCGGTGGTCTGGCGGACGCCGTGTTCGCCAATGCCGACGAAGAGCCGGACCGGATCGTCCTGAGCCGCCGCACCGGGGCGGACGGCACGCTCTGGGAGGACGTCACGGCCGCCCGGTTCCGTGACGAGGTCGTCGCGGTGGCCAAGGGCCTGATCGCCCACGGCGTACGCTTCGGCGACCGGGTCGGCCTGATGTCCCGCACGCGGTACGAGTGGACGGTGCTGGACTACGCGCTGTGGACCATCGGCGCCCAGCCCGTGCCCATCTACCCCACTTCGTCCTCGGACCAGGTCCGGTGGATGCTGCACGACTCCGAGGCGGTCGCCTGCGTGGTCGAGCACGAGGACCACGCGATGACGGTGGGCGCGGTCGTCGACGAACTCCCCCATCTCACCCGGCTGTGGCAGCTGGACTCCGACGCGCTGTCCGAGCTGGCCGCGCACGGCGTCGGCGTCGACGACGACCTGGTGCACCGCTACCGCGAGGCGGTCACCCCGGCCGCGACGGCGACGATCATCTACACCTCGGGCACCACCGGCCGCCCCAAGGGGTGCGTGATCACTCACGGGAACTTCATGGCCGAGGCGGACAACGTCGTCGCCCGGTACGAGCCGGTCTTCCACAGCAAGCCGGGCGACGAGGCCTCCACCCTGCTCTTCCTGCCGCTCGCCCACGTCTTCGGGCGCATGGTCGAGGTCGCGGCCGTCCGCGCCAGGGTGCGCCTCGGCCACCAGCCGAACCTGGCCGCGGCCGAACTGCTCCCGGCGATGGCCTCCTTCAAGCCGACGTTCGTGCTCGCCGTCCCGTACGTCTTCGAGAAGGTCTTCCAGGGCGCCCGCCGCAAGGCCGAGGTCGGGGGCAAGCTCGGACCCTTCGAGAAGGCCGTCGACGTCGCGGTGCGGCACGCCGAGGCGATGGAGGCGCGGGCCTTCGGCACCGGCCCCGGCCCCAGCGCCTCGCTGCGCATGCAGCACCAGTTGTACGAGAAGCTGGTCTACGGCAAGGTGCGCGCCGCCCTCGGCGGCAAGGTCCGGCACGCCTTCTCCGGCGGTTCCGCGATGGACCGGCAGCTGGGACTGTTCTTCGACGGCGCGGGCGTGCGGATCTTCGAGGGGTACGGGCTCACCGAGACCACCGCCGCCGCGGTCGCCAACCCGCCCGAGCAGACGCGTTTCGGCACGGTGGGCGTGCCCATCCCCGGCACGACGGTCCACATCGCCGACGACGGCGAGATCTGGGTGTACGGCGGCCAGGTCTTCAGCGAGTACCTCAACAACCCCAAGGCCACCGCTGAGGTCCTGCACGACGGCTGGCTGGCCACCGGTGACCTCGGTTCGCTGGACGAGGACGGCTATCTGACGATCACCGGGCGGAAGAAGGAGATCCTGGTGACCAGCGGCGGCAAGTCCGTCTCGCCGGTGGTGCTGGAGGACCGGGTGCGCTCCCACCCGCTGGTCTCGCAGTGCGTCGTGGTCGGCAACGACCGGCCCTTCATCGGGGCCTTGATCACCCTGGACCCCGAGGGCGTCGGGCACTGGCTGACGATGCGGGCCAAGCCGCAGCTGCCGATCGCCAAGCTGATCCACGACCCCGACCTGGAGACGGAGATCCGGCGGGCGGTCGTCGCCGCCAACACGCTCGTCTCCCAGGCCGAGTCGATCAGGACCTTCCGCATCCTGGCCGGACAGTTCTCCGAGGAGGGCGGGCTGCTCACGCCTTCGCTCAAGCTGAAGAGAAGGGCGATAGAGAAGGCGTACACTCGCGAGATCGACGCCCTTTACCACTCCTGAGCCGACGACCCGGGATGCCCGGCCGCGGAGAACGCCGCCGCAGGCGGTCACACGTCGCCGGCGACGACCGGGTAGTGGTCCGAGTAGTCGTCGTACGTGTAGGTGGTGCCCCAGCTGGTGACCGACCACCGCGGCGAGTGCTCGTCGACGACGCGGTTGTCCCAGCGGGCCGGGCGGGCGTGGCCGTTGCGCAGGAGGGCGTAGTCGAGACGCTGTGCGGGGTCGTCGGGGTAGCGGTCGCGGGCGACCGAGTTGGTGGCGGGGTCGAAGCTGGCGGCCGGCCCCGGGTCGGCATCGGGGGCGGCGGCGTCGAGGTCGGCGAGCATGCGGGCGTGCTCGGCGCCGGAGACGTCGGTGTTGAGGTCGCCCGCGATGATCACCGGCTCGGCGGCGGGGATGGCCCGGGCGTCGAGGAAGGCGTCGATCTCACGGTTCTGGGCCGAGCGGACACTCGCGGCCTCACCGTTGCCGCAGGCGGAGTCGTCGGCCTGGGTGTGGGTGCCGACGACGTGGACCCGGGTGCCGTTCACGTCGAGGACGACGTACACGAAGCCCTTGTTGGAGAACCAGTCCGCGCCGCACGCGTCGCCGTACACGTGCTGGACCTTCTCCAGGATCGGCCACTTGCTGAGGATCGTGACACCGCCGTCCTCGGGCGTGAGCGAGCTGTACGCGCCCTCCGTGCGGTCCCAGCCGGACTTGGAACGGCCGAGCACCGGGGTCTGGTAGGGGTAGCGGCCCCTGAGGTTGGCCTGGAGCCGGTCCGAGGCCCCGTTGTCGAACGCCTCTTGGAAGACGAGGACGTCCGCGCCCTGCGTGTAGCCCGAGGCGGCCACCAGGTCGGCGCGCTGGAGCTGGCCCCAGTTGGGGTAGAGGCTGCGCGGCAGCATCATGACGTTGCCGGTGACCAGCCGCAGTTGGGGGACCGCGGCGGCGCCCGCGGGGGTCGCGCCGGCGGATCCGGTGCCGGCGGCGGTGGCGGACGAGACGAGGAGCAGGACGAAGGCGCAAGCGGCGGCGGCTCTGCCGTGTCTCACGGGCTCTCCTGGAGTCGGTGGGGCTCGGTCGCGGAAACAGCGTGAGAGTAGGGGCAGTTGGTCACCGCCCGGTAGATGGCGGGGCGGCTAGCCTACGAGCGTGCTGGACTACGAGAAGCAGGCCGCGATCTACGACGCCACTCGCGGAGGCGTCCCCCGGGCCGACGCGGCGGCCGCCGCGGTGCTGGGGCTGATACCGGGGCGGGCCGGCACGGTGCTCGACATCGGCTGCGGCACCGGGCTGGTGACGGCGCGGTTGACGCGCCCCGGGCTGCGCGTGCTCGGCGTCGACGCGGCCCTGGCCATGGCGCGGCTCGCCGCGGACCGGGTGGGCCCGGGGATCGTACTGGGCAACGCGCACCGGTTGCCGTTCGCGACGGGCTCGCTGGACGCGGTGACGGCGGTGTGGGTGCTGCATCTGCTGCCGGGCGCCCCCGCGGTGATCGCCGAGTGCGCGCGGGTGCTGCGCCCCGGCGGGGTGCTGGTCACCACGGTCGACAAGGACGCCGGGCACGACGTCGGGAGCGACATCGACGCGTTGCTCGCGCCGTACCGCACGAAGGAGGCGCACGACGCCGAGGACCGGGTGGTACGGCACGCCGCCGCGCACGGCCTGCGCCCGGCCGCCGATGCCCGCTTCACCGGCCACGGCCAGGGCCGCACCCCGCGCGACCTCGCCGCCCGCGTCTTCGCGGGCGACTTCGCCTCCGCGCTCGCGCTTCGCGACGGGGACGCCGCGGCGCTCGCCGGGCGCCTCGCCGCGCTGCCCGGGCAGGACACGGCCCGCCCCGACCCGGTCTACCGGCTGCTCTCCCTCGTCAAGGACTCCCCCGCGGCGGAGCCTCGTTGAGCGTTCGCCGGGCCGGCGCGCGATGTGCTCCGGCCCCTGCCCCACACCTGGGTTACGGTCGGGGCATGACGACGACCACGGCGGGTGTGGGGACGCTGTTGCGCGGGTGGCGGGAGCGGCGGCGGATCAGCCAGCTCGAACTCGCCCTGCGGGCGGACAGCTCGGCGCGGCACATCAGCTTCATCGAGACCGGCCGTTCCCGTCCCAGCCAGGCCATGGTCCTGCGGCTCGCCGAGCACCTCGACGTCCCCGTCCGCGAGCGCAACGCCCTGCTCGTCGCCGCCGGGTACGCCCCCGCCTACCCGGAGACGCCCCTGCGCGACCCCGCGATGCACCCCCTGCGCGACAGCCTCGACCGCCTCCTGGCGGCGTACGACCCGTTCCCGGCCCTGGTCCTGGACGGCATGTACGACGTCGTCGCCGCCAACCAGGGCGTCGGCGCCCTGCTGGAGGGCGTCGCCCCGCACCTGCTGCGGCCGCCGCTGAACGCGATGCGCATCACGCTCCACCCGGAGGGCATCGCGCCGCGCATCCTCAACCTCCGCCAATGGCGGGGGCATCTGCTGGAACGGATCGAGCGACAGATCGCGATGAGCGGCCACGGGCCGCTGCGCGCGCTGTACGCGGAGCTGATCTCCTACCCCGTCCCGCAGGGTCGCGACGCGGACGGCTCCGCCTCCGCCGACACCGAGGTGTTCCCGTTCGCGCTGCCGATGCGCATCGAGCACGGCGGCCGGGTGCTGTCCTTCATCTCGACGGCCACCACCTTCAACACCCCCATGGACGTCACGGTCTCCGAGCTGGCGATCGAGACCTTCCTCCCCGCCGACCCGGAGACCGCCGCCGCCCTTCAATCCCTCACGCCGCCGGCAGCCGGTCCAGGAAGCCGCTGACCGCCCGGATCCTGCCGTCCTCCGCCAGCGTGATCACGTCGGAGCCGGCGATCGGCGCCGTCCCGGGCTCAGCGCCGGCCGGCCCCAGCTCCCAGGCGAAGCGCGCCACGTCGTGGTGCCCGTCGACGTCCCCCACCGGCGTGAACACGAACCCGGGGAACCGCTCCCCCACCCCGCCGATCAGCGCCCCGATCTCCTCGTGCCCGCCCGCCTGCGCCAGCGGGTCGGTGTACGTGCCCTCCTCCGTCCACGCGGCGGCCACGGCCTTCGCCCGCGCCTCCGGGTCCGCGGTGCTGTTCCACGCCTCGAAGTAGCGGGCGACGGCGGCCTCGTACCGGTTCTGCGACATCACGGTCCTCCTCGGTCTCCGGTCCTGGCCCGGCCGGACGGGGTGGAGTGCGCCACCCCGTCCGCCCGGTACGACCACCTTGCCGGGGGCGCCGCGGGGCGTCGATTACGTCCGGGGTAATGGCGAAGGGCGGTGGGCGTGCCTCCCCGAGCAGGTCAGCGGGGATCTGCGCGGGGAGGCACCGACCGGCGGGAGCCAGAGCTCGCGCAGTCTGTCACCGCTGGCCTGTACGTTACGAGCGATCTGTGGTGGCCAGCCGAGGAGGAGGCGCGATGGCGCACCCGCTGAGACCTTCGACCGAAGCGATACTCGATGCTCTGCCGGCTCTCGCGCCTTTTGCGCGAGACGCCGTCGTGCTGCGCCCCGAGCGGGGGGAGCCGAATCCTGGGGACAGTTCCATCGGTGGCCCGCTGCTCTGGCCGAGTGACGAACCGTGGCCTGTGTGCTCCTTGCCCGACGAAGTGAACCCCGTCGGCCTGCCTGCTACTGCCATGGTGCCGGTGGTCCAGGTCTTCAAGCGGGACGTGCCGGGGCCGTGGTGGCCCGCTGACGCCGATCTCCTGCAAATTCTGTGGTGCCCCAACGAGCACTGGGATCCCCCCGCTCAACAGGCTGATGTGAGCCCCGTCGTGGAGTTGCGGTGGCGCCGGGCCGCTGACGTGGACAGCAGACTGGTGGCCCCGCCATCGCCCTCACGTCACGCCGAGGATGGTTACCTCCCCGAGCCGTGCACCGTCACGGGTGAGTCGCTGACCGACTTCCCCTTCCGGGAAGAGCTGCCCCCCGAGCTCCGCCCGGCGTTGGAAGAGTTGGTCGACAAGACCGGTGACGGCGGCGATGTGATCACTCGTGTCGCGGGATGGAAACTAGGCGGCTGGCCGACCTGGCACCTGACGCATCCCATGGCCTTCCATTGCCGCACATGCGACACGGAGATGACGCTGCTGTTCACCGTGGCCAGCGACGCTGAGACCGGAGTCATCGTAGGGCGGTACGGCGACCTGCGGATCTTCGCCTGCCCTGTCGACCACCGTCACCCTTTCCAAGTGGATCTGCATTGACGCGGACTTGCCGTCGCCGAACGAACCGCTGGACGCGTCCTGGCGCTACTGATCAAGAGTTCCCGTCCCACAACCGTGCCGGATCGGGCGGGGAGCCACGGGGAACTGCGGCGGCGAACAGGAAACACGGCCGGCTTACGCCGGGGCGGCGCGTAGCAGGTCGGGGTGCAAAACCGCTGGCCCAGCGGCGGCCATCACATTCCCTGCAGGCCCTTGGCCAGGACGGAAAGGCCGCCGGCCAGTGCCAGGACGAGGATGAGCCGCCGGACCCACTGCTCCGGCATCCTCGGCGCGAGCGCTCTGCCGATGAGGGCGCCCGCCACCATCGCGACCGCGGCCACCGTCCACGCCGTCGCGCTCAGCTTCGGCACACCGTTGACGGCGACCGAGAACACGTTCACCACTATTCCGTAGAATTGCGCGTTCGGTACGAATTCCCGTACCGGCCAGCCCGCATTCACCGCGTACAGGGAATACGGTGGCCCGCCCACACCGGCCGCGGAATTCATGAAGCCGCCCACGGCGCCCGCGGTCACTGCTCCCCTCGTGCCACTCAGAGCGCGTATGCGCACGCCTCCCATCACGACAACCACTGCCGCGGTCACGAGCACGCCGACGCCTGCCAGCAGTACGGGTTCGGATAGTCGGGCGGCCACCCAGGAACCCGCGGGCACGGTACACGCGGAGGCGATGACCAAGGGAACCATTGCGCCGACTCGCACCCGCCTCCAGCCCGCGGTGAGTCCCACGACGCTGATGACGCCGGCCGCGCAATTCGCGAGCACCACCCCCTGGGCGGGCCCAAGCACCAGAACGAGCGCGGGCACCGCGATGAGTGCGAACCCCATTCCCGTGAGCCACTGCACGGACGCGCCCAATACGACTATGCCACCCAGCAGCAGCTCGGCCGCCCCAGCGCTCGCCACAGAAGACTCCTCCGGATTACCGGGGTGATCTCCGCCATCCTCCCCGCAGGACGTGCGAGACATCAATGGTCCGTCAGGTGATCGCGGACGTTGTCCCGGGCCGGCTCGATCGGCCCACAGGAAGATCCCTGCCGCCGACAGGCTGACAACGGCGGCCACACACCGGCAGCAGGCCCGGCGACACGTGGGAGGTGATGAGTCGACGCCATGGCAGCGGCCACCCAATGCCCCTCCGCGCCAGCCGCGTGATCCCGGTCGGGCACCTGCTCGGCGAGTGTCAGAGGCATGAGGGTCCGCAGCCTCAGTCTTCCAAACCGGGGCTCAAACCGCCGCCATTGACGCTACCGACCTTGCGCCCGGACCCTCGCGCAGGCCGACTCGCGTTCTGGCAGGCACGAAACTTGGTTGCCGATCCTTCCCCGTATCCAGTGATACTTCCCCATGAGCAGATTCGCCGAGGTCATCGTGTTGGCCAGCGACGCAGAAGAAATCATGGAACCGCTGACCAGGCTGGACCACTGCGGTGGGTGGGATGGCAAATTCGTCGATATAGGACATGGCATGTTCGGCGGCTGGGCCATTGAGTTCGTGCGACGGAGCCGATGGATCGGCCTGTTGGAACACCTTGAGTCGCTGCCCTGGCCGTCGCCACACTCCGTGCAGGTGCTGATCCACGACGAGGAAGATGAATGTTTCGGCCTGTGGATGATGCACGACGGGCAACTTGTGGAGGTCCCACTGCCACGCACTCGCCGGGCCTTCTGGCCGAACTACACAGGCAAGGTCGATCCAGACTCCCCCGGAATTCTGATCCGCACGGACGGACCTGGCGGCTGGCCCGAAGGGGGCTGACTTCCCTCAGACAGGGCTGAGACGCTGAGCAGATGCTGACTGAAGATGAAGCCAGAGAACTCGTTTTGGCCGAGCTCGCGCGGCATGCAGAAGCGATCAACATGGACCTTGCGATCGCTATGGTCAAACCCGTCTCGTTTGGCTGGGTGTTCTACTGGTGCGCGCGACAGGACATCGGTCGCCCCGCCGGCACGCGGCCGAGCCTCGGCGGGAACGCCCCCTTCTTGGTGGACCGGGAGAAGGAGCGGCTCGTTCAGAGACCGACCGGCATACCCATGTCCCAGCAGATCGCGGACTATGAGCGACGGCTACGGCGTGAGGCTCATGCCCGGAACACGGCAGCGAAGCGCGCCAGACAGCAGGGAAGTACAGCAACCACAGCAACCGGCCCCGACCAGTAGTGCTCCAGAGAGCCCCTGAAGCGGCCGGTATGAACCTCGTTGACCGGTCCGGCTATAGCTACGGATCAGAAGGTGGCCGTGCCCGTTGCGTGCCCGAGGGGACGGCAAACCGCGGTCAGTGGCGGGTGCTGGGGCGAGCTCAACGCTTTGCCCTGATAGCCGTTGACGCCGGTCAGAGCACGACCGAGGCCGCAAGGCCCGGTGATTCCCAAGCTCAGGGCCCAGACCCCCGGCCATGTCCAAGTGCGTGTCTTCAGTGCCGCGAACCGGGGCCGAGAAGGAGGTAGCGGTAAAGCATCTGCGGCGCCCAGTCAAGGGGTGGGATCCTCTACCGGTGTGGGCCGGCTGTTCTCCGGCAATCCACGCTGCGCATGGACCCTGGAAGGCATCCCACGGGCCTCGGCCACCTACCACAGGACCGATCGATGACTTACAACCTGCTCACTGTGGACCGCCCCCACCTTGATGATCTGGCCGCCGCTCTGGCAATGGTCCTGGGCGTGCCGCTGGGCGAGGTGGATGTCGCAGCGGACGACGGTGGTCCGCGCGAGCGCAACTGGGACGCCCTGGTCTTGTGCACTCACGCGGAGTTGTCGGGAGACTTGTCATTGGCGCTGGACATCTACGCTCGGGACGAGGTTCCGAGTCAGCCCACGGAGCGCGCCCTCGCCACTGGACTGGCCGCCGAATTGGAGACAGCCATCCTGTTTCCGGCGGAGGAAGCCCCGCCCAGCGCCTGTTGGGTGGCGACCCCGGAGGGCGTGGTGACGCGGGGCAGGCTCTACGAGTCGTACGAGGAGCCGCCCTGGTACTACGTGGACGCGGTGGAATCGCCGGTACCCCAGTTGCCCCGGACACCGGTCATCGAATCCCCGAGATCGTCGCGGAACTCCGGATCGCCACGCCGGTAACGGACGCCTTGGACGAACGTCTGGCGGACATCGCGCGTAAGGCGTCGCTGCCCCATGAGCCGGGACCCACCTCGTGGACCGCCGGCAACTGCCTGGGGGCCTGGGAGAAGCTGATCAGAATGATGCAGGCCTTACTCTCGGTCACCGACACCCGCTCACGCCGTCCCGTAGTAGTCTACCGTGCCGCTTCGAAGACCCTGCGACGGGCCTACTGCGGAGTGGCACGATGGGCGAGAGCACTGGCCGTTCGCATCGAGGGGCGCGTGCCACACACATGCCGAATCGGGCGGGGACACGATGGGAACCACCGGGAACAGCAGTGACGGGGCCGCGTTGCCGCAGGCAACCGTCCGCCCAGGTGGGGCGCGGTCCGGAGCCTCACTCTCCCAAACTGGGTACGCGGATTCGATTCCCATCGCCCGCTCCAAGGGCCAGACCCGGGGTCAGCGAGATGGCCGCCGGCCTGGGGCCTTGGTCGTAACGGGCCCGAGCCCGCTGACCCGCTTCTAGGGCCCGGGGCGCCGTGCTCCTCGGCGTCCCGTGCCACCCACTCCCCGGGAGCATGGGCCGCGCGTGGTGGGGCCTGGGAGCAGGTGCGCGCCGCTGCGGCGTCGGAGCGGGGACCACGTCAGCGGGCGGGTGGCCGCCGCCAGGAGGACCGCGGCGCCGCGGAGCGGAACGGCGGCCGAGTGCCCACCCGGCCGCGCCGAAGACGCCCTACCGGACCGCGCGGACCTTGGTGATCAGCAGGCCGCCGAGGAGCGTGACGAGGGCGGTCGCGAGGTACAGGCCGGTGTAGCCGCCGAGATGGGCGAGGACGGGGGCGGCGACGGCGGGGGCGAGGACCTGGGGGCCGGAGTTGGCGATGTTGATGACACCGAGGTCCTTGGCGCGGTCCTGGGCGGCCGGGAGCACCTGGGTCACCAGGGCCTGGTCCACGGCGAGGTAGATGCCGAAGCCCGCGCCCAGCACGGCGGCGGCGGCCATGGCCGCGGCCCAGGTGTGGACGCAGGCGAGCAGGACCGCGGCCAGGGCCATCACGACGGCGCAGGCCCGGACGAAGTCCTTGCGGCGGCCCGCCCGGTCGGAGAGCACACCGACCGGGATGGCGGTGAGCGCGGCGCAGACGGTGTAGATCAGGGTGAGGATCAGTACGCCGGTGTCGGGGTCGTCGAGGTGGACCGAGTCGGTGAGGTAGTAGAGCAGGTACAGGGTGCCCATCGCGTTGCCCAGGTTGATCAGGAAGCGGGTCAGCCAGGCCCAGCCGAAGTCCGGGTGGCGGCGTGGGCTCACCCACAGGCCGGAGGCCAGGCGCCGCGGGTCGAAGACGGGGCGGAGCGTGCGGGGGAGCGCGGGTTCGCCGAAGCGGAGGACGAAGGGCAGCGCGAGAGCGACGGTCAGCAGCGCGATCGTGGCGTAGCCGGCGGGGACCCCGGTGACCAGCGTGGTGGTGACCAGCGCGCCGATGACCAGGCCGAGCGACTGCGTGATGCCGGTCCAGCCGGAGACCTCGGCGCGCTGGGCGACCGGCACCTGGTCGGCGATGGGGGTGGTGACTCCGGCGAGCATGGCGTTGAGCCCGGCCTGCGCGAGGCACCAGCCGAGCGCGACGCCGAGCACGGTGTGCTGGGCGGCGGTGACCAGCAGCCCGGCGGCGCCGGCCAGCGCGCCGCCGACGGTCCACGGCCGGCGGCGCCCGAAGCGCGAGACCGTCCGGTCGGACAGCGCCCCGGCCAGGGGGTTGGCGACCATCGCGACCAGGGCGCCGACACCGGTCACCCAGGACAGCGCCGTATGCTTCCCGGCCGGGTCGATGTGTTCCAGCTGCAGCGGCAGCAGGATCTGGATCGGGGTCATGAAGGCCATGAAGACGGCCAGCGTGGCCATGCTGAGCAGGGCGGTCCAGGCCGGACGGACCCGTGTGACCGGCTCGGCCAGCGCGACGTCGGGCGTGTGCGGAGCGTCCTCACCGGTCTGGCGCATGCCGTTCCCCCCGGAGCACCCGAGAAACATGAGTTCATCTCATGTTCGCGCGAGTGTAGTGTCGGGCGGACGGGGTGCCAAGGGATCCGGGGGAATCAGGGCGTCGCGCGGCGCGCCCGGGCGATCCGTTCCCGGTACCAGTGGTAGGAGGCCTTGGGCGTGCGCCGCTGGGTGGCGTAGTCGACGTGGACCAGGCCGAATCGCTGGTGGTAGCCCTCGGCCCACTCGAAGTTGTCCAGCAGCGACCAGGTGAAGTAGCCGCGGACGTCGACGCCCCGGGCGTGCGCGGTCTCGACGGCCTCGATGTGGGTGCGCAGGTAGTCGACGCGGGCCTCGTCCCGGATCTCGCCGTCGGCGGCCGGCAGATCGGGCTGGGAGCAGCCGTTCTCGGTGATCCACACGGGCGGGAGCGCCGCGCCGTACCGCGCGTCGAGCCCGGTCAGCAGCTCGGTGAGCCCGTCCGGCACCACCGGCCAGCCGAAGGCGGTGCGCGGGTACGACCGGCCGGGGACGGCCGTGTCGGGGTCGAGGATGTCGAAGGGCAGCCCCGCCTCCGCCGAGGGGGCGGCGATCCAGGTGGGGTTGTAGTAGTTGACGCCGAGCCCGTCCAGGGGCGCGGCGACGACCGCGAGGTCGCCCTCGCGGACGACGCCGCCCCACGTCGGGTCGGTCAGCCCGTACGGGGTCAGGTCGGGGTAGCCGCCGAGCAGCAGCGGGTCGGTGAACAGCCGGTTGTGCAGGGCGTCGTAGGCCGCGGCGGCCGCGTGGTCGGCGTCCGTGGCGCCCTCGCGCGTCCGCACGGGGGTGCAGTTGTTGGCGATCAGCACCTGCGCCGGGGCGGGGGCGTGCGCGCGCAGCGCGGCGGTGGCGAGCCCGTGCCCGAGCAACTGGTGGTGGGCGACCGGCAGCGCCTCCAGCATCAGCGCGCGGCCGGGGGCGTGGGTGCCGAAGGCGTAGCCGAAGACCATGTGGACGAAGGGCTCGTTCAGGGTGATCCAGCGGGTGACGCGGTCGCCGAGGCGCGCCGCGACGACGGCCGCGTACTCGGCGAAGTGCCGGGCGGTGTCCCGGTTGAGCCAGCCGCCCTCGTCCTCCAGCGCCTGCGGGAGGTCCCAGTGGAAGAGGGTCGGCGTCGGCGTGATGCCGGCCGCGAGCAGTTCGTCCACCAGGCGGTCGTAGAAGCCGAGTCCGCGCGGCTCGACGCGCCCCCTGCCCTCCGGCAGCACGCGCGGCCAGGAGATCGAGAAGCGGTACGCGTCGAGGCCGAGGTCCTTCATCAGCGCGACGTCCCCGGCGTGGCGGTGGTAGTGGTCGCAGGCGACCTCGCCGGTGTGGCCGTCGCGGACCGCGCCGGGGCGGGCGCTGAAGGTGTCCCACACGGACGCCCCCTTGCCGTCCTCGGTGGCGGCGCCCTCGATCTGGTACGCGGCGGTGGACGCACCCCAGCTGAAGGAGGCGGGAAGCGGGGACATCGGGATTCCTCTCCTCTGCGGAACCTGCGACGAACATGAGGAATGCTCATGTTGAGCCTCGCCAACCTACACCCGATCCGGCAGAGTGGGACCATGCAGGCACCCCCGAACTCGTCCGGTCCCCTCCGCCGCCGCCCCGTGCAGCAGCGCAGCCAGGAACGTTTCGACCGGATCCTGGACGCCTGCGCGCACCTGCTGGACGAGGTCGGCTACACGGCGCTCACCACCAAGGAGGTGGCCCGGCGCGCGGAGGTCCCGATCGGGACGCTGTACCAGTTCTTCCCCGGCGTCGACGGGCTGCTGGGCGCGCTGGCCGAACGGAACCTGGGGCACTTCGCCGACCGGCTCGCCCGCCGGGTGGAGGCCGAACGCCCCCAGCGGACAGGGGCGATGGTGGACCTGGCGATCGAGGAGTACGTCGCGATGCGCCGCTCCGTCCCGGGCTTCGGTGTGGTGGACTTCGGCGCGATCGGTCGCGAGGACCCGCGCAGCGTCCACCTCCTCGACGCGGTGCTGGAGAACAACGCGGCTGTCGCCGACCGGCTCTGGTTCCTGGTCGGCGGGCTGCTCGGCGACGGCGACCAGGCCGCCGCCCGCGTGCGGCTGCATGTCGCCCTCGAGTCCGCCGACGCGGTCCTCCGACTCGCCTTCCGCCAGGACCCTGAAGGCGATCCCGTCCTCATCGCCGAGTGCAAACGGCTGCTGCGGCGCTACCTCGGAGGCTGACGGACACGACGGAGCCCCGCGGTGCCGGTGGGGGCGTCGCGGGGCTCCGGGGCGTGCCGGGACGGGGTCAGCCCTTGCGGGCGGTGACCTCCTCGGTCAGCTGC
>NZ_JBSFLB010000036.1:0-90827 GCF_053598835.1 Streptomyces sp. NPDC001070
AGACTTCCTCCACACCTACAACCACCACCGCTGCCACACCGCACTCGGCGGCCACCCACCGATCAGCCGCGTGAACAACGCTGCGGGTCAATACATCTAGCAGCTGGGGACCCTGCCGCCGCTGCCGAGCGCGTCCAGGGCGTCGATCGCGCCGTCGAGGGTGGTGACCGGCACCAGCCGCAGCCCCTTGGGGAGTTCGGCCCTGGCGTCGGAGCACTCGGCCTTCGGGACGAGGAAGACGGTCGCGCCGTCGCGCCGGGCGGCCTGCTCCTTGAGAGGGACACCGCCCACCGGGCCGACCTTTCCGCCGGCGGTGATCGTCCCCGTACCGGCGATCCTGCGGCCGCCGGTGAGGTCGCCGCCGCTGCCGTTGCCGTCGATCTTGTCGATGATGCCCAGGCTGAACATCAGGCCCGCGCTGGGGCCGCCGACGTCCGCCAGGTGGAGCGTGACCTTGACGTCCGAGGAGGACAGCCCCAGCTGCCGGAGGGCCGCGGCGGTGGCGGCCTGCTGGGACTCGGTCATCTCCGCCTGGTTGTGCTGCTCGATCTCCTTGACCGTGCCGCCGGTCGGATAGACCGCGTCGCGCGGCATCACGGCCTGGTCGGTGGCGAACCAGGCCTTGAGAACATCGCCGAAACGGACGACGGCGTCGGGGTTGGTCGCCGCGATGGTGGTCATCCGCAGCTGCCCCGACGTCGCGCGGGTCTCGGTGCCGGCGACCGTGATCACCGGCTTGCCCTGGTCCTTGCCGAGGACGTCGGCCGTCAGTCCGGGCACGACGATCGAGATCGGCAGCGGCGCGAACAGGGCCACCGCCAGCAGTGCGGCCACGAGGGCGGCGCAGACGGCGAGGGTCCGGTTCCGGGCGGAGGCGAAAGGCATGGGGTGAATGTAGTTCACCGCGGCGCCCCGGACGTGCCGGGCCCCGGGCGCCCCACTGCCGGGGCGACCGGCGGGACCGTCCTCGCGGCACCCCGGCCGGCCCGTCAGCGCAGCGCGTCGGCGACCTCCAGCGCCGCCTCGACGACCCGGGGGCCGACCCGTTCCGGTATCGCGTCGGCGAGCATCACCACGCCGACGCTGCCCTCTATGCCGGGCACACCCACCAGCGGCGCCGCGGCACCGCTCGCCCCGGCCTCCAGCTCGCCGTGGGTGAGGACGTAACCGGGGCCCTCCGCGCACCGCGGATCGGGCTCGTAAGGCTGCGTGTTGCGCCCGGCGAGGATCGCCCGGCCCGCGGCGCCGCGGTCCAGGGAGTGCCGGAAACCGGTGCGGTAGGCGACGTGGTAGTCGGTCCAGCTGGGCTCGACGACCGCCACGGCGAGCGCCTCGCTGCCGTCGACCAGGGTCAGGTGGGCGGTGGCGCCGATGTCCTCGGCGAGGGAGCGCAGGGCGGGGAGCGCGGCCTCGCGCAGCAGCGGGTGCACCTGGTGCGCCAGGCGCAGGACGCCGAGGCCGACCCGGGCGCGGCCGCCGAGGTCGCGGCGGACCAGGGAGTGCTGCTCCAGTGTGGCCAGGAGGCGGTAGACCACCGTACGGTTGACGCCCAGTTTCGCCGCCAGCTCGGTGACGGTCAGTCCGTGGTCGGTGTCGGCCAACAGCTTCAGGACCCGCAGGCCCCGATCGAGCGTCTGAGAGGTCTCCGCGGTCACGACGCCCCCTTCTCGTGTGAGTGGCGGCTCATCTCTCACGGCGGGAGCACTGCCGGTCCCGCGGCAGAGCGCGGAGAGGCCACCGGTCTGGCGGTACCGGCTGCGCCCCGAGGCTGCTCTGCCACGGCGCGTTGCGTGACCGGAACGGTAGCGATGCGTACCGCTCAGCGGAAGACTTCGTCCACAATCCGGTCACACGGATGAGGTAGCGGGGCCGCGCGGCGTAAATCCTTCGCCGAACGGCCTCCCACACCGCAAGATTCACAGTCGCGCTGACGTACCATCAGCACCCTGGCCGGGCCCTCCCGATGCCGGCGGCGGCAGCGCTCAGCGCATCCGGGTGGCCCACTCCTGGATCTTCTTGATGCGCTCGTTGAGCTGCCCCGCCGAGGCCTCCGCGCTCGGCGGGCCGCCGCACACCCGGCGCAACTCGTTGTGGATGACGCCGTGCGGCTTGCCGCTCTGGTGGTTGTACGCGGCCACCATCGTGTTGAGCTTCTTGCGCAGCTCCAGCAGTTCCTTGTGCGTGACGATCGGGCGCCGCTCTGCGGGCAGTTCCAGCAGGTCCGCCTCCGTGTCCGGCTTCTTCCTGCTGTGCGCGATCTGCCGGGCCTGCCGCTTCTGCAGCAGCAACTGCACCTGGTCCGGCTCCAGAAGGCCCGGAATGCCCAGGTAGTCCTGCTCCTCCTCGCTGCCCGGGTGCGCCTGCATGCCGAACTCGGCGCCGTCGTACAGCACCCGGTCGAAGACGGCGTCGGACTCCAGCGCCTCGAAGGGCAGCATGTCCTGCTCGCCGGTGTCCTCGTCCTGCTGCTTCTCGGCCTCCGCCAGCTCCTTCTCGGACTCCGCGTACGGGTCCTCCTCGCCCTCCTTCTTCGGCTTGTCCAGGGCGTGGTCGCGCTCCACCTCCATCTCGCCCGCGAAGCCGAGCAGCATGGGGATGGTCGGGAGGAAGACCGAGGCCGTCTCGCCCCGGCGGCGGGACCGCACGAAGCGGCCGACCGCCTGCGCGAAGAACAGCGGCGTGGAGATGGTGGTCGCGTAGACGCCGACGGCCAGCCGGGGGACGTCGACGCCCTCCGACACCATGCGGACCGCGACCATCCAGCGCGAGTCGTTCCCGCTGAACTCCTCGATGCGCGCCGAGGCCCCGGTGTCGTCGGAGAGGACGACGGTCGCCTTGTGCCCGGTGATCTCCCGGATCAGCTTGGCGTACGAGCGCGCCGAGTCCTGGTCGGTGGCGATCACCAGGGCGCCGGCGTCCGGGATCGACTTGCGGACCTCCGTCAGACGCTGGTCCGCCGCGCGCAGCACGTTCGGGATCCACTCACCGGTCGGCGCGAGCGCGGTCCGCCAGGCCTGGCCGATCGCGTCCTTGGTCATCGGCTCGCCGAGCCGTGCGGAGATCTCGTCGCCGGCCTTCGTCCGCCAGCGCATGTTGCCGCTGTAGGAGAGGAAGATCACAGGGCGCACGACACCGTCGGCGAGCGCGTTGCCGTAGCCGTAGGTGTAGTCGGCGGAGGACCGGCGGATGCCGTCGTTCCCCTCCTCGTACGTCACGAACGGGATGGGGTTGGTGTCCGACCGGAACGGCGTCCCGGTCAGCGCCAGGCGCCGGGTCGCCGGCTCGAACGCCTCCAGGCACGCCTCGCCCCACGACCGGCTGTCGCCCGCGTGGTGGATCTCGTCCAGGATCACCAGCGTCTTGCGCTGCTCGCAGCGGTTGCGGTGCAGCATCGGGCGTACGCCGACGCCGGCGTAGGTGACCGCGACCCCGTGGTACTCCTTGCCGACCGGCCCCGCGCTGTACTCCGGGTCCAGCTTGATGCCTATCCGGGCCGCCGCCTCCGCCCACTGCTTCTTCAGGTGCTCGGTGGGGGCGACGACGGTGATCTGCTGCACGAGGTGGTTGTGGAGCAGGTACGAGGCCAGGGTGAGCGCGAACGTCGTCTTGCCCGCGCCCGGGGTCGCGACGGCCAGGAAGTCACGCGGCTGGGTCGCGATGTACCGGTCGAGGGCACCCTGCTGCCAGGCGCGCAGCTTGCCGGCCGTGCCCCAGGGGGCGCGGCCGGGGAAGGCGGGCGACAGGTGGTGCGAGTGCGAGTTGCTTGCGCTGTGCGGGGCGGTGGTAGTCACGGTCTCCGGTGACGGGTCGGGTACGACAACCGTCACAGCCTACTGGCGCGGGGCGGGGCGTCCCGGAAGGAACGGGGCGCGTTCGTCGCGGTGCGACGGGGGTCACACCGGGGGTCCCGTGCGGGTGCGTTGGGGTTGCCGTTGGGGGTTTCCCCGCCCCCCGCAGGCGCAACGGAGCCGCACACAACCACCAGCCGCAAGGGGCACCCGGGGCCCCTACGGGCCGCACCCCGCGGCAAGCGCCGCCAGCGCAGCCCCGATCGCCGCCGGATCGGAAACCGCACCGGAGGCGACCCCCACGACCAGCTCATAGGCCGCGTCCTGGTCGGCCGACCGCAGGTCGACCCCGTTGAGGGCGAGGAACACCACCGCCGCGAGCCACGCGGTCCGCTTGTTCCCGTCGACCAGGGGGTGGTTCGCCGCGATCGCGTGCAGCAGCGCCCCCGCGCCCGCGAAGACGTCGTCCCCGTAGGCCTCGACGCCGAACATCCGCGCCCGCGGCCGGTGCACCGCCGACGCGAGCAGCCCGGGATCGCGCACCGCGGGCGGTTCGCCGCCGCACGCGAGGCGGGCGAGATCGGCAACCTCGGCGAATGTGAGATGGCGCACGGTCACGTCACTCCCCCAGCCTGCGCAGCAGGTCCGCGTGGGCGGCGGCGTACGCCTCCCCCGCGGCGCGGACGCGCGCGGCCTCGGCCGCCTCGTACGCCCGCACCGCCGTGCGCACGAACTCCGCGACGGGCACGCCGTGCGCGTCGGCGAGGTCGCTCAGGGACTCCCACTCGGTGTCGGTGAAGACGACGGTCAGCTCTTTCACACCGGGACGGTAACCCCCCGGCGCACGCGACTCACCCGGTTTTCGGGCGGAGCCGGGCCGCGACGCCCACGCCCGCGAGGGCGAGGACGGCCATCGGGAGGAAGACGGCCGTGAACGCGCCGGCCGCGCCGCCGAGGGCGGCGAACACGGTGCCTGCGGCCGCGACCAGGACGACGCTGGACAGGGCGTCGGAGACCTGGAGGGCAGCCGAGTTCGCCCCTGCCTCCGCCGGAGGCGAGAGCTTGAAGAGGATGACGCTGAGGGAGGAGATGACCAGGCCCGCACCCAGGCCGCCCACGGCCCAGGCGGCGGCCGCACTCCAGGCGGGGGCGGCGTCGAGGAGCGGCAGGGCGGCACCGGCGATCGCCGCGGCCATCAGGAACATGCCGAGGACGACCATGCGTTCGCGGTACGGCTCGAGGCGGGGGCGGCCCTGGATCCACGAGCCGATGCCCCAGGTGATGCCGCCGCCGGCCAGGGAGAGCCCGGCGAGGGTGGGCGACATGTGCCGCTGCGTGACGAGCATGAGCGGGACGAAGCTCTCGGCGCCGAGGAAGGTGCCGGAGGCCACACCGCGCAGCAGCACCACGGACGGCAGGCCGCGGGCCGAACGGAAGGTGCCGCGGGGCAGCAGCCGCAGCGCGGCCGGGACGACGAGCGCGGCACCCGCGGCAGCGAAGACCAGGGACAGCGGCCGCAGGTCCTGCCCGGCGTACTGGAGCAGGCCCGCGCCGGCCGAGACGGCGAACGCGAGGCGCAGCCGGCGCCCGTCGGGGGCCGCGCGGTCGTCCAGGGGCCGCTGGAGGGGCGTACGGCGCAGCGCGGGCAGGCCCGTCAGCAGCGGCAGCACGACCAGGACGGGGATGGCGAGGAAGACCCAGCGCCAGCCGAACTGCTCGGTGACCGTCCCGGCCACGAGCGGGCCGACGATGGAGGGCAGCACCCAGGACGCGGCGAAGGCCGCCATCACCGCGGGCCGCAGCCGTTCCGGGTAGGCGAGGCCGACGACGACGTACAGGGCGACGATGACGAGCCCGCCGCCGATGCCCTGCACGGCGCGGCCCAGCACGAAGGGCCACATGGACTGGGCGGTGCCGGAGACGACAAGGCCGGCGGCGAAGGCGCCGATGCCTGTGACGAGCGGCGCCAGCGGGCCGGTGCGGTCGCTCCACTGGCCGCTGATGACCATCGCGAACAGCGAGGTGGTGAAGTAACCGGAGAACGCGAAGGCGTACAGCGGCAGCCCGTCCAGCTCCCGCGCGGCGACCGGCATGGCGGTGCCGACGGCGGTGGCCTCGAAGGCGATGAGCAGGACGACGGAGACCATCGCGAGGGTCAGCGCGCGGTAGCGGCTGCCCAGAACGGTGTCGGTGTCCGATCCGGCGAGCGTTATGCCTGTATTGCCGGAAACCGGCTCGGTGTCTGCGGTGGTCACCACGACAGGGTAAGGGGTCAATCCCCGTCTTGCCCCTGGCACCCGGATCGGCCTTTCGGCCTAGGCCCAGGAGAAGGGAGCCCGGGCCGGGGAAGGCGTAGGCCATGCCGCACTACACGTCGTACGACGGAACCGAGATCGCCTACCAGGACCGGGGAGAGGGGCCGGTGCTGCTCGCGCTCGCCGGGGGGCCGGGACGGGACGCCGCCTATCTGGGCGACCTGGGCGGGCTGGACCGGGGCAGGCGCCTGGTCGTCCCGGACAGCCGGGGCACCGGCGGCACCCCGCCGGCCACGGACCCGCTCGCCTACTCCTTCCTGCGGCTCGCACAGGACGTGGAGGCCCTGCGCGAGCACCTGGGTCTGGAGCGCTTCGCGCTGCTCGCACACGACGCCTCGGCCGCGACCGCCCAGGCGTACGCCGCCGCCTACCCGGAGCGGCTCACACACCTCGTCCTGGTCACCCCCGGCTCCCGCCTGCAGGGCGAGCTCCCCGACGACGCCCGCGAGATCTTCGAGAGCCGGGTGGGCGAACCGTGGTGGCCGGACGCGGTCGCCGCCCTGGCCGAACTCGAGACCGCCGACGACCTCGGCCGGGTCCGCGCGCTGCTGCTCCAGGTCGCGCCGATGGCGTACGGCCGCTGGGACGAGCCCCAGCGCGCCCATGCGGCCGCCGAGGGGAGCCAGTTGCACCCGGTCCCCCGGGCCGGCTTCTGGCAGGGCGTCGACGAACCCGCCCGGCTCGCCGTGCTGGCGCGGCTGCGCGAGGTGGCCTGCCCGGTCCTGGTCATCACCGGCGACCGCGACGCGATCACCGGCATGCGCGCGGGCGAGGTCGTCGCGGCCTCCTTCCCGCACGCCCGCCTGCAACCGCTGCACGCCGTCGGGCACTTCCCGTGGGTCGACGAACCCGGGCTGTTCCGCCCGGTGGTGGAGGAGTTCCTCGCGTCCCCCGGCGGTTCGTGAACGGCGTATGGCAGTCCCGTTGCGGGCCCCCGGAAAGCGTTGACCCGCTCCTGGGGGTCCCGCCTATGGTCGGGGTACGTCAACGACGCAAGGCCGTGTGCCCGAGTGGTTCAGGGGCTCGACTGCAAATCGAGTTACGTGGGTTCGATTCCCGCCACGGCCTCCACTGCCCTGACCAGGCAACACCGAAGGGCGGCCCCCTGGAGGTGCCGCCCTTTGGCCGTCCGTCTCAGTTGACCTGTACGAGTGCGTCGGCCGCGCCGTCGTCGTCATCGTCCGGCCGGCCCGTCTCCTCACTGGTCGCGGGGGCACTCAGATCGCGACGGACGGATGCCTCAACCGCAACGCCCGTCGGCCGGACAACCGGACTCGTCCGCCGCCCTTGGTCCTGCAACCCTCCGGGTACGAGACATGTCTGAGTGAACGTGGGATACGACGTGCGCCGACGGGTCTTCCTTCGGAGCGCGGGCTTCATCGCCCTCGCCGCACTGGGGGTGCTACTGACGGCGGGCGGTGTGTCCGCGCTGGTCGAGGATCTCGCGTTCTCACGGCACTTCCACTCGGCGGACCCCTGCGCCGGTGCCGACCGCGCCGATCTCCATGCGGCGTGCCTCCACACGGCGACGGCCGTCGTCACCTCCACCAGCACCGAGGGGCGCGGATCGCACGTCGTACGGATCGCCCTGAAGGGGCCCGATCCCATCGGCGGGGATGTCCGTCTGGACGACCCGCCCGACGTCTTCTACCGCTTGCACCACGGCGACCACGTCACGGTCACCGTCTGGTCGGGGACCATCACGGCAATGACCGTGCATGGCCGTACCCACCGGACCGAGGACGCTCCCGAATCCAACCTGCTGCTGGACGCGGCCCTCATCGTCGACGGCGCGGCGATGTCGCTGGGCGGCGCCTACATGATCTGGGCCTGGCGCTTCCGTCCGGAGGAACTCTCCGCTGACCTGCGCGAGTTGAAGGTGACCGGGAACTGGGTGGCGAGCCAGATCGTGCTGACCGTCCTCCTTGGCGTGCTCGCGGGATTCGGCAGTCTCACGCTTTTCCTGGCCCTCTGGGCGGTGTGCAGCGTTCCGATGAGCTACTGCTTCTGGCGCAAACTCCGCTACGGATGATCGCGATCTCGCGGGTATGGGCGTTCTGGGTGCCGTCTGCGTCTAGCGGGTCGCCGCAGACGATCGAGCCGAGCGGTTGGCGCGGCGGGAACGACTGCTGCCGGTGGAACGGGACGTTCCGGTGTTGCGTTGTGGGTGGCTCACCTGGGTCCCTTTGTCGATCCCTGGCCGTGGCCCGGGGGGTCGCCGGCGTTCCCCCTGCCCGGCGCGCCCGTGGTGGGGGCGGCTGCGGTCGTGGGCGCCTTGGTCGTGGGCGCCTTGGGCTCGCCACCGGTCTTGGAAGCGCTCACCGATGGACTCGGGGCCGCTGACTCCCCGGATGACTTCCCAGACGTGGCGGACGGATCGGCGGTGGGTTCGGCGGTCGAGCCGGGCTGGTTCGTGGCCGTCGACGAGTCGTCCTGCTTCTGCTCCTGCTCCTGCTCCTGGCCCCGGGGTAGCGGGCCGCCAGAGGGCTTCGAATTGAAGAGTCCGGCGATCACAGCGGCCATGAAGACGACGCAGACCGCCGCGACAGCGAGGCCCGCACGGCGGATCAGCCGGGTTCGGCGGCCCGATGCATCGACGAAGACCGAGCCGTCGTCGTGCTCGGCGTCGTTCTGGTCGTCGTCGGCGCCGGAGGAGTATGCGCCGTCCCGGTACGTGTGCTCATGCTCGGTGCCAGAGGCCCCATGGCCGGTCTCATGGGTGCCGTGGCCCCCCTCGTGGGCGTCGTGGCCGCCCCGGTACGTGTCGTGGCCGTCGACGTACGCGCCCTGCGGGTGGCCGTAAGCATCGCCGGGCGCAACCCCGTGACCAGTGGCCTCCGACTCGTGCCACCCGTGCGCCGCCGCCGGATCCGGGTATCGGTCGTACACCTGGGCCGTGTCGCCGTTCGGGTCGTAGATGACCCGCAGGCCCTGAATGTCGCCACTGTCCTGGTAGGCACCGTCCCCGGCATTCACGCCATCGGGGCCGCTCGCGCCATACGTACGGTTGCCGTGCTGAGGGTCCCAAGACATGGACGCAAAGTGTAGTTACTCGGGGGATCTGTGGTGCAGCGGGGGAGGATAGGCACGCGGGGCGAGGGCTGAGACGGTCCGATGACAGTCGCCGAAGGTGACTTCCGCTATCGCCCGCCGTCTCGGTCTCCGTCTCGTTCATCGCTGTGCGCGGCCGTCCAGGGCCGTTTGGTCATCTCCGGCACGCGAAGCGTCCGTACGGAAACGAACGCCGGCGAGCGCGGCCGGATCATGCCCTGACCAGCGCGGACACACCTGCGCATCGAGTTACGCGGGTTCGATTCCCGCCACGGCCCCCCTGCGAAGGGCCCGGTCCGCACGGACCGGGCCCTTCGGCGTGCATGACGGCGCGTCACGCCTGCGGGCGGGCCACCGCGTGCTGGGGGCGGATGGGGAGCCGGCTGACCGGGCGGCCGGTGGCGGCGCGGACGGCGGAGGCGACGGCGGCCGGGGAGACGACGACGGGGACCGCGCTGGCGGCCTTGGCGCCGAAGGGGGCGACCACGTCGCGTTCCTCGACCAGCCGCACGACGCGGATCGCCGGCGCGTCGAGCGCGGTGGGCAGCGAATAGCCGGTCAGGTTGGGGCGCTTGATGATGCCGCGCGGCGCGCGCAGGTCCTCCATGAGGGCCATGCCGACGCCCTGGGTGACCCCGGCCTCGATGCGGGCCCGCAGTTGCGCGGGGTTCAGGACCCGGCCGACGTCCTGGGCGACGGCCATCTCCACGACCCGGATCGCGCCGAGTTCGATGTCGACGTCGACCACGGCGCGCACGGCGCAGAAGGCGAGGCCCACGAACGCGTCGCCCTGACCGGTGTCGTCGAGCCTGTCGGTGGGGTGCGGGCGGCACTGGGCGGTGGCCCACAGCTCCTTGCCGGCCAGCTCCTCCTCGACGGTGGTGGACAGCACCCCGTCGTACGAGGTGATCTTGCCGTCGGCGATGGAGAGCAGCTCGGCCGACATGCCGAACTTCCCGGCGAGCGGCTGCAGCAGCTGGGTGCGCACCATCTTGGCGGCGCGCTCGACCGCGCCGCCGGAGACCCAGGTGTGACGGCCGCGGGCGGCGGCGCCGGCCGGGGGCTGGTCGGTGTCGGAGGGCAGGACGCGGACCTCCTCGATACCGAGGACCTCCTGCACGATCTGCCGGGCGAGGGTGGCGAAGCCCTGGCCGGTGTCGACGGCGGCGCAGATGACGGTGGCGGAGCCGTCGTGGACGCGCACCGTGGCGGTGGAGACCTCGTCGGTGCCCTCGGCGCCGAGCATGTGCACCATGCCGAGCGCATAGCCGACGCCGCGGCGCACCGCGCCCGGCTCGCCCGCGCCCTCCAGGCCGCCCGGGAGCAGCCACTCGGACTCGTCGTCGTCCATCGGCAGCGGCGGCAGGTCGGCGTCGCGCACGGCCTTGAGCAGCTCGCCGACGGGCGCCGGGCAGGTCACCGTCTGCCCGGTGGGCAGCAGGTCGCCGGTGGCCAAGACGTTGCGCATGCGGATCTCGGCCTGGTCCAGGCCCAGCTTCGCCGCGAGTTTGTCCATCTGACCCTCGTAGGCCGCGCAGACCTGCATCGCGCCCTCGCCCCGGACGTGGCCGGAGGGCGGGTTGTTGGTGCGCACCGCCCAGCCTTCGACGAAGACGTGCGGGACGACGTAGGGGCCGGCGGCGAAGGCGACGGCCGCGGCCAGGGCGTCGGAGGAGGTGTCGGCGTACGCGCCCGCGTCCAGCAGCACCTGGGCCTCGACCTTGACCAGCCGGCCCTCGGCGTCGGCGTGGTGGCGGTAGCGCAGCAGCGTGGGGTGGCGGTGGCTGTGGCTGAGGAAGGACTCCTCGCGGGTGGCCACGAACTTCACCGGGCAGCCGGTCTTCAACGCCAGCAGCCCGAGCGGGATCTGCACGCCGGAGTCCTCGCGGTCGCCCATCGCGCCGGGCACGCCGGTGACGACGACCTTGACGCGGTCCTGCTCCAGGCCGAAGCAGGCGGCGGCCAGGTCGCGGTCGGTGTGCGGGTCGGTGGAGGCCACGTACAGCTCCACGCCGCCGTCGGGGCGGGGCACGGCGAGGCCGGCCTCGGCGCCGACCGGGGCCGGGTCCTGGCGGCCCACCCGGTACAGGCCCTCGACGATGACCTCGCCGACCGCGTCGGGGTCGCCGAACTGCAGCGGGATGTGCCGGATCAGGTTGCCGTCGGGGTGCAGCGGGGGCGCCGAGAAGGCCCTTTCGGGGTCGATGACCGGTTCCAGGACCTCGTACTCGACCTGGATCGCCGCGGCGGCGAGCCGGGCGGTGTCGGGGTGGTCGGCGGCCACGGCGGCGATGGCCTCGCCGTGGTGCCGGACGGTGTCCTTGGCGAAGACCGGGCGGTCGGCGACCCGGCGGCCGTGCATGGCGTCGCCCGGGACGTCCTCGTGGGTCACCACGGCGCGCACGCCGGGCAGCGCGGCGGCCTCGGCGGTGTCGATGGACAGGATGCGGGCGTGCGGGTGCGGGGAGCGCAGCACGGCCGCCCACAGCAGGCCCTCGGCCCACAGATCGGCGGCGTAGGGGTACGTCCCCTGGGCCTTGGCGATCCCGTCGGCGGCGGGCAGGGAGGCGCCGATGCCGTGCGGCACGGACTGCTGCTCGGCGGCGCCTGTCGCGACCGTCGCGGGGGTGCCCATGGCCGGGGTGGCCGTCGCGGCGTCGGGGCCCGTCATCGCGCGTACCTTTCGCTGCCGCGAGGGGGGAGGTGGTGCTGGGTGAGGCGGTTCGGGGTGCTCACGCCGGGCCTCCGGAGGAGGGGCGCGGGTGCGGGACGCGGGCGCCGTCGGCCTGGTCCTCGGCGGCTTCGTCCGCGGCGGCGCCGGCGGTCTCCTCGCGCTCGGCCACGACCTGGCGGACGGCCTCCAGGACGCCCTGGTAGCCGGAGCAGCGGCAGAGGTTGCCGCTGATGGCCTGCCGGGTCTCCAGTTCCGTCGGGCTGTGGTTGCCCTCCAGCAGGTCGTGCACGGTCATCGCCATGCCGGGGATGCAGAAGCCGCACTGCACGGCCCCGCACTCGGCGAGCGCGCGCTGGACGTCCGAGGGCCCGCCGCCTGCGGACAGCCCCTCGACCGTACGGATGTCGCTGCCCGCGGCGGTCGCGGCGGGCACCAGGCAGGAGGCGACGAGGCGGCCGTCGACCTTGACCGAGCACGCGCCGCACTCGCCCTGCTCACAGCCGTCCTTGGCACCGGCGAGGCCGAGGCGCTCGCGCAGCACGTACAGCAGCGACTCGCCGAGCCAGGCGTCGGTGACGGGGCGGTCGGTGCCGTTGACGTTGAGGACGTACGAGGCCAGCGGGTGCTCGCTGTGAGCGTCCTCGTCGGGCTCGGCGGCGTCCTCCCGCGCGGTCCCGTCGTCCTCCCCGGCGAAGGCCTCTTCGGCGTCCCCGGCGTGTCCGGCGCCCTCTCGGGGGCCGGCCTCGGGCCGCGGCTCCTCCGGCGCGTCGGCGGCGGCCGGAGCGGGTGCGGGCGGGAAGCGGTACTCACCGGACTCGTCGCCGGCGCCGTCCGGGGCGAGGGGCAGCGTCCACTGGCCGGTGGCGTCCGCGGGGAGCGCCCAGCCGCCGTCCGCGGCGACGCCGGGGTGCGGTGCGGAGGGCGCCTGCGGGGCTGCCGGGGCGGACCAGGGTGCCGGGTCGGGGGTGGGCACGAAGGCGCTCACCGAGTACTCGCCGGAGTCGTCGGCGGCGGTGTCGTCGCGCACCACGGGGATCGTCCACGTGGTGGCCGCGTCGTCACGGGAGCCCGTGGCGGCGGACGCGTCGGCGGGGGCGACCGTTGTCGGCACGGCGGGCGGCTCGGGCGCGTAGCCGTGGCCCGGGGCGGCGAGCGGGTCGGCGCCGGGCTCGGCCATGGAGAGCTGCGCCGCGAAGGAGACGTGCATGGTCTGGTCGGCGTCGTACTCGCCGTGGGGCAGGGGCTCCCACACCCCGTGCCCCGGGGTGAATCCCCCGCCGTGCGGCATGGGGGACCCCGCCTGCGGCTGGTCGGTCATACGCCCGTCCGGTGTCCTGTCGTCGTACACGTCGTCACTCATGCCAGTGCCCTCCCCAGCGCGCGGCGGGCCAGTGCGGCAACCGTACGCCGCAGCTGGAGGGCCGCGGCGGGCAGTTCGGGGGCCGATGGGGGTCCCCCCACGCCGTCAGTGCCTAGGGGGCCGTCCGGGGCCGGCGCGGGGTCGGGGATGCAGGCGGCGGCGACGTACTCGCCGAAGGCCGTGAGGGCCTCGGGCGCCAGCGTCCGCTCGCCGTCCCAGTCGATCAGCCCGGCGACCCAGCGTTCGGCCTCGAGCGGCCGCAGCGGTACCGGTGCGACAGCTCCCACCGCGCAGCGTACGCCCCGGCGGGCCGGGTCGAGGACGACGGCGACGGAGGCGATCGCGCGGCCGGGCCCGGTGCGGCCGGTGGCCTTCAGGAAGGTCTGCGGCGCGTGCAGCAGCGGGACCCGGACGTAGGCCAGGATCTCGCCCGGGCGCAGCGGGTCCATGCCGGTGAGCAGGTGGCTGACGGGCAGCTCGCGGTTGCCGTCCGGGCCCGCCACGACGACGGAGGCCTCGAGGGCGGCCAGCACCGGCAGCGAGTCGCCGGTGGGGGCGGCGCCGGCGATGTTGCCGCCAAGCGTGCCCGCGTTGCGGATCTGCGGGGGCCCGGCGGCGCGGGCGGCGGCGGCCAGGGCCGGGATGAGCGCGGCGAAGTCCGGGCGGCCCATGCGGGCGTGGGTGAGTCCGGCGCCAAGCAGCGCCGCGCCGTCCGCGTACTGCCAGCCGCGGATCTCGCTGATCCGGCCGAGGCCGACCAGTCCGGCGGGGCGCAGCAGCCCGGAGTTCACGGCGGCCATGAGGTCGGTGCCTCCGGCGACGGGCACGGCGGTGGGCGTGGCGGCCAATGCCGCCACGGCCTCGTCGAGCGAGGTCGGCAACGCCACATTGCGCGCTGCCTGCCGTGCGTACGTGCTCACGCAGCTGCCCCTTCCCCGGCTGTCCGCGGTGCGGTAGCCGTACGGTACGTGCTGACAGCCCGGACGTGGCAACTCTGGCACATCTTCCGGGGTGATCAACGCGAGGGTCGCAAAGGAGAACCCGCCTTCCGGATGGAACTCCGTCCGGTTTGCGCCTTTATCCAGCTTGCGACGGGAATGGCCTCCTTCACGCGTCTTGCCGTGATTGGCCACACCACCTTGCCATCTCCCGCATTGACCGGCCCCGGGTTGTGGCACGCCTCACACGATCGGGGGCGGCCCCTCGATCGGGCGTCCGATGACGCCGGGACGCCGCTGCCACGGCAGCGGGCCGCCCGGCGGCCGGTATTCGACCCCCAGTGCGTCAAGTCGCCCGTAGTGGGTGACCATTCGCGCGGCGAAGCCCTCGTGGTCGCGGGCGGCGGGCGCGGGCAGGCTGCTCCACACCGTCTCGGCGAAGGCGGCGAGCCGCGGGAAGGCCATGTAGTCCACCGCGCGGACCGAATCCATCGTCTCCGTCCAGATGTTGGCCTGCGCGCCGATGACGTGGGCGGCCTCCTCGGCGGTGAGGCCGCCGGGGACCGGCTCGAATCGGTAGACGTCCTCCAGGGTGCGGACGTGGGCGATCGGCACGGGCTCGTCCTCGCGGTCCGACTGCCGCCAGTCCAGGTAGACCTGGCTCTGCGGGCACATCACGACGTCGTGGCCCGCCCGGGCCGCCGCGATCCCTCCCGCGTACCCGCGCCAGGACGAGACGGCGGCCCCGGCGGCCGGCCCGCCCTCCAGGATCTCCTCCCAGCCGATCAGCCGGCGGCCGCGCGCGGTCAGCCAGTCGTCGAAGTGCCGGACGAACCAGCTCTGCAGTTCGTCCTCGTCCCGCAGACCCAGCTCCTTGATGCGGGCCTGGACGGTGGCCGAGGCGCGCCACTGGTCCTTGGGGCACTCGTCGCCGCCGATGTGGACGAACTCCGAGGGGAAGAGCTCCAGGACCTCGGCGAGGACGTTCTCGTAGAAGCGCACGGTGGCCTCGGTGGGCGCCAGCACGTTCGGGTTGATGCCCCAACCGGTCAGCACCGGGAGGGCGGTGGTGTCCACGACATCCGTGTTGCCCAGTTCCGGGTACGCGGCGATGGCGGCCTGCGAGTGGCCGGGGATGTCGATCTCGGGGACGACGGCGACGTGCCGCTCGGCGGCGTACGCCACGATCTCGCGGAGGTCGTCCTGGGTGTAGTAACCCCCGTGCGGGCGCTCGTCCCACAGCGGCGACTCCCGCAGCCCGACCTTGGTGCGGGTGCGCCACGCGCCGACCTCGGTCAGGCGCGGGTATCGGCGGATCTCCACCCGCCAGCCCTGGTCGTCGGTGAGGTGCAGGTGGAGCACGTTGAGTTTGTGCGCGGCCAGCAGGTCGACGTAGCGCAGGACGACGTCCTTGGGCATGAAGTGCCGTGCCACGTCCAGAAGTACGCCGCGCCACGCGAAGCGCGGGGCGTCCTCGACGGCGCAGTGCGGCAGGCGCCACGTCCGCCCCGGCAGCGGGGCGCGCCGGAAGGCCGCGGCGTCGCCCAGCAGCTGGCGGAGCGTCTGGGCGCCCCAGAACAGCCCCGCCGGTCCCCCGCCGTCGATGTGCACGCCGTCCCGCGCGGACACCGTGAGGCGGTACCCCTCGGCGCCGAGGCGGGCCGTCACCTCGGGGTCGAGCGACAGCGTGATCGTCCCTGGCGTGCCCGCGGGCGGCGGGGGCAGCGGGAGCCCGGTGGCCGCGCCGAGCGTCGCGCGCAGCCAGTGCGCGGTCCGTTCGGTCCCGGGGCCGGCGGCCAGGGTGGTGCCGGGGCCCAGTTCGTGGTGACCGCCGTCGCCGTGCCGGTGCGCCTCGACGGGCGCCGGAATGAGGTCCATGGCGCCCATCCTGCCGCTGTGGGGGCAACTGGAGTAGACCAATCGCCGTTTTCCGGCCCGCCCGCCTGCCGCACGCGACGCCCGCCGGTCAGCCGCCCGTCCGGCGGACGCGCCCCAGGAGGACGGCGGTGACCAGCAGGCCCGTGACGCACCACAGCAGGTGGGCGGCGGTCACCACGCCCCACAGCACCGGCGAGGTGGCGTGCGCGACGGACAGGGCCAGGGTGGTGCCGATGAGTCCGGCGACGGCGGTCAGCTGGACGACGGCGTGCCGGCTGGTCAGGAAGTCCCGCTGCAGGAACACGTCCCCGTACCACCACCGCACCGCGCGGGCGCCCGCGAGAAGCACCGCCACGGCGGCCGCGGCGGCGCCCAGGACGGCGGGGAGCGGCCAGGGGCTGCCGTCGGCCGCGGCGGCCCCCGCGAGGCCGGTGGCGGCGAACGGCAGCGCGGGCAGGAAGGCCCCCGCGGTCAGGACGGCGGCCCGGGTGCGCGCGGGGTCCCCGGTCAACTCGGCGCGGGCGAGGGCGCGGACGGTCTGCAGGCGGCCCCTCCCGGTGCTGCCGGAGCGGCGGGCCTGGAGCAGCCACAGCCAGCCCGCCAGCGCCACCAGGACGGCGAGCGCGACCGCCAGCGTCCAGCGGCCGGCGAACAGCACGAGCGGGCCCACCAGGAGGACGGGTACCAGCCGCGGCCACCGGCGCCGGCCCGCCACGTCGGCGGGTGAGGCGCCGAGCTCCAGCGCCCGGGCCACGACCGTCCGGCGTTCGGCACGGGCCGCGGGCCGGGCGGACAGGTCCAGCGCCCGCGCCAGCGCGACCTGCGCCTCCGCCTCCCGGGGGGCGATCAGGACCGCGCGCCGGGCGGCCGCGAGGGCGTCGGGGCCGCGGGAGAGCATCCGGCAGGAGTCCGCGATCAGTACCTGGGCGCGCCAGTCGCGGGGGTCGGCGGCGGCGACCCCCAGCCCGAGCCCGAGGGCGGCATGGGCGTCACCGAGCATCTGCAGCACGAGCCCGGCCAGCAGCGGCGCGTCCGGGTCGCCGGGCTCCGCGTGCGCCAGCGCCCAGTCGACGGCCTCCCGGGCCCGGTCGGCCCGCCGCTCGTACGCGAAGATCCTGGCCCGTACGAGATAGCCGAAGCTGCCGTTGCGGGCGACGAAGGCGTCGTCGACGAGCGAGTGCGCCATCGCGAAGCGCCCCCGCTCGCACAGCCCGAAGACCCGCTCCGCCGTGAAGGCGTCGTCCTGTGCCATGTCTCCTCAAACGCGCGAGGCACGGCCGCGGTGCCGCGACCGTACCCGCCCGCCATGGAGGCGGCTACTTCTTGCCGCTCTTGTCCTTGTCCCCGCCACCGGAGGGCATGGATTCGAAGATCTCCTTGCACATCGGACAGACCGGGTACTTCTTCGGGTCCCGCCCGGGCACCCAGACCTTGCCGCACAGCGCGACGACCGGCGATCCGGAGAGCGCGCTCTCCATGATCTTGTCCTTCTGTACATAGTGCGCGAAGCGCTCGTGGTCGCCATCGCCTTGCGACACCTGCGGGGTCGGCTCGACGAGGGTGCCGGTGCCCGCCCCGCGCTCGGGCTCGAGAGTGCTCATGGCACGCAAGCCTAATTCAGAGACGGATCGTCCGGATACGTGGCGACCATCGCGAGTTCGCTGCGCTGCCTGCGCAGCACGGAGCGCCACAGCTGCTCGGGGTCCGGGGAGAAGACGTCCCCCGGCTCGGACTCCACCACGTACCAGGCGCCCTCCACGAGCTCGTCCTCCAGCTGCCCCGGCCCCCATCCGGCGTACCCGGCGAAGATGCGCAGGGAGCCGAGCTCGGCCGCCAGGAGCTCCGGCGGCGCCTCCAGGTCCACCAGGCCGATCGCGCCGTAGACCCGGCGCCAGCCCAGCGGCTCGGCGTCCTCGCCGTCCCGGGGCTCCCCGGGCACCACGGCCAGGCCCAGCGCGGAGTCCAGCGAGACGGGGCCGCCCTGGAAGACCACCTGGGGGGCGCCGGCCAGCCCGGCCCAGGACTCCAGGACGTCGCCGACCCCGACGGGCGTGGGGCGGTTGAGGACGACGCCGAGCGACCCCTCCTCGTCGTGGTCGAGGAGGAGCACCACCGCCCGGTCGAAGTTCGGGTCCGCGAGCGCGGGCGTCGCGACGAGCAGCCTGCCGGTGAGCGATGACACTTCGGTCATGGTCAACATAATCCCGCATTCCGCCGCCGCGCGGGGTGGCAACGATGCCCTTTTCCCTCCCGGGACCCGGTCGGAGGCGGCCGCGGCGGCGACCCTCCGAGGCCGCGCGAACGCGCAGGGTGCTGTAGCGAAGCCATTACATGAGTGGGACCTCACAGGCCTCCACCGGGCCACGGAAGGCCGATTACCATTTCCCCTTGGTGCCTGCGGGGACCCAGCTTCTTTTCTGCCCCTCTCCAGGAACGCGAGAGCAATGACCGGCCTTAACGATGTACTGCTCGTCCACGGCGGCACCCCGCTCGAGGGTGAGATCCATGTCCGCGGCGCGAAGAACCTCGTGCCCAAGGCCATGGTGGCCGCCCTGCTCGGCAGCGAACCGAGCCGGCTGCGCAATGTGCCCGACATCCGCGACGTGCGCGTCGTACGGGGCCTGCTGCAGCTGCACGGGGTGACGGTGCAGGCCGGCGACGAGCCCGGTGAACTCGTGCTCGACCCCTCCAAGGTGGAGAGCGCGAACGTCGCGGACATCGACGCGCACGCGGGCTCCTCCCGGATCCCGATCCTGTTCTGCGGCCCGCTGCTGCACCGCCTCGGCCACGCCTTCATCCCGGGCCTGGGCGGCTGCGACATCGGCGGCCGGCCGATCGACTTCCACTTCGACGTGCTGCGCAAGTTCGGCGCGGTGATCGAGAAGCGCCCCGAGGGCCAGTACCTGGAGGCCCCGCAGCGGCTGCGCGGCTGCAAGATCGAACTCCCGTACCCGTCGGTCGGCGCGACCGAGCAGGTGCTGCTGACGGCCGTCCTGGCCGAGGGCATCACCGAACTGCGCAATGCCGCGATCGAGCCGGAGATCGAGGACCTCATCTGCGTCCTGCAGAAGATGGGCGCCATCATCACGATGGGCACCAACCGCACCATCCAGATCACCGGTGTGGACAAGCTCGGCGGCTACAACCACCGCGCCCTCCCGGACCGCCTGGAGGCGGCCTCCTGGGCCTGCGCGGCCCTGGCGACCGAGGGCAACGTCTACGTCCGCGGCGCGAGCCAGCGCGAGATGATGACCTTCCTGAACGTCTTCCGCAAGGTGGGCGGCGCGTTCGAGGTCGACGACGACGGCATCCGCTTCTGGCACCCCGGCGGCCCGCTGAACGCCATCGCCCTGGAGACCGACGTCCACCCCGGTTTCCAGACCGACTGGCAGCAGCCGCTGGTCGTCGCCCTGACCCAGGCCTCCGGCCTGTCCATCGTCCACGAGACGGTGTACGAGTCCCGGCTGGGCTTCACCTCGGCCCTGAACCAGATGGGCGCCCACATCCAGCTCTACCGCGAGTGCCTGGGCGGCACGCCGTGCCGCTTCGGCCAGCGCAACTTCCTGCACTCCGCGGTCGTCAGCGGCCCCACCCGGCTGCAGGGCGCCGACCTGGTCATCCCCGACCTGCGCGGCGGCTTCTCGTACCTCATCGCGGCCCTCGCGGCGCAGGGGACCTCGCGGGTGCACGGCATCGACCTGATCAACCGCGGCTACGAGAACTTCATGGGCAAGCTGGAGAAGCTCGGCGCCAAGGTCGAGCTGCCCGCCGGGGACTGACCGGACGGACCCGCAGGACACGCCGAAGGGCGGCCTCCCCGCACGGGGAGGCCGCCCTTCGCATGTCGCGACAGGTCGCGGAATTACTTGCCCTTGGCGGCTTCCTTGAGCTTCGAGCCCGCGGAGACCTTCACGCTGTAGCCGGCCGGGATCTGGATCGGGTCACCGGTCTGCGGGTTGCGCGCGGTGCGCGCGGCGCGGTGGCTGCGCTCGAAGGTGAGGAAGCCGGGGATGGTGACCTTCTCGTCGCCCTTGGCGACGATCTCGCCGACGACCTCGGCGAACGCGGCCAGAACGGCGTCGGCGTCCTTGCGGGTCACCTCGGCGCGCTCGGACAGCGCGGCCACCAGCTCACTGCGGTTCATCTAAGTACTCCTTGCATGGAAACCCCAACGTCGACAGTCGGGGAAGACGCATTGAAGACGCTACTCGCGCTTCTGCGGTGCGGCCCTCACCGCCCAGGTACGCATCCTGCCCCTATTTCTGGGGGAAACGCCAATCCGGCACCCGGGAGAGTCACACAAAAAGCGGGTCGTGTACGGCTCGATGACGCTCCGTCGTCACGACGTCGCGGTGAGGCCCTGCGACTTGGCCGCCTCACGGACGGCGCCGGCGACGGCGCCCGCGACCTTGTCGTTGAAGACGCTCGGAATGATGTAGTTCGGGTTGAGCTCGTCCTCGCTGACCACGTCCGCGAGGGCGGTGGCGGCCGCGAGCATCATCTCGGTGTTCACCGTACGGCTCTGGGCGTCCAGCAGACCGCGGAAGACGCCCGGGAAGACCAGCACGTTGTTGATCTGGTTCGGGAAGTCGCTGCGGCCCGTGGCGACCACCGCGGCGGTCTCGCGGGCGACCGCCGGGTCCACCTCGGGGTCGGGGTTGGCGAGCGCGAAGACGATGGCGCCGTCGGCCATGGCCGCGACGTCGTCGCCGTCCAGGACGTTGGGGGCGGAGACGCCGATGAAGACGTCGGCGCCGCGCACGGCGTCCTTCAGAGTCCCCGTGATCTCATCGGGGTTGGTGTTGTCGGCGATCCAGCGCAGCGCCGACCCGGAGCCGGCCGCCACGAGGTCCTCGCGGGCGCTGTGCACGACGCCGTGGATGTCGGCGACCACCGCGTGCTTGACACCCGCCGCGAGCAGCAGCTTGAGGATGGCCGTACCGGCGGCGCCGGCACCGGACATCACGACCCGTACGTCACTCATCTGCTTGCCGACCACGCGCAGCGCGTTGGTGAGCGCGGCGAGCACGACGATGGCGGTGCCGTGCTGGTCGTCGTGGAAGACCGGGATGTCCAGGGCCTCACGCAGCCGGGCCTCGATCTCGAAGCAGCGGGGCGCCGAGATGTCCTCCAGGTTGATGCCCGCGAAACCGGGGGCGATCGCCTTGACGATCTCCACGATCGCGTCGGTGTCCTGGGTGTCCAGGCAGATCGGCCAGGCGTCGATGCCCGCGAAGCGCTTGAAGAGCGCCGCCTTGCCCTCCATGACCGGCAGCGCGGCCTTGGGGCCGATGTTGCCGAGGCCCAGCACGGCCGATCCGTCGGTGACGACCGCGACGCTGTTGCGCTTGATGGTCAGGCGGCGGGCGTCCTCGGGGTTCTCCGCGATCGCCATGCAGACCCGGGCCACACCCGGGGTGTAGATCATGGAGAGGTCGTCCCGGTTGCGGATGGGGTGCTTGGACGCCATCTCGATCTTGCCGCCGAGGTGCATCAGGAACGTACGGTCGGAGACCTTGCCGATCGCGACGCCCTCGATGTGGGCCAGCTTCGCGACGATCTCGTCCGCGTGGGCGGTCGACGTGGCCGCGATGGTGACGTCGATGCGCAGCTTCTCGTGGCCGGAGGCGGTCACGTCCAGGCCGTGGACGGCTCCGCCGGAGGCTTCGACGGCCGTGGTGAGCTGGCTGACCGCGGATCCGCTCGCGGGCACCTCCAGCCGCACCGTGATTGAGTACGAGACGCTCGGCGCCGTTGCCATGGCCGCTGTTCCTCCGCTGTCGCTGTTCGTGCGCCCTCGATGCTGCCACCTACCGGCCGGTACGCGTAAACCCGGGGGCCCTACAACAGAATGTTGAGTAGCGATGGGAGTCAACGGAAGCTTGTGTGCTTAATGTTCCCCGAGCCGCCACCGAAACGGCGGACGCGCACGGAATGACAATCGCGGATCGTTTGTTAGCCTGGGTGAGGCACCGGCTCGATCCAAGCCCCCGGGCCCAACCTTAGGCGCTTCGAGCGCCCACTTGCCGCGAGGCGAGCATGGCGGGTCGGTGTCACATACGTCCGGCGGGGCGCCCTTCGATGAAGGGCGCCCCGCCGTCGTCATGGGGGCCGGTCCAGGGGGTCAGTCCCGCAGCAGGTCCGGCACGCCGGCGGCGTCCGGCAGGTCGCGCTTCCCGGAGAGCACCGTCAGCCGCTGCGTGGCCCGGGTCAGCGCCACGTACAGCACTCGCAGCCCCGCCGGGGACTCGTCCGCGATCTCCGCGGGCGAGACGACCAGCGTCGCGTCGTACTCCAGGCCCTTGGCCTCCAGGCTGCCCAGCGCCACGACGCGCTCCCCCAGCCCCGCCAGCCAGCCCCGGGCCTCCTCACGGCGGCCCATGGCCACGACCACGCCCACCGTGCCTTCGACCTCGCCCAGCAGCCGCTCGGCCTCAGCGCGCACCGCCTCGCCCGGATTGCCGTCGGCGGCCACGACGAACTGCGGCACGATCCCCGTGGAGCGCACCGCGCGCGGCGACTCGCTGCCCGGCATGGCCAGGGCCAGCACCTTCGCGGCCAGGTCGGCGATCTCCGCCGGGTTGCGGTAGTTCACGGTGAGCGTGAAGCGGCGGCGCGGGCGCGTGCCCAGGGCCTCGTCACGGGCAAGGGCCGCCTCGTCGGGATCGGTCCACGAGCTCTGCGCGGGGTCGCCGACGACCGTCCAGGTGGCGGCACGGCCCCGGCGGCCCACCATGCGCCACTGCATCGGGGTGAGGTCCTGCGCCTCGTCGACGATCACGTGCGCGTACTCCGTGCGCTCGGCGTCCAGCCGCTCCTGGCGGCTGCGCCGCCCGCCGGCCATCCGGTCGGCGTACGTGGTGACCTCGTCCAGACCGGTGAGTTGGTCGAGCGGGTCCGCCTCACGGGTGCGCACCCTCGGCGGCGGGCCGAGCAGCGCCTCCAGCTCGTCGAGCATCGCGACGTCGTGCACGGACAGCGCCCCGCTGCCCGTGGCGTCCAGACGGCGCAGCGAGCGGGCCACCCGGCGCACCTCGGGCGGGGTCAGGACACGCCGCGCCCAGCGGCCGAGCCGCTTCTCGTCGGCGAGCGCCGCCAGCACTCCGCGCGGGGTCAGCACCGGCCACCACGCGGCCAGGAAGTCGATGAACTCCTGCTCGGTGGAGATGTCCTCGTCGAAGCCCTGCCGCTCCTCCGCGGCCAGCTCGGGATCGTCGAAGCGCCGCCCCGCCTTGCGCCACAGCGCGTCCAGCAGCAGGCGGCGGGCCCGGGGCCGCAGCAGGTTGACGGGCGCCGTACCGCCCAGCACCGCGTGCCGGATCGCCGACAGCTCCTCGGCGCCCAGCTCCAGCCGCCGCCCGAACGCCACCACCCGCAGCCGGTCCGGGCACTGCCCGTGCTCCGCCCCGTGCTCCAGCACGCCGCGGGCCGCCTTGCGCAGCACCTTCAGCATCCGCAGCGAGCCCTTGATCCGCGCGACGGCCGGATCGTCGTACGTGGTGGCCTCGGCACCGTCCACGAGCGAGCCGACCGCCCGGATCGCGACCTGCCCCTCCTCGCCCAGCGACGGCAGCACGCCCTCGGTGTACGCCACCAGCAGCGGCGTCGGGCTGACCACCAGGATCCCGCCCGCGTACCGGCGCCGGTCCTGGTACAGCAGGTACGCGGCCCGGTGCAGGGCCACGGCCGTCTTGCCCGTGCCGGGACCGCCGGTCACCTCGGTGACGGAGGCGGCGGGGGCGCGGATGACGACGTCCTGCTCGGCCTGGATGCTGGACACGATGTCCCGCATCGTGTGACTGCGGGCCTGGCCGAGCGCCGCCATCAGCGCGCCGTCGCCGACCACGGGCAGCCCGGTGGTCAGCTCCGGGCGCAGCAGGTCGTCCTCGACGCCCAGAACCTTGCGGCCCTTGGAGCGGATGACGCGCCGGCGCACGACCCGGCCGGGGGCGACCGGGGTCGCGCGGTAGAACGGCGCGGCCGCGGGGGCCCTCCAGTCGATCACCAGCGGCGCGTAGTCGGCGTCCAGCACGCCGAGCCGGCCGATGTGCAGCGTCTCCGCGACGTCCGCCGTGCCGTCGGCACGGACGGCGTCGTCGGCGGGCTCGACGGAGGTGTAGGCGCCGTCCGGGCCCTTCTTGCCGTCCTTGCCCAGCAGCAGGTCTATCCGGCCGAAGAGGAAGTCCTCGAACTCCGCGTTCAGCCGGTTCAGGTGCAGCCCCGCCCGGAACACCTGCGCGTCGCGCTCCGCGAGCGCGCCCGGTGTGCCGACCTGGCCGCGCTTGACGGCGTCGTCCATGAGGAACTCCGCCTCGTGGATCTTCTCCTCGAGCCGGTCGTACACCCGGTCCAGATGCGTCTGCTCGACCGCGATCTCCGTGTCCCGGACCGCTGCCACGCAGGCCCCCTTCTCTTCTTTCCGTACGTCACACGCTGCGCGTGCCGCCCCCGCGAACGGGGCAGCCTGCCACCGTACGCCAACCAGGCGTTTTCCGCCCACTCGGCAGGTGCCCCGCAGGGTCCGGGGTGCCCCGCGCCGCCGCGCGCGGGCGCGCTGCGCTTCGCGGACCGGGGGTTCGCGGCACGGCCCGGAGGTTCGCGGCACGGCCCGGGGGTTCGCGGCACGGCCCGGGTCACGCGGAGGCGTACTTCCCCTCCGCGGCCGGGTCCAGCGCGAGGCGGTATCCCCGCTTGACCACCGTCTGGATGAGCTTCGGCGCTCCCAGCGCCGCCCGCAGCCGCGCCATCGCCGTCTCGACGGCGTGCTCGTCGCGCCCCGCCCCCGGAAGGACCCGCAGCAGGTCGGCGCGGGAGACGACCCACCCCGGGCGCCGGGCGAGGGCCCGGAGCAGGGCCATCCCGGCCGGGGGGACCGCGCGGAGCTCGCCGTCGACGACGACCGCGTGGCCGCGGATCTCGACGCGCCGTCCGGCGACGGGAAGGGGGCGCACCCGCCCGGGGAGTTCCGCGGCGAGCAGCTGGACCAGCGGCCCGAGGCGGAAACGCTCGGGCTGGGAGGTGGGCACCTCATGGGCCTCCAGCGGAAGCGCCGTGACGGGGCCCACGCAGGCGGGGAGGATGTCGTGCCGCAGGGCGTCGAGCAGCTCGCCGCGCAGACCGCGCCGGTCGGCGCGCTCCAGCAGCGACGCCGCCGCCGGGGCGCTGGTGAAGGTGACCGCGTCCAGCCCGCGGGCGACGACCGTGTCGATGAGCCGGTCGACGGGGCCGATGTCCTCCGGCGGCATCCAGCGGTACACCGGGACGCCCACGACCTCCGCGCCCGCCGCGCGCAGTGCCTCGCTGAAGCCGGGCAGCGGCTCCCCGTGCAACTGGACGACGATCCGGCGGCCGGCGACGCCCTCGTCCATCAGCCGGTCGAGGACCTCCGCCATCGACTCGGACGCCGGCGACCAGGACTCCTTGAGCCCGGCGGCGCGGATCGCGCCGCGCACCTTGGGGCCGCGGGCGAGGAGTTCGACGTGGCGCAGCCGTTCCAGCAGGGGCTCGCCGAGTCCCCAGCCGTCGGCGGCCTCGATCCAGCCGCGGAAGCCGATCGCCGTGGTGGCGATCACGACGTCGGGTCCGCGGTCGAGCAGCCGCTTGGTCGCGGCGAGCAGTTCCGTGTCGTCCGGCAGCGGGACGATCCGCAGCGCGGGCGCCCGCATCACGGTGGCGCCGCGCCGCTCGAGGAGGGCGCACAGTTCGTCGGCGCGGCGGGCCGCGGTGACACCGACCGTGAAGCCCGCCAGGGGAAGGACGTCTGCGTGTCGCACTTGCATGGCTCTTGCCTCGCTCCGCCGGAGGTGAACGTGCACGGAAGGCCCGGGACCGTCCCGGGTCCCGGAGTCATGCGCCCCGTTCCGCGCATGGTTCCAAGGCCCGGTGACGGTCTCGGTTCACCGGCATTTCCCCGTTGTTACACAGTTCGCCGGAGCTACACCTCGACGTAGGAGAGCTGCGGCTCCGATGCGGCCCCGGCACCGGGCCCGGCCGCCGGGGCGGGGGCCGGCGCGGGCCTGCGCAGGTATACGGCCCAGGTGACCGCGAAGCACACCGCGTAGACGGCGAGGAAGGAGACGAAGGCCGGGGTGCCGGTGCCCTGGGTGAGGAAGGACTGCCGGAAGGCGAGGTTGATGCCGAGGCCGCCGAGCGCGCCGACCGCGCCGATCAGGCCCATCGCGGCGCCGGACAGCCGGCGTCCGTAAGCGGCGGCGGCCTCGCCGGTCAGGCCCTTGGCGGCGGCCTTGGCGGCGTAGATGCCCGGGATCATCTTGTACGTGGAGCCGTTGCCGAGCCCGGTCAGGATGAACAGGGCGACGAAGGCGGCGGTGAACAGCGCCAGCGACTTCTGCGCGGAGGCGACGACGATCACGGCGGTCGCGGCGGCCATCGCCAGGAAGTTCCACAGGGTGATCCGCGCGCCGCCGAAGCGGTCTGCGAGCCGCCCGCCGACCGGACGGATCAGCGAGCCCAGCAGCGGGCCGACGAAGGTGATGGACGCGGCCTGCAGCGGGGTGCGGGCGAACTGGTTCTGCAGGACGAGGCCGAAGGCGAAGCTGTAGCCGATGAAGGACCCGAAGGTGCCGATGTAGAGGAAGGACATGATCCAGGTGTGGCCGTCCTTCACCGCCTCGACGGCCGCCCCGGTGTCGTTCCGCACGGGCGCCAGGTTGTCCATGTAGAGGGCCGCGAGCGTCGCGGCGATCACGATCAGCGGGATGTAGACGGCGAGCAGCAGCCGCGGGTGCCCGGCGCCCGCCGTGCCGATGACCAGCAGGCCGACGAGCTGGATTACGGGCACGCCGATGTTGCCGCCGCCGGCGTTGAGGCCGAGCGCCCAGCCCTTCCTCCGGAGCGGGAAAAAGGAGTTGATGTTGGTCATGGAGGAGGCGAAGTTGCCGCCGCCGACCCCGGTCAGCGCCGCGACGGCGAGGAAGGTCTTGTAGGAGGTGCCCGGCTCCATGACGATCGCCGCGGCGATCGTGGGCAGCAGCAGAGTCAGCGCGCTGACGACGGTCCAGTTGCGGCCGCCGAAGCGGGCGACGGCGAAGGTGTACGGGACACGGACCACGGAGCCGACCGCGGTGGCCGTGGCGACCAGGAAGAACTTCCCGGCCGGGTCGATGCCGTACTCCGGGCCCATGAAGAGCACCATGACCGACCAGAGCGTCCAGATCGAGAAGCCGATGTGCTCGGACAGAACGGAGAAGACCAGGTTCCGGTTGGCGACGCGCCTGCCGCCGTTCTCCCAGAACTCCTCGTTCTCGGGGTCCCACCGCTCGATCCAGCGGCCCCCCTTGCGTGCTGTGGTGCTCGCGGCGGTCATGACGCCTCCAGGCCCTGATGTCGCGTGTCGGGTGATGCCCCACGACAGTAGGAACGGTGCGTTTCCGCCCGATGGCCTGAGGTGACCGCCAGGCAACCTTGCTCTCACCCCGCGCGCGGCCCCCCTGTGAGCGCCGGGGGCGCCATCAGACGGGCGTCCGGCTCCGGCAGCCAGGCACCGTCCGGGCGGGTGAGCCAGTCGCCCTCCGCGGCGAGCCGGTGCGCGGCCGAGCGCAGGGCGTCCAGCCCCGGGTGCCGCAGTCCGCGCCGCCACACCACGGAGACCGGGGCCAGCGGCACGGGGCCGGTGAGCGGCCGCAGCACGAAACCGGGCAGGTCGATGAACTCGGTGCTGGCCAGTACGGGCCAGCGGTGCTTGCGCACCAGCCGGACGAACTCCTCCGGGCCGTCGATCGCCGGGAAGGGCGCGGCGACGGCGATGCCCCGGCCCCGGAAGAGCCGCTCGGCCAGGTCCGTCCACTCGGCGGTGTCCGGGTTGCCGGCCGCGGCGTACAGCGCCTCCCCGGCCAGTGCCGCGAGCGGCACCTCGGCGAGCGCGGCCAGCCGGTGGTCCGCGGGGAGCAGCACCGCCATCCGCTCGTACCGCACGGGCCGGTGCTCCAGCCGGTCCAGCACCGCGGGGGCCAGGCCCGCGGCCCGGCCGAAGGAGACGTCCAGGCGGCCGGCGAGGATCTCGGCGGCGGCACCGGTCAGCCCGCTGTGGAAGCGCGCGGTCAGTTCGAGCTCCGGCGCGGCGGCGCGGGCGGCGGACAGCACCCGGTGCCCGGTGCCGACCGGCGCCCCGGTGTCCACCAGCAGCGGGCGGCCGGCGGGCGCGAAGGCGGCGGCCAGTTCGTCGTGGGCGGCGAGCACCCCCCGGGCGTACGGCAGCAGCCGCTCCCCCTCGGCGGTCAGCCGCACCGAGCGGGTGGTCCGCACGAACAGCTCGGCCCGCAGTTCGCGCTCCAGGCGCCGCACGTCCCGGCTCAGCGCCTGCTGGGCGATGTGGAGGCGGATGGCGGCCTGCGTGAAGTGCAGCTCCTCCGCGACGGCGGTGAAGGCCCTCAGCAGGCGCGGGTCGATGTCGTGCGGCATCCGTCCATTGAACACGTCCGCGATTCACAACGGGACCGCGTCAATGGGCGCTGATCAGGTGTTGGACCGCTCCCGGGGCGGACCGCGAGGGTGATCGCATGACCGCGTACGCCTTCGCCGCCCCCTACCGGCGGCTCTTCTCCCTGCCCGGCACCAGGGCCTTCGCCACCGGAAACCTCCTGGCCCGGCTCCCGATGGGGATGTTCGGCGTCAGCGCGGTCATCATGATCGCCGCGGGGTACGGCTCGTACGCGCTGGCAGGCGCCGTCACCGCCACCGGGCTCGCCGCGACGGCCGTGGTGGCCCCCTGGACCGCGCGCCTGATCGACCGGCACGGCCAGGCCCGGGTCGCCGTGCCCGCGGCCGCGCTGGCCGCGCTCGGCTCGCTCGCGCTCGTGCTCTGCGTCCATCTGCACGCCCCGGCCTGGACCCTGTTCGCCGCGTACGCCGCCACTGCGACGACCCCGAACACCGGCGGCATGGCGCGGGCCCGCTGGGCGCACCTGTACCGGGACGACGAGCGGGCCCGGCACGTCGCCAACTCCTTCGAGCAGGCGGCGGACGAGGTCTGCTTCATGCTCGGCCCGGTCCTCGGGGCCTTCCTGTGCACCTCGCTGTTCCCCGAGGCCGGCACGGTGACGGGGGCGGTGCTGCTGTTCGGCGGCATCCTGCTGTTCGCCGCGCAGCGCGGTACCGAGCCGCCACCCGTGCCGCGTGCCGCGGCCGGCCCGGCGGCGGGCGCGGGGCGCGCCGCGGTGCCGGCCGTGCTGCTGACGTTCCTGGCGACGGGGGCCGTCTTCGGCGCCCTGGAGGTCACCACGATCGCCTTCGCCGACGCCCGGGGGCATCGCGGCGCCGCCGGGGCGGTCCTCGCCCTGCAGGCGGCGGGCTCCTGCGCGGCGGGCCTGCTGTACGGGCTGCGCCGCCCTCGCGGGACGGCGGGCGGCCGCTTCGCCGCGAGCGTCGCGCTGATGGCCGCGCTCATGCTCGGCCCGCTTCCCGCCGCCGCCCTGGGCGGCCTGTGGCTGCTCGCCCCGGCGCTGCTGGTCGCGGGGATGGCCACCGCGCCCACGATGATCAACGGCATGGCCCTGATCCAGCGGCGGGTCCCGCCGGGCCGCCTGAACGAGGGCATGACCCTCGCCGTCACGGCCCTCCTCGGCGGCATCGCGGCGGGCTCCTTCGCCGCGGGCTCGGTCATCGAGAACTGGGGTCCCGCCCCCGCGTTCGCGATACCCGCCGCCGCCTCCGCCACCGCCGCTCTGATAGCGGCGGCCTCCCTCCGGACGGCCCGGGAGCGGGGGCGGACCCGTCCGCCGGTCCCTTCGTCGTCCCTGACAGATGGGTGAACTGCGCCAGCCGAATTGCTCGTTACCGTTCACGGCATCTCGCCGCCATGACAATGACGCGGGGTGACGAACGAACCCGGAAACGACGGAAGGCGATGCCCGCCGCGCAGTGCGCGGCGGGCATCGCCTTCCGTTGGGTCAGTGGAGATGGCGGGAATCGAACCCGCGTCCTGTGGTGCGGAATCAGGGCTTCTCCGAGCGCAGTCCGCTGTGCTTTTCTCGGCCCCGGCAGTCACGCGGACAAGCCGCCGACGGGCCCAGCCACTGTTTGGTTTCCCACCGAGCCCCGTGGCCGGGCCCAGTGGTTTAGTCCCCTAGCTGATGCCAGGATCCGGGTCGGGAACAGCCCCGGGCTGACACTCCGCGGAGTCTTCGCTAGCTGCTAATTAGGCAGCGAGGGCGAAGGCGGAGGAATCGCTCTTGGAATTGGCGATTATTGTTTTCGGCATATGGTTTACGAGATCATTGCCGCTTCCTCGGCTCGCTTCCCCTGCTTCGACATCCCCAGTCGAAACCGATCATCCCCTTGTTGATTTTTCAAGCTGCTCACCGGACGGTCACCGCCCGGTGGTGCTGGAACCATCGTACGTGACCAACGCGCACGGTGGCCAGCGCATTCCCGCGCGTGCGGCGCGGGCGGCGTTCACTGCCCGCGCTGCCGGCGGCGCGCCGCGGAGATGGCGCGGTCCGCCTCGCGGCGGTCCTGCTTCTCCCGCAGGGTCTGCCGCTTGTCGTAGTCCTTCTTGCCCTTGGCCAGCGCGATCTCGACCTTCGCCCGGCCGTCCTTGAAGTACAGGGCGAGCGGCACGATCGTGTGGCCGGTCTCCTGCGACTTCTGGAAGAGCTTCTCGATCTCCGCGCGGTGCAGCAGCAGCTTGCGCTTGCGCCGCGCCGAGTGGTTCGTCCACGTCCCCTGGGTGTACTCGGGGATGTGCACGTTGTGCAGCCACGCCTCGCCCCCGTCGAGCTGGCCGAAGCCGTCGACCAGGGAGGCACGTCCCTGGCGCAGTGACTTCACCTCGGTGCCGGTGAGCACCAGGCCCGCCTCGTAGGTGTCGAGGATGTGGTAGTCGTGCCGCGCCTTCTTGTTCTGCGCGATCAGTTTGCGACCCGTTTCCTTTGCCATAGCGCGGCCATTCTCGCACCTCGGCGGGGCCGGGGGTACCGGTTTGCGCCCCGGTCAGCGGGCCGGCGTGCCGAGGCCGTCCAGCACCTGGAGACCCTCGGCCTCGGCGTCCGCGCCGCCGGAGACCTTGAGGTCGGGCTCGACCCCACGGCCGTCGACCCCGCGGCCCGCGGGCAGCCGGTAGTGGCCGACCGTGAGCTCGGCGACGGAGCCGTCAGAGAGCCTGCTGGGCATCTGCACGGAGCCCTTGCCGAAGGTGCGCGAGCCCACGACGACGGCTCGGCCGCGGTCCTGGAGGGCACCGGCCAGCAACTCGGCGGCGCTCATCGTGCCGCCGTCGACGAGCACGACGAGCGGGGTCTCGGTGTCACCGGCCTCGTCCGCGTAGAGCGCCTGCTGCTTGCCGTGGACGTCGTACGTGGCGACCAGGCCCCCGTCCAGGAGCGCGGAGGCGACGCCGACGGCCTCCGTGACGAGACCGCCGGAGTTGCCGCGCAGGTCCAGGAGTATGCCCTCGCCCCCGGACCGCTCGGCCAGGACGTGGCGCACCTGCTCGGCGACGCCCTTGGTGAAGGCGTCGATCTTGACGTCGGTGACGCCGCCGGCGAGGTGCCGGACGCGCACGGACTCCGTCGGCAGCAGGGCGCGCCGCGGAGCGGCCTCCCAGGAGCGCGCGCCGCGCCGCAGACCGAGGCTCACGGCGGTGCCGGTGGCGTTGGAGCCGCGCAGCCGGGCAACGACCTCGGTGACGGGACGGCCGGTGACCTCCGTGCCGTCGATGCTCAGCAGCCGGTCCCCGGCGTGGATGCCGGCCCGGGCGGCGGGGCTTCCGAACTGGACGCGGTCGATCTCGATGCGGCCGCCCTCGGTGCGCCGGACCCAGAGGCCGACCCCCACATACCGGCCGTCGAGGGACTGCTGGAAGCCCTCGTACTCCTGGGCCGTGTAGAAGGAGGACCAGCGGTCGCCGCTGCGGCTGACCAGGGCCTCCGCGGCCTGCGGGCCGACCTTGCCCTCCGCGATCGCCTCGGCGATCTCGTCGGTGTCGGCGACGGTGCCGGCCGGGATGCGGGAGCCGCTCGACGTCCCGCGGTCACCGCCGAGTACGTCCCCGAAGGAGCCCGCCGCCGCGCCGGTGGCCAGGACCGCGCCGAGGACCAGCGTCAAGGCCGCGACGCGGCGCATGCGGCGTGGTCTCCCGGGCGGACAGTGGCTCAGCACGTCGGGCAGTCTAGGCGAGAAGCGGGCGCTGTACGGAAAGTTGGCCGTGCAGCGCCCTTGGCGCGAATCACACCTTGAGGTATTTGCGCAGCGCGATGAGGGCCGCCATCGCGGGCATCAGCATGCCCACCACCAGCACCAGCGGCAGCACCTGTGCCACCTCGCCCCAGCCCAGGAAGTTGATCAGCGGGACCTTGGTCTGCAGCGACAGGCCGTGGTCGATCAGGAAGTAGCGGCCCACGAGGAGCATCAGACAGGCCAGGCCGCCGCCGACCAGACCGGCGAACGCGGCCTCCATGATGAACGGCATCTGGATGTAGAAGCTCGACGCGCCGACCAGCCGCATGATCCCGGTCTCACGGCGCCTGCTGAACGCCGACACGCGCACGGTGTTGACGATCAGCATCATCGCCACCGTGAGCATGAACGCCAGCACCACCAGCGCCGCCAGCGTCATGCCGTTGAGCAGCCCGAAGAGGTTGTCGAGCAGGGCCTTCTGGTCCTGCACCTCCTGAACGCCCGGACGGCCCTGGAAGGCGCTCGCGACCACCTGGAACTTCGTCGGGTCCTTGAGCTTGACCCGGAACGACTCCTGCATCTGGTCCGGGGTCAGCGAGTCGGCCAGCGGCGAGTCGGAGAACTGCTCCTTGTAGTGCTTGTACGCGTCCTCCGCGCTCTCGTGGAAGTACTTGTCCACGAGCGGCAGCGCCTTGAGCTGCTTCTCGATGTCCTGCTTCTGCTCCTCGGTGACGGCGCCCTTGGTGCAGTTGGGGTCGGTCTTGGCGTCGTTCTTGTTGCAGAGGAAGATCGACACCTGGACCTTGTCGTACCAGTAGCCCTTCATCGAGTCGACCTGCTCACGGGCGAGCCACGAGCCGCCGGCGAGCGCGAGCGAGAGGGCCACGGAGACGATGACCGCGAAGGTCATGGTGAGGTTCCGGCGGAGGCCGACGCCGATCTCCGAGAGCACGAACTGGGCGCGCATGTTGTCCTTTCAGAAGGCCGCGGTGTGCAGGGCGGGGTCCGGCTCAGTGCTGGTAGCCGTAGACGCCGCGGGACTGGTCGCGGACCAGTCGCCCCTTCTCGAGCTCGATGACGCGCTTGCGCATCTGGTCGACGATGTTCTGGTCGTGGGTGGCCATCACCACGGTGGTGCCGGTCCGGTTGATCCGGTCCAGCAGGCGCATGATGCCAACGGAGGTCTGCGGGTCGAGGTTTCCGGTCGGCTCGTCCGCGATCAGCAGCATCGGGCGGTTGACGAACGCCCGGGCGATCGCCACGCGCTGCTGCTCACCACCGGACAGCTCGCCCGGCATGCGGTCCTCCTTGCCGCCGAGGCCGACGAGGTCCAGCACCTCGGGGACCGTCTTGCGGATGGTGCCGCGCGGCTTGCCGATCACCTCGAGGGCGAACGCCACGTTCTCCGCGACCGTCTTGTTGGGCAGCAGGCGGAAGTCCTGGAAGACGGTGCCCAGCTGCCGGCGCATCTGCGGCACCTTCCAGTTGGACAGCCGCGCGAGGTCCTTGCCGAGCACGTGAACCACGCCGGTGTCAGTCCGCTCCTCGCGCAGGATCAGCCGCAGGAAGGTCGACTTCCCGGAGCCGGAGGAGCCCACCAGGAAGACGAACTCGCCCTTCTCGATTTCCAGCGAAACGTCCCGAAGTGCAGGACGGTTCTGCCGGGGGTAGGTCTTGGAGACGTTGTCGAATCGGATCACGGTCGCACTCCGGATACAGGGGATCGGAGGCGACCTTACGCGAATGGCCGCGGCCCGCGCAGTCCGCGGTCCGGGATGACGGGTTTATTCACCGACCACCGGGGGACAAAGCAGGCATTGGCCACATGGTTCACTCTTCGGAGTCGCAGGAATCGCGCGGGGCGCGCCGAGCGTCCCGGAAACTGGCACAGTGGTCGGGGGGCTCGGGAACGTACCATCCCTGTCGCGCGTTGTTCATGGAGCGGCCGCCCGGCCGCCTGGGAGGAGGCGACCGCATGACAGTCGACCGACTGGTGTGCGCCAATTGCGCCGGCCCCGTCAGCGAGGGCCGCTGTGCGGTCTGCCGCGCCCACCGCGCCCGCATGCAGCAGGAGAACCCCTTCGCGGCGATCTCCCCGGCGGCGCTGATCGCCCTGCTGGTGGCACTGCTCGCGGTGGCGTGGGTGGTGCACGAGGCGGCCGTGTAGCGGCACGCACACAAACGGCAAGTACAAGGGGCCCGGAGCGTACGACGCTCCGGGCCCCTGTCGCGTCTCCCGGCCACTGCGGGGGCCCGCATACGCCCGGGGACGCGCGGGGGCCCGCAGCGCATGTGGCGCATGCGCTGCGGGCCCCTTGCGCGTTCTCGCGTCTGGGCGCATGGGCCCCGGACGTCAGACGGCGGTGTTGCGGCCACCGCCGACCAGGCGCGGCATCACGCGGAAGCCGATACCGCCCGCGATCATCGTGGCGGCGCCGACCAGCAGGAAGAGGGTCTCGCCGGCACCGGTCTCGGCCAGCTCCTCCTTGGTGTCACCCTGGGTGACGACCTCGCTGCTGCCGGCGTTGTCGGTGTTGGTGTTGTCGGCGCAGGTCACGCTGTCACCGTCGAGGGTGCAGGTGGTGCCGCCGTCGGAACCGCCGGTGCCGCTGCCGCCACCGTTGCCGTTGCCACCGCTGTTGCCATTACCGCCGCTGTTGCCGTTGCCACCCGTGCTCGGGTCGCCGGTCGTGGGGTCGCCCGTCGTCGGGTCGCCCGTCGTCGGGTCGCCCGTCGTCGGGTCGCCCGTCGTCGGGTCACCGGTCGTCGGGTCACCGGTCGTCGGGTCACCCGTCGTCGGGTCACCCGTCGTCGGGTCACCCGTCGTCGGGTCACCCGTCGTCGGGTCGCCCGTCGTCGGGTCACCGGTCGTCGGGTCGCCCGTCGTCGGGTCACCGGTCGTCGGGTCGCCCGTCGTCGGGTCGCCCGTCGTCGGGTCGCCCGTCGTCGGGTCACCGGTCGTCGGGTCGCCCGACGTGGGGTCACCCGAAACTCCAGAGGTGGGATCTTCGTCGCCGGTCACAGAGGCGGAGATGCCGATCTCGTCGGAGCCGGCGCTCAGGCCGAGGTTCACACCGACCGCCTGCGCGGCACCGGCGGCGGTCAGCGAGGCGCCGGCCGCGATCACCGCGGCGGCGGCTATGCGGGCCACTCGCAGCCGCGTGTTCTTCTTGCTCATCTGGCAACTACCCCCAGTAGCTTCTCGTCAATGGAGCAGCGTGCGGAGGGGGAGCGTCCTGAGGGGCGTTGAGAATCCAAGGTCGTGGCCTGGGCCACCGACCGCGCTCGCCCCCGTTCGCTCACGCCCCAGTCATGCGCATGCCGCGCATCACCATTCCCAGAATTCACAGCGTCGTCAAGGCCGTTCCAAGCGCAATGCCGGGATTGGCCGACTATGCCGCCCAGTTGGTTGTGCGGCTGTGACCCGAAACGCACAACTGCCACCCATCGGGCGGCAGTTGTGAGAATTCTGGAGAGAGGGCGGAGCGTCAGACCCCGGCGCCCTGCTCCTGCTGCTTGCGCCAGCGGATGCCGGCCTCGAGGAAGCCGTCGATGTCACCGTCGAGGACACCCTGCGGGTTTCCGACCTCGTAGTCCGTCCGCAGGTCCTTGACCATCTGGTACGGGTGGAGCACGTAGGAACGCATCTGGTTGCCCCACGAGTTGCCGCCGTCGCCCTTGAGGGCGTCCATCTTGGCCTGCTCCTCCTGACGGCGCCGCTCCAGCAGCTTGGCCTGCAGCACGTTCATGGCGCTGGCCTTGTTCTGGATCTGGGAGCGCTCGTTCTGGCAGGAGACGACGATGCCGGTCGGGATGTGGGTGATCCGGACCGCGGAGTCGGTGGTGTTGACGCCCTGGCCACCGGGGCCTGAGGCGCGGTAGACGTCGATGCGCAGCTCGGTCTCGTCGATGTCGACGTGGTCGCTCTGCTCGACGACCGGCAGCACCTCGACACCCGCGAAGGAGGTCTGGCGCCGGCCCTGGTTGTCGAAGGGGGAGATGCGGACGAGCCGGTGCGTGCCCTGCTCGACCGAGAGGGTGCCGTAGGCGTACGGCGCCTTCACCACGAAGGTCGTGGACTTGATGCCGGCCTCTTCCGCGAACGAGGTCTCGTAGATCTCCGTCGGGTAGCCGTGCCGCTCGGACCAGCGCAGATACATGCGCTGCAGCTGCTCGGCGAAGTCGGCGGCGTCGACGCCGCCCGCCTCGGCGCGGATGTTGACCAGCGCCTCGCGCGCGTCGTACTCACCGGACAGGAGGGTGCGCACCTCCATCTCGTCCAGCGCCTTGCGGACCGACTCCAGCTCGGTCTCCGCCTCGGCGCGGGTGTCCGCGTCGTCCTCGGCCTCGGCCAGCTCGAAGAGCACCCCGAGGTCGTCGATGCGGCCACGCAGCGCCTCGGCCTTGCGGACCTCGGCCTGCAGGTGCGACAGCTTGCTGGTGATCTTCTGCGCCGCCTCGGGGTCGTCCCACAGTGACGGCGCCGCCGCCTGCTCCTCGAGCACGGCGATGTCGGCCCTCATCTTGTCGAGGTCCAGAACGGCCTCGATCGAGGCCATGGTCGACGAGAGGGACTTGAGCTCTTCGGATACATCCAGGACTGCCACGTCCCCCAGCGTACCGGCACGCCGAGCATTGCTGCGCCGGTGAGCCGGGGCGGGCGGTACGGGGGCGGGGAGTCCCCCGGTGTTCAGGCGGGGACGGGGGCCGACGCGTGGGCGAGCGTGCCGTCGGCGCGGCGCAGGTAGAGGGTCAGGGTGTCGCCCGCCGTGGTCAGGGCCGGGTGGGAGGGGGTGGAGGCGGACAGCGGCACGGGTGTCCAGTCGGCGCCGTTCGAGACGGCCGCGGCGAGGGCACCGTCGTCGGCGGGGGCGAGGACGAAGAGCCGGCCGCCGGAGACGGCGGGCTCGGGACGGCCCGCGGCGTCGAGCCCCATGACGATCTCGGAGGGGCGCCAGGCGCCGTTGACGTACGGCAGGCGCAGCACGGCGCCGTCGGCCTTGCGGACGGCGAAGGCGTCGAGGGTGCCCGGCGCCGCCGAGACCAGGCCGGGGGCGGCGGTGACGCGGCCCGCGGTGGGAACCAGCGCCCAGGCGTTCCAGCGGCCGTCGACCCAGGAGGAGGTGACCAGGTCCCCGCCGGAGCGGCCGACCAGGTCGATGCGGCCCGGCGCGGAGGAGGCGGCCGCGGGCGTCGTGGTGAAGGTGGCGGGCTGGTCGACCTGGTACCAGTCGCCCCAGGCGCCGCCGCTCAGAGTGCGGCGGTAGACCTTGTGGTCGGTGCCGAGGGCGAAGACGTCCAGCTGCCCGGCGCGTGAGGAGACGACCGAGGGGTCGTCGGCGACGCTTATGCCGGTCAGCCGGTGCCAGGCCCCGGACACCAGGTACCAGATGTTCTTGTCGCTGCCCCGGGTGAAGACGTACGTCGTCCCGGACAGGGAGATCGCGCGGGGGCCGCCGATCGGCCGGACGCCGTGGCCCGGGAAGGCGGGCAGCGCGGTGTAGCCGGACCAGCGCAGTCCGGCCTCCTCGGCGGTGCCGGCCGGGCTGCTGACGGCGCCCTGCGGGGAGGCCGCGGCGCCGGTGGGGGCGGTCGGCGTGGTCGAGGCATCCCCGGACGGCTTGTCCTCGCGGCTTGTGGAGCCGCCGTCGTCGTCGGAGCCGGAGGCCGCGATGGCCCAGCCGCCGAGTCCGGCGACGACCAGCGCGGCGGCCGCCGCGGCGCCGATCCTGGCGCGGCGCCGCTGGAGCGCGTCGGGGACGGCGCGGTGGCGGTGCCGGGGGCCCTGGCCGGGCACCGCGGCGGGCCGGGCGCCGGCCAGCTCCTCCGCGGTGGGCAGTTTGATGCTCGTGTGGGTGTCGCGGGTGGAGTCCGGGGCGGAGCCGCGGACCAGGGGCACCGCACCGCGCGGGCGGCCGGCCGGCGGGTCGTACGGCTCCCCGACGGAATCGGGGTCCTGGTCGTAGGCCTCCTCGCCGTGGTGGTCGCCGGGCGCGTCCACCTCCAGCGGGGGCAGCCCGGCGAGCGAGGGGAGCAGCTCGCGCAGCCGCGCGCCGACCTCCGCGGCGGTCAGGCGGGAGGCGGGGGCCTTGGCGAGGCACTGGGAGAGCAGCTGCCACAGCTCGTCGGGCAGGTCGGGCAGCGGCGCCACGGACTCGGTGACGTGCCGGCGCAGCACGGCGCCCGGGTGGCCGCCGCCGAAGGGGGTGAAGCCGGCGAGCAGCTCGTACAGGACGGTGGCGAGCGCGTAGATGTCGACGGAGGCGCGCGGCGGGAGACCCTCGATGATCTCGGGGGCCAGATAGTCGGGGGTGCCGATGATGCGCGTGGCCCGCGTGCGGCGCGGTGAGTCGACGAGCCGGGCGATGCCGAAGTCGGTGAGGAGCGCCGGGGGCGCTCCGCCCGGTCCGGGCGGGGCGGCGGAGTCCAGCAGGACATTCTCCGGCTTGACGTCGCGGTGGACGACGCCCGCGGCGTGGGCCGCGGCCAGGCCGTCGGCGACGTCCGCGGTGATGGAGACGGCGGCCTCGGGAGCGAGCCTGCGTTCGCGCTCCAGGCGTGAGCGCAGGTCCGTGCCGCGGACGAGGTCCATGACGAGGGCGAGGTCGGTGCCGTCGACCACCAGGTCACGGATGCCGACGATGTGCGGGTGGTGCAGCGCCAGCAGGGCCGTGCGCTCCTGGACGAAGCGGCCGACGAGGTCCTGGTCGGAGGCGAGGTCCTCGCGCAGCAGCTTGATGGCGACCGGGCCCTCGGGGCCCTCGCCCAGCCACACCGTGCCGGCGGAACCCCGCCCCAGCACCTGGTGCGCGGTGTACCGGCTGCCGATCTTCCGTCCCAAGGCTGCTCCGACTCCTCCGACGTGCCGTCGTGTTGGCGACAAAGCTACGCGGATGCGAGCCGCTTGGGGGAACCTGTCGGGGGTGAGTGCGGCTTCTCCGGGAGAAATCACCCTCCAGAAGTCGACAAATCACCAACACCGGCCCCACCGGGCGGTGATGGCGGACCGGCCGGCGTTGACGGAGCCGCACCGTCGCAACGTCCCGTAGGGCGGGGCGCAGTGGCTGTGGCTGGACGTCTCGGCGCGGGTCGCCGCGACCGCGCGGGGGGCGTTTCGCGCGGCGGCCCGGGCGGTTCGACACCTGCCCGGGCCACGCATCGCCGGAGTCGGTGCTCGTGAGGCTCTCCGGACGTCCTGTCGCTACTGGGTGCCGCCGGTGGCCCCCGTGCCGCCCGAGGAGCCGCCGAGGCCCGAGACCCAGTCCCAGAAGTTCTGAACGCCGTCGCTGACGGTGCCCCACAGGCTCTTGCCGGTGTCCAGCCACTCCGGGACGGGGGTGAGGTACCAGACGAGCACGACGATCACGATCAGCACGACGATCATCGTGAAGCAGCCCTTGAGGCACCCCAGACCCGGGATCTTCATGGGGTTGGCGCTGCGCTGCCGCGGCTCCCGGTGCGGGGCGGGCTCGGGCGCGGGCGGGCGCTGGGGCTCGTACCGCTGGTGCTGCGGCTGCTCGTAGCGCGGTGCGGGCTGCTGCGGCCGCGGGGCGTACTGCTGGGGCTGCTGCGGCTGCTGGGCGTACTGCTGCGGATGCGGCTGCGGCGCGTAGGCGGGCTGCGCCGGCTGTCGGTACTGGGGCTGCTGCGGCCGCTGCTGGTACGCCTGCGGGGGTTGCTGCGGCGGCTGTTGCTGCTGGGCGGCCTGCCGGCGCGGCCGGCGGCGCAGCGGGTCCTGGTCCGGGTCCAGGTACTGGATCTCGGTCTGCTCGGCGCGCGCACGGGCGCGGTTGAGCTGCGACTCCCACGGGTGCGGGCCCTGCGGGGCACCGGCGTCCGGCGGCCCGTCCGGCGTCGGCGGCATCACACGGGTGCCGTCGCCGGACCCGGCCGGTGCCGAGCCGCCCGGGATCACCCGGGTCGCGTCGGCCGCTCCCGCCGCGGAGGCGGGCAGGACGCTGGTGGCGGCATTGGGGTCGTACGGGTCGTACGCGCCGACGGGCGACCGGTTCGGCAGCACCTGCGTGGGGTCTGCGGTGCCCGGCGGGACGAGCGGGGTGTCCGGGACGGTGGCCGGGGCCGGGTCCGGCGCGAGCAGCGCGGCGACGCCGAGCGCCGCCTCGGCCTGCGACGGCGAGGCGTGCACGCCCACCCCGGCCGCCACCACGCGCAGGGCGCGGGCCAGGTTCTCGGCGCTCGGCCGCTCGCCGGGCTCCTTGCGCAGGCAGCGCTCTATGACCGTCCACATCGGCTCGGGCACCGTGGTGGGGCGGCGCGGCTCCTCGCTCAGGTGCTGGTGCAGCACTTCGAGCGCGCTCTCGCCCCGGAAGGGCGGGCGGCCGGTGACCAGCTCGTAGAGCAGGATGCCGGCGCCGTAGATGTCCACCGCCGAGGTCTGCGGACGGCCCTGGGCGGACTCAGGCGCTATGTAGGCGGGCGTCCCGACGAACTCGTGGGTCCGGGTGACGCCGGGCGAGTCCGCCAGCCGCGCGATGCCGAAGTCGGTCAGCATCGGGTGCATCTGCTGGGTGCCGTCCGGGCCCGCGACGGTGGCGAGCAGGACGTTGGCGGGCTTCAGGTCGCGGTGGACCACGCCGTCGGCGTGGCTGGCGGCGAGCGCGTCGGCCACCGCTGCGGTCAGCAGGGCGCCGCCGACCGGCGAGAACGGGCCGTTCTCGCGCAGGTAGCGGTAGAGGTCGGGGCCCTCGACCAGGTCCATCACCAGGGCCAGCAGTTCACCCTCCACGACCAGGTCGCGGACCCGGACGATGTGGGGGTGGCGCAGTCGCAGCAGCACCGAGCGCTCCCGGAGGAAGCGCATGACGATGTCGGGATCGCCGGCCAGCTCCTCCTTGAGCACCTTGATGGCGACGGTCTCGCCGGTGTCCCGCACCTGGGATCGCCACACGGTGCCCGTGGCTCCGCGCCCGAGCGGCTCCACCAGTTCGTATTTGCTGCCTACCGGCCGCACGTTCGCGCTCCCTGGATCTTGGCCTGGTCCCTGGCCTGTTTCGCCCACTGTAGTGCCGCCACGTGAGAGCGGGGCGGGTTCCGGTACGGGGCGGGTGTGGGGTTAGGACGCGGGGTACGGTCGTTTGGTTGCTCTTTCCGCCCAATGCTGACCATTCAAGATCGCAAAGGTGGGCACCGGCGGCGAGCTGTCGGCGGCGAGTGGGAGGATGCGTCTCGCGGACCGCGCATCGCCGAGCAAGCTGACCGAGCTGAGCAAGGGGAGCCTGCCGGTTCGCTCTTGTACGTGTCGACGTCCCGGGCACGGCGGGGTGGGGTCGGGGGCCCGCGCCGCGGTGGATCCGGGCAGAAGGGACCGTGGACGGAGATGCAGATCCGGCTGACCGTTCTCGGGCCGCGCGGCGGCCGCGCGGCGCGCTCCTGCGACGTGCTCGTCACCGCGCCCGCGGGCACACCCCTGGGTACCGTGGCGGGCGCGCTCGCGTCCGGCTCGGGCGGCTCCGGGCAGCCCGCGCGGTCCTCGAAGTCCACCCCCCCGCTCTATGCGGGCGCCGAGCGGCTCGATCCGGCCACCGCCGTCCTCGGGGTGCCGCCGCTGGTCGACGGCGCGGTCCTCTCGCTGCACGCGCCCGCCGACGGGCACGGCTCCGGCCGCCCGACGGCCGCCGCCCGGCTGCACGTCGTCGGCGGGCCCGACGCCGGCGGCGTCCACCTGCTGCAGGGCGGCCGGATCCGGGTCGGCCGGTCCGCCGACGCGGACGTGCCGCTGGACGACCCGGACGTCTCCCGGCTGCACTGCGCCATCACGGTGGACGGGGAGGGCCGGGTCACCGTCGCCGATCTCGGCTCCACCAACGGCACCGCCCTCGACGGCCGTCCCGTGGGCGAACGCGCCGTCCCCTTCCCGGCGGGCGCACTGCTGCGGATCGGCGAGTCGACCCTCCGGCTGGAACCGACGCCCCCGGGCTCCGCCGTCCCGCCGCCGCCCGCCTCCATCCCCGCCATCCCCGACGCCGAGGGCCACCTCCACGTCACCCTCCCCCCCACCTCCTGGCCCGACAGCGGCCCCGTGGCGACCTGGCGTCCCGCGCGTCCGGCATCCGGCGGGCAGGACGCCCGGCCCCCCGCCGGGGCCGCCGCGCCCGGCGGCGGCCCGACGACCACCGGCACCGGGGCGGGCAGCGTCGGAGCGGGCACGCCGGCCCCGGCCCCCGGGGACGAACCCGCACCGGTCGCCCAGGGCACCCCCGCCCGGCGGGACACCCCGCAGCGCGGCCTGTCCGAGGAGACCCGCACGGTCGCGCTGCCGCAGGGCCGCCGCGGCGGCGGGCGCGCCGCCGAGGCCGGCAGCCGGATGGCCGGGGCCATAGGGAGCTGGGCCAAGCGCCTGGCGGCCGGACGCGGCGTTCCCGGCGCCGCGGGCCCGGAGGGCGGCGGGCCGCACGACCCGGCCGACGCCGCCGCGCTGCGTGACCGCTGGCCGGATCCCGCGGCCGTCCTGCTGACCGCGCTGGGGCCGGGCCCGCGGCTGTGGGAGCGCGCCCCCGGGCATCCGGACCTGCTCACCGTGCGGCTCGGCACCGCCGACCTGCCCGCCGAGGACGGCTACCGGACACTGCCCGCCGTGCCGTTCACCATCGATCTGCGCGACCCGCACACCCATGTGCTCGGCCTCGCCGGTCCGCGCCCCCGGCTGTCCGGTCTGGCCCGGGCGGTGATCGCCCAGCTGTGCGCCCTGCATGCGCCCGGCGTGCTGGAGGTCGCCCTGATCAGCGCCGACCGCTCCCGCCCCGCCGAACAGCGGGCCGAGGAGTGGGAGTGGCTGCACTGGCTGCCGCATCTGCGTCCCGCGCACGGCCAGGACTGCCGGCTGCTCACCGCGGTGGACCGCGAGCAGGCGGAGGCCCGTGTCGCCGAGGTGGTCCGGCGCATCGAGGAGGGCCCGCTCGGCTCCGGCTGGGCGACGGCCTCCCCGGAGGAGGTGGCCGAGGCCGCGGCGCACCGCGAGGGTCCGTACACCCTGCTGGTGATCGACGGGGATCCGGGCTCCGCCTATCTGCGCGAGGCCGCCGACCGCATCGCGGCCGCGGGGCCGTCGGTCGGCGTGCACCTGCTGTGCCTGGCCGAGAACCCGGAGCGGCTGGCCGCGCGGTGCGGCGCCGTCGCCGTGCTGGAGGGCGACGTCGCCACGACGCTGCGGATCGCTCCGCACGGCCCGGAGCACCTGACGATGGAGGCGGTGTCCGCGGCCTGGGCCGAGCGCTTCGCGCGGGCCCTCGCCCCGCTGCGCGAGGGGGACGCCGCGGCGCCCCGCCGTACGCGCTCCGCGCTGCCGCCCACGGCCCGGCTGCTCGACGAACTGGACCTGGCGCTCGCCACCCCGGCGAAGATCGCCACCCGCTGGGCCGAGCCCGCGCCCTCCGGAGGTGCCGCCGCGGCCGTCCTGGGCGCCGGACCGGAGGGCCGGGTCCTGGTCGACCTGGTCGCCGAGGGGCCGCATCTGCTGGCCGGTGGCGCCGCGGGTTCCGGCAAGACCGAGCTGCTCCGCTCGGTGGCCGCCGCCCTGGCCGCCGCCGAACGTCCGGACCGGCTTGCCCTCGTCCTGGTCGACGGCGCCGGCGCGGAACGCGGAGAGGGGCTGCGCGCCTGCACCGATCTGCCGCATGTCTCCACCTATCTGTCCGCCTCCGACCCGGTGCGGATGCGGGAGTTCGCACAGGCGCTGGCGGCGGAGCTGAAGCGCCGTGACGAGCTCCTGGACGGGGCGGACTTCGGGCAGTGGCACGAGCGGCGCCGCGTGCCGGCGGTGCCCCGTCAGGCAGAGCCCGGCCACGTACCGGCGACCTCCGCGGACCCGCAGGTGCGCGGGGCGGTGCGGGTGCGGACCCGCACCACGGAGCCGCTGCCCCGGCTGGTCGTCGTGGTCGACGACTTCGACGCCCTGGTCGCCCCCGCGCTCGGCAGTCCCGGCCGCCCCGCCGCCGGTTCGGTGGTCCGCGCCCTGGAGAGCGTGGCGCGCGACGGCGAGCGCCTCGGCGTCCACCTGGTCGCCGCGACCGGCCGCCCGGAGCGCACCGCCGGCACCGACACCGACGACGCGGCACGGCTGCGGATCGCGCTGCGCACGGCGGAGCCGGAGTCGGCCGCGCTGCTGGTCGCCGTCGAGGAGCCGGCGGCCCTGGACGACTCCCTGCCCGGGCGCGGTTATCTGCGCCGCCCGGACGGCGCCGTCACCGCCTTCCAGGCGGGCCGGGTCAGTGGCCGGATCCCGCGTACGGCGACACTGCGCCCCACGGTCGTCCCGCTGGAGTGGGACCGCATGGGCGACCCGCCGACCCGCCGCCCGGTCCGCGAACTGGGCAACGGCCCCACGGATCTTGCGCTGTTGGCCAGTGCCCTGCAGCGAGCCGCGGAGTCCGCGGCGGCCGATCCGGCGCCGCCGCTGCTCTGATCGGCGCCGCGTCCCGTACGCCGGTCACATGAAGGTCACGATCCAACCCCCGTGCGCTGAGGCGCTATTGCGGCGGTTATCGGACAAGGCGTAGGACTGAACGCGGAACAGCGGATGACGCGGGGACGGGACGCCCGGCGCAGCTGCCACGGCCACAGGGCGGGCTGCCACCGCGGCGTGGGTCCGCGCTGAGGGGATGGGCAGGCAGATGCGGACATCCAGCAGGCGCACGCGACGTACACGCGAAGTGGTCGTCGCCACGGTGGCGACGGCCGCCCTGGCGCTGACGGCGGCCGGTTGCGGAGGCGACGGCGACAAGGGGACCCCGGACGGGGGCAAGGGCGGTTCGGGCCAGAGCGGCAGTGTGTCGCTGCCGGACCTCAAGGGGCAGAAGCTCGAGGTCGCGGCGGTGTGGACCGGACCGGAGCAGAAGCACTTCCAGAAGGTGCTGGACGAGTTCGCCAAGCGCACCGGAGCCGAGGTCGGTTTCGTGCCCACCGGTGACAACGTCTCCACCTTCCTCGGTACGAAGATCGAGGGCGGCCGGCCGCCGGACGTGGCGTTCCTGCCGCAGGTCGGGGTGTTGCGGCAGTTCGCGCAGAAGGGCTGGCTGAAGCCGCTCGACGCCGGCGTCCAGGACCAGTTGGACAAGAACTTCTCGCAGGGCTGGAAGGACCTGGGCGCGTACGAGGGCAAGCAGTACGGCGTCTACGCCAAGGCCGCCAACAAGTCGCTTGTCTGGTACAACACCACGGCCTTCGAGAACGCCGGGATCGCCGAACCGCCCAAGACCTGGGACGACTTCCTCCAGACCGCCGAGACGGTCTTCGAGTCCGGCACTCCCCCGGTATCGGTCGGCGGTGCGGACGGCTGGACCCTCACCGACTGGTTCGAGAACGTCTACCTCTCCCAGGCCGGGCCGGAGAAGTACGACCAGCTGGCCGACCACAAGATCAAGTGGACCGACCCCTCGGTGAAGGACGCGCTCACCACCCTCGCGCAGCTCTTCGGCAGGAAGGACCTGATCGCCGGCGGCCAGAACGGCGCCCTGCAGACCGACTTCCCCAAGTCCGTTACCCAGACCTTCACCGGCAACCCGCCGAAGGCGGCGATGGTCTACGAGGGCGACTTCGTCGGCGCGTTCATCGGCGACAACACCAAGGCGAAGGTGGGCGAGGAGGCCAAGGTCTTCCCCTTCCCCGCGGTGGGCTCCGGCAAGGCGCCGGTGGTCAGCGGCGGTGACGTCGGCGTGGCGCTGAAGGACTCCAAGGGCGCGCAGGCGCTGCTGACCTTCCTCGCCTCCACCGACGCGGCACAGGTGTGGGCCTCCTCGGGCGGCTTCGTCTCCCCGAACAAGTCCCTGGACCTGTCGGCGTACCCCGACGAGGTCTCGCGGTCGATCGCCCAGGGCCTGGTGGCGGCGGGCGACGACTTCCGCTTCGACATGTCCGACCAGGCCCCGGCGGCGTTCGGCGGCACCGCGGGCAAGGGCGAGTGGAAGGATCTCCAGGACTTCCTGAAGAACCCCTCCGACGTGGCGGGCGCGCAGGCCAAGCTCGAAGCGGACGCCGCCAAGGCGTACGCCGGATAGGCGGCCGCGATGGCGACGGCGGCCACGGCGAAGGGGCCGGCCGCCCCCGGCGGCGCGCCCTCCGCGCGGGGCAGGAGCGTCATGGGCACCCGGCGCTGGGTGGCGGGGCTTTTCCTGCTGCCCGCGCTGGTGCTGCTGGGCGCGCTGGTGGTGTACCCGATCGGCTACACCACCTGGCGCAGCCTGTTCGACAGGGCCGGCTCGGGTTTCGTCGGGCTGGACAACTACGGCTCGGTCTTCAGTGACGACAGCACGCTCACGGCGCTGCGGAACACCGCGATCTGGGTGGTCGTGGCGCCGGTGCTGGCCACCGCCCTGGGGCTGATCTTCGCGGTGCTCACCGAGCGGGTGAGCTGGGGCACCGCTTTCAAGCTGGTCGTCTTCATGCCGATGGCGATCTCGATGCTGGCGGCGGGCATCATCTTCCGCCTGGTGTACGAGCAGGACCCGGCGCGCGGGGCGGCCAACGCGGTGGTGGTCGGCGTCCACGACACCTTCGCCGAGTCCTCGGCCTACCCGGGGGCGCGGCCACGGCCGAACGGCTCGCTGACGGCCTCGGGCGGCGGCTCGTACACCACGCGGGACGCCGCCCGGGAGGGGACGGCGGTCGGGCTGCCGCTGATCGGCGTACCGGCGGCGAAGCTGCCCGCGGGCACCGCGGACGCCCGGCAGGCGGCCCCGGGGCCGGGGGTGACCGGGACGGTGTGGCTGGACTTCAAGCCCGGCGGCGGCGGTTCGGCCGGGGTCATCGACGCCGGCGAGAAGGCGCTGAAGGGCGTACGGGTCGAGGCCGTGAAGGACGGCCGGGTGGTCGCCTCCGCGACGTCCGGCGGGGACGGCACCTTCTCGCTCCCCGACTCGGCGGCCGGCGCCCGGCTGCGGCTGCCCGCCTCGAACTTCGCGGAGCCGTACAACGGTGTCGACTGGCTCGGCCCCACGCTGGTGACGCCCGCCATCATCGGCTCGTACCTGTGGATGTGGGCGGGCTTCGCCATGGTGCTCATCGCGGCGGGCCTGGCCGGAGTGCCGCGTGAGCTGATGGAGGCGGCCCGCATCGACGGCGCCAACGAGTGGCAGGTCTTCCGCAGGATCACCGTGCCGCTGCTGGCCCCGGTGCTGGTGGTGGTCGTGGTGACTCTGATGATCAACGTGATGAAGATCTTCGACCTGGTCTACATCATCGCCCCCGACACCTCGAAGGACGAGGCCAACGTGCTGGCCCTGCAGCTGTACCTGTCCTCCTTCGGGGCCGGCAACGACCAGGGCGTGGGCAGTGCGATCGGCGTGATCCTGCTGCTGCTCGTCGTCCCGGTCATGGTCTTCAACATCCGCCGACTGCGCAGGGAGGCCCGCCGATGACGACCGTCGCAGGCACAGCCGAACCGGCGGGCCCGGCCGAGGCCCGGGCCACTCCGGCCGCCGTCAGGGAGTCCTTCGCCTCGCGGGTCGCGGCCGGTGCGAGCGGCGGGGTGCTGAGGGTCTTCCTCGTCCTGGTGGCGCTGTTCTGGCTGATGCCGACCGTGGGGCTGCTGATCTCCTCCTTCCGCGGGCCGGTGGACATCGCCGGCTCCGGCTGGTGGAAGGTGTTCACCACCCCTTCCCAGCTGACCGTCACCAACTACAAGGAGCTGCTGAGCAACGACACCGTCACCTCCTCGCTGGTCAACACCGCGCTGATCACGGTGCCGGCCACGCTGCTGGTGGTGGTGATCGGGGCGCTGGCCGGGTACGCCTTCGCCTGGATGGAGTTCCCCGGCCGGGACTGGCTCTTCCTGGTCGTGGTCGGGCTGCTGGTGGTGCCGGTGCAGATCGCGCTGATCCCGGTGGCGAAGCTGTTCGGGGAGATCGGCATCTTCGGCGACATCATCGGCGTGGTGCTCTTCCACGTCGGCTTCGGCCTGCCGTTCGCGGTCTTCCTGCTGCGCAACTTCTTCGCGGAGATCCCGCGGGAGCTGCTGGAGGCGGCACGGCTGGACGGCGCCGGCGAGCTGCGGCTGTTCGCCACCGTGATCATGCCACTGGGCGGCCCGGCGATCGCCTCGCTCGGCATCTTCCAGTTCCTGTGGGTGTGGAACGACATGCTGGTGGCCCTGATCTTCTCCAACACCGGTTCGCAGCCGATCACGGTCGCGCTGCAGCAGCAGGTCCGGCAGTTCGGCAACAACATCGAGATCCTGGCGCCGGGCGCCTTCGTCTCGATGGTGATCCCGCTCGTCGTCTTCTTCGCCTTCCAGCGCCAGTTCGTCTCCGGCGTCATGGCGGGCGCCGTGAAGTAGGCCGCCGCAGGTCAGCGGGGCAACACTCCGTCACCGGAGGGGTCGCCGTACGCGGCGTACGCCCGGGATATAACGGGCATACGCCGCGTAAGCCGACATTACGGATGTGCTGCCTTGCCCCGGTTCAGCGTCATCGTGCCCGTATACAAGGTGCAGGCCTATCTGCACGAGTGCCTGGAGTCCGTGCTCGGGCAGAGCTTCTCGGACTTCGAGGTGATCGCCGTCGACGACCGCTCCCCCGACGCGAGCGGTGCCATCGTCGACGCCTTCGCGGCCCGCGACCGCCGGGTGACCGCCCTGCACCTGAAGGAGAACGTGGGTCTCGGCCCGGCCCGCAACGCCGGCATGGCCCGCGCCACCGGCGACTACCTGCTCTTCCTCGACAGCGACGACACCCTCGCGCCCGGCGCGCTGCAGGCCGTCGCCGACCGCGTCAAGGAGACCGCCGAGCCGGACGTGCTGGTCTACGACTACGCCCGCACCTACTGGGACGGCCGCGTCGTGCGCAACCAGCGCGCCCATCTGCTCGCCCAGGACGGCCGCCCCGCCGGCCCCCTCGACGACCGCCCCGCACTGCTGCGACTGCTCCCGGTCGCCTGGAACAAGGCGTACAAGCGGGACTTCGTCGAGCGGCGCGGCTTCGCCTTCCCGCCCGGCTGGTACGAGGACGCCCCCTGGACCTACCCCCTGCTGCTCAGCGCCCGCGCGATCGCGGTGCTCGACCGGGTGTGCGTGCACTACCGGCAGCGCCGCCGGGGCAGCATCCTCGCCACCACCAGCAGCCGGCACTTCGACATCTTCGAGCAGTACGACCGGGTCTTCGCCTTCCTCGACCGCAACCCCGCACTCGACGGCTGGCGGCCCGCGCTCTTCAGCCGGATGACCGACCACCTGCTGGCGGTCTACAACACCCCGGGCCGGCTGCCCCGCTCCGCCCGGGCCGTCTACTTCAAGCGCTGCACCGCCCACTTCCGCCACTACCGCCCGCAGGAGCCGGCCGCCCGGCCGCGCGGCATGCCCGGCGGAACACGGCGGCTGCTCGTCCGGCTCGGCGCGCGGCACGTCTTCGACGCCGTGCGCACCGTCAACGCGCTGCGCAGGAGGCTGCGACGGCTCGGCAGGGACACCGCCCGGGCGGTCCGGGAGGCGGGTCTGCGGCTGCACTACCGGATCCAGCGGCACCGCTCCCTCGACCCGGACCTGGCGGTCTTCGCGTCCTGCCGCTACGGCGGCTACGGCGGCGACCCGGCCGCCCTGGAGGCCGCGGTCCGCGACCTGGCCCCGCACATCCGCACCGCGTGGATCACGACACCGGCGTACGCGCGCACCCTGCCGCACGGCGTACGCCGGCTCCAGCCGGGCTCACCCGCCTACTGGACGGCGCTGGCGCGCGCCACCTACCTGGTCAACGACGTCAACTTCCCGCACGCCTACCGCAAGCGGCGCGGCCAGGTGAACCTCCACACCCACCAGGGCACCCCGCTCGGCCGCATGGGCCTGGACGTCCAGGGGCATCCGGCGGCCTCGGCCGGCCGGGACTTCGCCCGCATGCTCGCCCACACCGACCGCTGGGACTTCTGCCTGTCCGCCAATCCGCACTCGACGGTGGTGTGGGAACGGGCCTACCCCGCCGGCTACACCACCCTGGAGCACGGCCAGCCCCGCAACGACGTGCTGCTGCGCGCCGACGCCGACGACGTGCGGCGGATCCGGGCCCGGCTGGGCATCCCGCCGGAGTCCACCGCGATCCTGTACGCCCCGGCGCACCGCGACTACCGGCGCGGCTTCCACCCGCCCGCCGACCTGGCCCGCATGGCCCGCGAACTCGGCCCCGGGCATGTGGTCCTCTACCGCGCGCCGCACGGGTACGAGGGCACGGCCACCCTGCCCGAGGGGCTGCCCGACACCGTGCTGGACGTCTCCGCCCACCCCTCGGTCCAGGATCTGTGCCTGGCCGCGGACGCCCTGGTCACCGACTACTCGCCGCTGATGTTCGACTACGCGGGCCTGGACCGCCCGATCGTGGTGCACGCCGAGGACTGGACGGCCTACCGGGCCGCCCGCGGCACCTACTTCGACATCACCGCCGAGCCGCCGGGGCCGGTCGCCAGGAACGAGGACGAACTCCTGGACATCCTCACCACGGACGCCTGGCGCGGCCCCCGCTCGGCGGAGCTGCGGGCCGCGTTCCGGGCGCGTTTCTGCCCGTACGACGACGGCCACGCCGCCGAGCGGGTGGTGCGGCGGGTCTTCCTGGGCGAGGACGGCGGCCAGCCCTCCGTGGTCCCGCCGGAGCGGCGCACCCCGGCCCCGGCGGCCCGGCCGTAGTCACGGCGGCGGGGCGGGGGTCCGCTCGTCCGGTTTGAGCACGGGCAGCAGATCCGGCTCGCCCAGCAGCACGCGCCGCACGGCGCGCTCCGCCGCCCGTCCGTCGTCCCAGGGGCAGAAGCGGGCCCGGAAGGCCGCCCGCAGCTCCGCCGCCTCGGGCGAGGCCCACGCGCCGGAGCGGAAGGCGGTGGCGATCCCGGCCTCGTCGCGGGCGACCACGCCCGGGGTGTCGCCGGGCCTGCCGGACAGCAGGTCGAAGTAGGTGCCGCGGGCGGCCCGGTAGACCTCCCAGTCGGCGGCGTGCACCACGATCGGGCGGTCCAGGTTCGCGTAGTCGAACATCACCGACGAGTAGTCGGTGAGCAGGGCGTCGGAGGCCAGGCACAGCTCCTCCAGCGGCATGTACGCCGACACGTCCAGCGCGCCCTCGGGCAGCTCCGCCGGGCCCGTCCCCGGGTAGAAGTAGTGCGCGCGGACCAGCACCAGGTACTCCGGCCCGAGCGCCCGGCACAGCCGTGCGAGGTCCAGTAGCGGGACGAACTCCCGCTGGTAGTCGCGGTGCGTGGGGGTCCACAGGATCGCCCTGACGCCGTCCGGGATGCCCAGGCGGGCCCGGATCCGGCGCACGTCGGACGCGCCGGCGGTGAAGTAGGCGTCATTGCGCGGGTAACCGGTCGGCAGGGTCAGGTAGCCGCCGGGATAGACCCGCTCCCAGACCTCGCTGGAGTGGGGGTTGGCGGACAGGGAGTAGTCCCACTGGTCGGCGTGGTCCAGCAGCCGGCGGAAGCTCATGCCCTTGGCCACCGCCGGGTGGGCGCGCAGGTCCATGCCCATGTGCTTGAGCGGGGTGCCGTGGTGGGTCTGCAGGTAGACCTGGCCGGGGCGCTTGACCACTTCCCCGGTGAAGTTGGCGTTGTTCACCAGGAAGCGGGCGCGGGCCAGCACCTCCCAGTAGCGGCGGGAGTTCACCTCGACCCGGTCGACGTCGTCGGGGACCTCGGCGTGCTCGCCCCGCCGGACCACCCACACCCCGTGCAGGTGCGGGGCGAGTTCGCGGGCCTTGTGGTAGATCGCGGCGGGGCTGCACAGCACCCCGCGGTTCCAGTACGCCGCGTACACCACGAGGTCGTCGTCGAGCGGACGGCGCCGCTCCAGGGCGTACCAGCGGCGGTAGGCCTCGCGGGCGGCCGCGTGGCGGTGCGCGCGCAGCCGCCGGGCAGCGGCGGCGCGCAGCTCGGCGGCGCGGTGGGCGGTGAAGGTGCCGGGCAGTCCGGCCCGGCGGAAGAAGGCGGCGCGGTCCTGCGGGCGCAGCCGCCCGGGGTCGTCCAGGACGGCACGCAGCCGCCGCTCCCGCTCGGCGCGCAGCACCGGCAGGTCGTGCCGGGCCAGCAGCGTGTCGTACCGGTCGATCAGCGCGAGGTGCTGCGGACCCGGTGTGCCGGAGAAGCTGCCGCGGCGGCGCCTGCGCCACGTGACGCAGACCCGGTCCAGGCAGGCGATCCGGGGGGCCGCGAGCAGCATCTCGTACGCCACCGGGACGTCCTCGTACGGGCCTGTGCCGAAGCCGAAACCGGCCCAGTAGTCGCGCCGCACGGCCCGGTTCCAGGCGGCGGGCAGCACGGTCAGGCAGTCGGGGCGCTCGGTGGCCCGGAAGACGGCGTGCCCGGCGAGGGCGGCCGCGTGCAGGAAGGCGCCGTCCTCGCTCTCGGCGCGGTGCTCCCACACGTCCAGGACGTCGTGGTCGAAGAGCAGCACCTCCGGGTCGCCGGTGGCCCGCAGCCGTGTGTCGAGGGCGGTCAGGGCACCGGGCGCGAGCAGGTCGTCCGCGTCGAGGAAGAGGAGGTAGTCGCCGCTGGCGCGGGCCGCCCCCGCGTCCCGGGCCGGGCCCGCGCCGCCGTTGCGGGGCTGCCGCAGCGGGAGCACCCTGGTGTCGGCGGCCGCGACCTCCTCGACGACGGCCGCCGATCCGTCGGGCGAGCAGTCGTCGACCACGATGAGCTCCAGGTCCGCGTACCCCTGCCCGAGCACCGACTCCAGGCAGGCGCGGACGTACCCCTGGGCCTTCCACACCGGGACGATCACGCTGAACCGAGGCATAGCGCCGAGCGTATGCAGGACCGGCCCCCGGCGCCCGGTGGATCACCCGAAAGGCGCAGGCGAGGTGACCGTGGCGGCGGTGACGAGTTGAACCCCTCGTCCCCCTGTCGCCCTCATCCGGAAAGGGCCACGTCACCGATGTCATCGTGCACGCCCCGCCTCACTGTCGTCGTTCCGGTCCACAACGTCGAGAGCTGGCTGGAGGAGTGCCTGCGCTCGGTGGCCGCCCAGACCTTCGACGCGCTCGACGTGGTGATGGTGGACGACGGCTCCACGGACTCGGGTCCGGAGATCGCCCAGGGCTTCGCCGACCGCGACCCGCGCTTCAGGCTCGTCCGCCAGGACAACGGCGGACTGGGCCACGCCCGCAACACCGGCACCCGGCACGCCGACCCGCGCACCGAGTACCTGTGCTTCCTGGACAGCGACGACATCCTGCCGCCGCGCGCCTACGAGATGCTGGTGGGGCTGCTGGACGGGTCCGGTTCGGACTTCGCGACCGGCAACGTCTGGCGGCTCACCGCCGACGGCCGCAGTCAGGCCTGGCAGCACCGCGACATGACCCGGACCGTGACCGGCACCCACATCACCCGGGACCTGAGCCTGCTCTCCGACCGGGTCGCCTGGAACAAGGTCTTCCGCCGCTCCTTCTGGGAGCGGCACCGGCTCGCCTTCCCCGAGGGCGTGCTCTACGAGGACACCCCGCTCACCATCCCCGCGCACTTCCTCGCCGAGTCCGTCGACGTACTGCACGAGCACGTCTACTACTGGCGCATCCGCGAGGGCTCCATCACCCGCCGCCGCACCGACGTGAAGGGCGTGCGCGACCGGATCGCCGCCGTCGACCACGTCAGCCGCTTCCTCGCGGACCCGGTCCGCACCCGCTGGACCTCCTACAAGCGGGCCTACGACCGCTCGGTCCTCACCGACGACCTGCTGTACTTCATCGACGCGCTGCCGATGGCCGGCCCCGAGTACCGGCGGGTCTTCATGGACCGCTGCCGCGACTGGCTGACCCGGGTCGACCCCACCCTCTTCCCGGAGCTGCCCGCCGGACTGCGCATCAAGTGGCACCTGATCGTCAAAGACCGCCTGGACGACCTGCTGGCCGTGCTCGACCACGAGCAGCGCAACTCCTCCGGCTTCTCCGTCGCCGGACCCCCGCTGCGCAAGCGGGCGGTCCTGCGCGGCCCGGACGGCGGACGGCTCGCCCTGCCCGCCTCGGCCGCCCGGCTGCGGCGCTCCGACTTCCCGGTCCGCGCGCGGGTGCGCGAGGTGGTGCGGGAGAACGGCCGGCTCGTCCTGCGCGGCTACGCCTACCTGCGCAACATCGACGCGGACCGCAAGGGCGCCGCGCACATCACCGCCGTCGCCGTCCACGGGCACGGCCGCCGGGCCAAGGTGGTGCTCCTGCCGGCCAGGATCCGGCAGGAACCCGCCGCGACCCTCAACTCCCACCAGGAGGAACACTGCTACGACTGGTCAGGTTTCGAGATCACGATCGACCCGGCCCGGCTGACCACCGGCCGCCGCCAGGGGGAACCGCGGGCGGGCCGCTGGCGGCTCGGTGTGATCGTCGCGGCCAGAGGGGTGATCCGCAGGGCGGCCCTGCGCGCCGCGGACGCGGGCTCGGGAGCGTCCCCGCCCTCGTACGCGACCGGCGGCGGGATGCGGCTCGTGCCGTACTACCGGCAGGGGCGGCTGCACCTGTCGGTGGAGCCGGAGGTCCGGCGGCTGACCGGCCACCGGGCGACGGGCGACGGCAGCGCGGTGGAGCTGGACTTCACGGGCGCGGAGCAGGCGACGGCAGTGCGGCTGTCGCACTCCGCGACCCGCACGGTGTTCGAGTACCCGCTGGAGCCCGCGAACCCCGGGGACGCGGACGACGGCGCCCGCCGGGCCCGCGTGCCCCTCGCCGACCTGGCGGGCGCCCGGCCCGCGCTGGAGGCCGGCCCCAAGGAGGTCCGTCCCGAGGACACCGACAGCTGGGACGTCGCGCTGCTGCGCGCCGGGCACGCCGATCCCGTCCACCTCGACGCCTCGCTGCCCGCCGGGCACTACGACCTGGGCACCGACCCCCGCCTCGGGGGGACGCCGCGGCGGCTGCTGGTCGAGGCGAAGGCGTCGGGGAAGCTGGTGCTGCGCGACCGCACCCCGCAGCCCGTCACCGACGCCATCGGCTGGACCGCCGAGGGCGCCCTGGTCGTGGCCGGCAGGCTCGCGCCGGGCTCCGCCCCGGGTCCCGCGGAGCTGGTGCTGCGGCACGGCACGCACCGGGTGGAGCACGCCGTCCCGGTCCAGGCCGACGGCGTCCCGGGGCGCCGGCCCGGGTCCCCGCTGCCGTCCAGCGCCATCCCGCCGATGCCGCCGGCTCCGGAGGACCCGGCCGGGCCGGGCCCCCACGAGGGGCGCCGCTTCACCGCCACCCTGCGCCCCGGCGCGCTGGAGTCGCTCGCCGGGCCCGTGCCGCTGCCCGCGGGCCGCTGGTACCTGTACCTGCGCGACGGCGCCGGCACGGAAGCGCCGGTGCGGGTCGCGCCCGGGGTGTTCGAGGCGCTGCCGATGGCCGCGGAGGCGGGCGGGAAGGCGTTCACCGTCGACCGGCGCTTCCACGACCGGCTGTTCGTGGAGGCCCGGCCGACCGTGCCGGAGCCGCAGCGCGGCCCGTACCGGCAGCGGGTGCTGCGCGAGAGCCACTACCCCCGCACCCGCGGGCTGCCGCGCCGTGAGGCGGTGCTGTACAGCGCCTTCGACGGGCGGGCGTACGGGGACTCGCCGCGCGCGGTCCACGAGGAGCTGCTGCGCCGCCGCGCGGCGGACGGCCTGGAGCACCTGTGGGTGGTCAGGGACGGCCAGGCGCCCCCGCCGGCCACCGCGCGGCCGGTCGTACTGCACAGCGCCGCCTGGTACGAGGCGCTCGCCCGCAGCCGCTTCATCGTCACCAACACGCACCTGCCGCAGTGGTTCGTGCGCCGCCCGGACCAGACCGTGCTGCAGACCTGGCACGGCACCCCCCTCAAGCGGACCGGCCGGGACCTCGCCGGGACGCTCTGCGCGGACCTGGTGCACCTCCCCCGCCCGCCGCGCGACCCGGGCGGCCAGTGGAGCCTGCTGCTGTCGCCGAACGCGTACAGCACCCCCCTGCTGCGCACCGCGCTCGGGTACGACGGCCCGGTCGCCGAGACGGGGCTGCCCCGCACCGACGTGCTCTTCGCCGACGACCGCGACAAGGTGGCCGCCGCGCTGCGCGACCGGCTGCGGATCCCCGGGGACCGCACGGTCGTGCTGTACGCGCCGACCCGCCGCGACGACCTGGCGTACGACGCCGAGCACTACCGCATGTCCCCGTACCTGGACCTGGCGGAGGCCGAACGCGCCCTGGGCGCCGACCACGTGCTGCTGTTCCGGTCACATCCCCTGGTCGCCGACCGCGTCCGCACGCCGCGCTCCGGCTTCGTGCGCGACGTGTCCTCCCACCCGGACGTGGCGGAGCTGCTGCTGATCGCGGACGTCCTGGTCACCGACTACGCGTCACCGGCGGTCGACTTCGCCAACACCGGCCGCCCGATGCTCTTCCTCGTCCCCGATCTGGAGCACTTCCGCGACACCCTGCGCGGCTTCTACCCCGACTTCGAGGCCCAGGCCCCGGGCCCGCTGCTGCACTCCACCGCCGACCTGGCCGGCGCGCTGCGCGACCTCGGCACCGTGGCACGGCACAGCGCCGACGCGTACGCGCACTTCCGCACGACGTTCTGCCACCTCGACGACGGCGGCGCGGCGGCCCGCGCCGCCGACCGGCTGCTCGAACCCGACCGTCACTGACCCCCCAGGGAACCCAGGATCCACATGCCCCGCTTCTCCGTCATCGTCCCGGTCCACAAGGTGCAGGGCTATCTGCGCGCCTGCCTCGACTCGGTGCTGTCGCAGTCACTGCCCGACATCGAGGTGATCGCGGTCGACGACCGCTCGCCGGACCACTGCGGCCGCATCCTCGACGAGTACGCGGCCCGCGACTCCCGGGTGATCGCGCTGCACCACGCGGAGAACCTGGGCGTGGGGCGGTCCCGCAACACCGGTGCCGAGCGGGCCACCGGCGACTACCTGCTCTTCCTCGACGGCGACGACACCCTCGCCCCCGGCTCCCTGGAGGCGGTCGCCGAACGCCTGAAGCAGGACGGCGACCCGGACATCCTCTACTTCGACCATGTGCGCACCTACTGGTGGGAGGCGGCCGAGAAGAGCGTCTTCGGGGAACTGCTCGCCTCGGCCGGCACCGACGTCTTCCGGATCACCGAACGGCCCGAGTTCCTGAAGCTCTTCGCGATGACCTCCAACCGGGTCTACCGCCGCGCCTTCTACCGTGGGCACGGCTTCGCCTTCAGTGACGGCATCTACGAGGACGCCCTCGTCTCCTATGTGACGATGCTCAGCGCCGAGCGCATCTCGTGCCTGGCGCGCGTGGTGCTGGAGTACCGGCAGCGCCGCAGCGGCGCCAGCACCCGCAGCCCGGGCCGCAACCACTTCGTCATCCTCGACCAGTACACCCGGCTGTTCGACTTCCTCGACGGGCCGGGCCGCGAGGACCTGGCGCCGCTGCGCCCGATGCTGTTCGAGCGGGCCGTCAGCCACTTCCTGTTCTGCCTCGGCAACCCCGACCGGATCCCGCCGCGGCTGCGCGGCGAGTTCTTCCGGCTCGCCGCCCGCTGGTACGCCCGCCACCTGCCGGAGGGCTTCACCGCCCCTGAGGACAAGGCCGTCGGCTACCGGCGGCTGGCCCGGGGCAGCTGGGCGCTGGCCCGGCTGGGCGACATGCCGGGCAAGATCCGCGGGGAGCTGACCCGGCGCAGGCGCCGGGTGCGCCGGCGCCTGGCGCAGCGCCTCAAGTCCGGCCTGTACGCGTACCACCTGCGGCGGCCGCTCGACCCCAACCTCGCGGTGTACTCGGCCTACTGGGACCGCGGGGTGTTCTGCAACCCGGCCGCGATCTACCACAAGGCGCGGGAACTCGCCCCCGGCGTCCACGGGGTGTGGCTGGTCCGCAAGTCCGACGTCCCCCGGGTGCCCAAGGGCGTGGACTACGTGGTGCCGCGCACCCGGCGCTACTGGCGGCTGATGGCCCGTGCCACGTACCTGATCAGCAACGTCAACTTCCCCAACGACGTCAGGAAGCGGCCCGGCAGCATCCATCTGCAGACCCACCACGGCACCCCGCTGAAGAAGATGGGCATCGACCAGCAGCGCTACCCCGCCTCCGCCAAGGGCATGAGCTTCCGCCGGCTGCTGGAGCGGGTGGACCGCTGGGACTACAGCCTGTCCTCCAACCCGCACTCCAGCGAGATCTGGGAGCGCGTCTACCCCTCCTCCTGGCAGCACCTGGAGACCGGCTACCCGCGCAACGACGTCTTCCTGACCGCCGGCGCCGCGGAGGTCGGCCGCGCCCGCGCGGCGCTGGGCATCGCCCCCGGCCGCACCGCGATCCTGTACGCGCCGACGACCCGCGACTACCAGAAGAACTTCGTGCCGCGGCTGGACGTGGAGCGGGTGTGCCGGGCACTCGGCGAGGACTTCGTCCTGCTGACCCGGATCCACTACTTCCACGGCGAGGACGCCCGGCTGAAGGCGCTGCACAAGGAGGGGCTGCTGATCGACGTGTCCCGGCACCCCACGGTCGAACAGCTGTGCCTGGCCGCCGACGCCCTCGTCACCGACTACTCGTCGATCATGTTCGACTACGCCCTCCTGGACCGGCCCATCGTCGTCCACGCCGACGACTGGCCGGTCTACCGGGCCAGTCGCGGGGTCTACTTCGACCTGCTGTCCGGCGCCCCCGGGGAGACCCCCGGCGCGGTCTCCACCAGCGACGACGAGCTGATCGCCGTCTTCCGCGACGGCACGTGGAACGGCGCCCCGGCGGCGGAACTGCGGGCCGCGTTCCGCCGCCGGTTCTGCGCCTTCGACGACGGGCGGGCCGCGGAGCGGGTGGTCCGGCGGGTCTTCCTCGGCGAGACCGAGCCGCTGCCCGTCACGCCGCTGGAGGCGCGCACCCCCGCCCCGGCGCCCTCGGGGCCCGGCGGTCCCGCCGCTCCCGGGGCGCTGCGGGAGCCGCACGCCGGCCCGAAGGAGGCCGCCGCCCGCCCCTAGCCGCCTCCGTACGGACCCCGCCGGGATGCAGCCCCGCCCGTCACGATCAAGCATCGAGGGGAACGAGGTGACGAGCCGACGACGGCCGGGAGGGCTGCGGTGACCGGCGTGCTGACCCAGCGGAACTGGCGGACCCAGGCATACGAGCTGCGGGAGGCACGGCGGCTCTCGCCGTACCTCCTCATCGGCACCCTGTTCTGGGTGGTGGTGGCCGTCCGCACCTGGTACTCCCCGGTGGCCTCCGACTTCGGGCAGCACGCCGCCGCGATCGAGCGCATCGCGGCGGACTGGCGGCACCCGGCCAACCCGCTGCTCGACGTGCCGGGCACCGGCAGCCCGTACTTCACCCCGTACACCGTCGCGCTGGGGCTGCTGGCGAAGGCCACCGGGGTGCCCGGCTGGCAGCTGCTCAAGGCGTGCGGCCCGGTCAACCTGGCGCTGGTCGTCACCGGCATCGGCGCCTTCACCCGCGTGCTGAGCAGACGGCGCTGGGCGCCGGTCCTGGCACTCGCCGCGTTCGTCCTGCTGTGGGGGCCGCAGTACAAGGAGTGGAGCGGCTTCCTCGGCCTGCAGTCGATGATCCGGGGGCTGACCTACCCCAGCGCCTTCGCGGTCGGGGTGACGTTCTGGGTCTGGGCGCTCTCCGCCCGGGCGGCCCGGCGCGGCGTGGCGGGGACATGGCTGCACGCCGGGCTCGGCCTGCTCATCGGGACCGTGCTGCTCGTGCACCCCTTCACGGCGATGGGCACCGTCATCGGAGTGGTCGCCATCGTCATCGGCATGCAGCGCACCCCCGTCGCGGCCGGGGTCCTCGGCCGGTGGGCGCTGACCGCGGCGGTCGCCTTCGCGGTCGCCGCCTGGTGGCCGTACTTCAGCCTCTCCGCGCTGCTGGGCGACCCGACGGTCGACGACGTCCACCGGCGGCTCTACTCGGACCTGTGGCAGTGGTACGGCCTGGCCCTGGCCGGGCTGCCGGCCCTGCTGTGCCGGCTGCGGCTGAACCGCTTCGACCCGCTGGTGCTGATGTTCGCCGCGGACTGCGCGGTCGCCGCCTACGGCTGGCTCAGCGGCTCCTACTCCTTCGGGCGGATCTTCGGGCTGCTGCTGGTGCCGCTGCAGTTCGCGCTGGCGGTGGAGCTCGCCGAGGCCCCGCCGTGGACGCCGCTGCGCACCGTGCTGGCCCCGGTGGCGGGGGTGGCGGCCTGCGTGGGGCTGGTGGCGCAGGCGGGCGCGATCGTGCCGCAGCGCTACGTGCCGCCCGCGCTGCACCTGCAGCGGCTGAGCAGCTGGCCCAGCTACCTGTGGGCGCACAAGTACGTAGCCGTCGGCGACGTCCTGCTCACCGACGGCTACACCCCCAAGCACGTCATGCCCGCCTACGGCGCGTTCCTGGTGTCACCGGCCTGGCCCGACCCGTCGACCACGGCCGCCGCCCGTGAACGCCGCGAGGCCGACGTACGCGCCTATCTCTCCCCCGCGACGCCCATGGACCAGCGCCTGGCCATCGCCCGCCGCTACCACGTGAAGTGGGTCATGACCGACCCGTCGGCCCCGGCACCGCCGGGCGCCGTCCAGGTCGCCACCGGCCCGCGCACCGGCGAGCGGCTGTACCGGCTCGGGTGAGCCCGGGCATGCGGCAGGGGCCGGGGCGAAATCGCCCCGGCCCCTGCCGTCGTGCGGTTGCCGTCGTCCGCTCGCGCCCTGAGGTCGCCGCCGTACGGCGTCAGCGCCGCGCGCGCAGCAGCGAGCGGATCGTCCGCATCGCCACCGACAGGTTCGCCAGGTCGAAGCTCTCGGAGCCCTGGATCTCCTCCAGCGTCGTCTTGGCGCGACCGACCAGCGCGCTGTTGGACTCCTCCCACGCCTGGTAGCGCTGCTCCGGCGTGGACGAGCCGTTGCCGACGGACAGCACGTCCTGCGTCAGCGCCGCGTGCGCCGCGAAGAGGTCCTCGCGGATCGACGCGCGGGCCATGGAGTGCCAGCGGTCGGCGCGCGGCAGCTCGATGATGCGGTCGAGCAGCTGCGAGATCTGCAGCCGGTCGGCGAGGTCGTAGTAGACCTCGGCGACCGCCAGCGGGTCCTTGCCGGTCCGGTCGGCGACGTCGACGATGTCGAGCGTCGGGAAGGCGGAGGAGAACCCGGCCACCTTCGTGGCCAGCTCCTCCGGCACGCCCGCGCCGGTCAGCTCGTCGTGGATCGACTCGTACCATTCCAGGTCCGCGCCGCGCAGCAGCTTCGGCAGCACCGCCCACACGGTGGCGACACCGTCGCGGAAGAAGTCGATCGTCTCGGCGATCGCCAACGGCTGCGGCCGGTTGTTCAGCAGCCAGCGGGTGGCCCGCTCGACCAGCCGCCGCGAGTGCAGCCGGATCCGGGTCTGGACGTCGGCCGCGACGACCGTGTCCAGCGCCTCCACCTCGTCCCAGATGGTGCCCAGGCCGAAGATGGCGCGGGCCGCGGTGTGCGCCCGGACGATCTCCTCGCTGGTGGCGCCGGTCTCCTCCTTGAAGCGGTGCAGGAAGGTGGTGCCGCCGGTGTTGACGGTGTCGTTGACCAGTACCGTCGTCACGATCTCGCGGCGCAGCGCGTGCCCGTCGATCTGCGCCGGGAACCGCTCGTGCAGCGCCTTGGGGAAGTACGCGTCGAGCAGCCGCCGCAGATACGGGTCGTCGGGCAGGTCGGTGGTGAGCAGCTCCTCCGCCACGGTGATCTTCGTATAGGCGAGGAGGACGGCCAGCTCCGGCTGGGTCAGCCCGTGGCCGGCGTTCAGCCGCTCGCGGATCTGCCGGTCGGAGGGGAGGAACTCCAGAGCCCGGTCCAGCTTGCCGTCTCGTACCAGCTTGCGCATGAAGCGCTGGTGGGCATGGAGCAGGCTGGCGGACTGCGCCATGCCGTTGGCCAGGGCCACGTTCTGCGCGTAGTTGTTGCGCAGCACGAGCGCGCCGACCTCGTCGGTCATCTCGGCCAGCAGCGAGTTGCGCTGCTTGACGGTCATGTCGCCGTCGGTGACGACCGCGTTGACCAGGATCTTGATGTTGACCTCGTGGTCGGAGGCGTCCACACCGGCGCTGTTGTCGATGGCGTCGGTGTTGACCCGGCCGCCGGCCTGGGCGAACTCGATGCGGCCGAGCTGGGTCAGGCCCAGGTTGCCGCCCTCGCCGACGACCTTGGCGCGCAGCTCGCCGCCGTCCACGCGGATCGCGTCGTTGGCCTTGTCGCCGACGTCCAGGTGGGACTCGGTGGCGGCCTTCACATAGGTGCCGATGCCGCCGTTCCACAGCAGGTCCACCGGGGCCTTGAGGATCGCCTTCATCAGGTCGGCCGGGGTCATCTTCGCCACCGGCTGCTCGATGCCGAGCGCCTTGCGGATCTGCGGGGTCAGCGTGATCGCCTTGGCGCTGCGCGGGAAGACGCCGCCGCCGTGCGAAATCAGCTTCGTGTCGTAGTCCGCCCACGACGAGCGCGGCAGCTCGAACATCCGGCGCCGCTCGGCGTACGAGGTCACCGCGTCCGGCTGCGGGTCGATGAAGATGTGCCGGTGGTCGAACGCGGCCACCAGCCGGATGTGCTCGCTGAGCAGCATGCCGTTGCCGAAGACGTCACCGGACATGTCGCCGACGCCGACGACGGTGAAGTCCTCGCTCTGGGTGTCGTGGCCCATCTCGCGGAAGTGCCGCTTGACCGACTCCCAGGCGCCGCGGGCGGTGATGCCCATCTTCTTGTGGTCGTAGCCGACCGAACCGCCGGAGGCGAAGGCGTCGCCGAGCCAGAAGCCGTACGACGTGGCGACCTCGTTGGCGATGTCCGAGAAGGACGCGGTGCCCTTGTCGGCGGCCACCACCAGGTAGGTGTCGTCGCCGTCGTGGCGGACCACGTCGGCGGGCGGCACGACCTGCCCGGCCACCAGGTTGTCGGTGACGTCGAGCAGTCCGGAGATGAAGGTCTTGTACGAGGTGATGCCCTCGGCCAGCCACGCCTCGCGGTCGGCCGCCGGGTCCGGCAGCTGCTTGGCGACGAAGCCGCCCTTGGCACCCACCGGCACGATCACGGTGTTCTTCACCATCTGCGCCTTGACCAGGCCGAGGACCTCGGTGCGGAAGTCCTCGCGCCGGTCGGACCAGCGCAGGCCACCGCGGGCGACCTTGCCGAAGCGCAGGTGCACGCCCTCCACACGCGGCGAGTACACCCAGATCTCGTACGCCGGGCGCGGCGCGGGCAGGTCCGGGATCGCCTGCGGGTCGAACTTCATCGACACGTAGGCGTGCGGCTTGCCGCCCTCGGCGCGCTGGAAGTAGTTGGTGCGCAGCGTCGCCTTGATGAGAGTGAGGAAGGAGCGCAGGATGCGGTCCTCGTCCAGGCTCGCGACCTGCTCGAGCGCCGCGTCCACTTCCTCCAGCAGGGCGTCGGTCAGCTCGCTGCCGGCCCGCTGGTGGTCCGGGGAGAGCCGGGCCTGGAAGAGGTTGACCAGCAGCCGGGTGGTGTGGACGTTGTTGCGGAGGGTGTCCTCCATGTAGTCCTGCGAGAAGGCCGTGCCGGCCTGCCGCAGGTACTTGGCGTAGGCGCGCAGCACCATCGCCTGGCGCCAGGTGAGCCCGGCGCGCAGCACCAGGGAGTTGAAGCCGTCGTTCTCGGCCTTCCCGGTCCAGGTCGCGGTGAAGGCGTCCTGGAAGCGCTCGCGGGCGTCGTCGCCGAGGTCGCCCAGCGACGGGTCGATGCGCAGCCCGAAGTCGTAGATCCAGGCGCGGGTGCCGTCGGCGCGGCGCAACTCGTACGGGCGCTCGTCGATGACCTCGACGCCCAGGCGCTGCAGCACCGGCAGCACGGCGGACAGCGAGACGGGGGCGCCGGTGCGGTAGATCTTGAAGCGGCGCTCGTCGGGGGCGGCGCCGACCGGCTCGTACAGGCTCAGGCAGAAGTCCTCGCCGTTGAGCCGCTCCAGGTGCTGCAGGTCGGCGACGGCCGCGCGGGGGGTGAAGTCGGCGCGGTAGCCGTCGGGGAAGGCCTGCGCGTAGCGGCGGATCAGCTCTGCCGCGCGCTCCTCGCCGCACTCGGAGGTCAGCGCCTCGGCGAAGCCGTCGGACCAGGAGCGGGCGGCCTCGGTGAGCCGGTTCTCGATCCGCTCGACGTCGCGGTCGGTCAGGTGCGGCAGCGCGGTGCCGGGGGCGACGCGGACCACGAAGTGCAGCCGGGAGAGCACCGACTCGGTGTTCCAGGCGGTGAAGTCGGCGGTGACGCCGTTGAGCTCTTCCTTGAGGATGTCGGTCAGCCGCAGCCGCACGCCCGTGGTGTAGCGGTCGCGGGGCAGGTAGACCAGCGCCGAGAAGTAGCGGCCGTACTCGTCCTGGCGGAGGAAGAGCCGCAGCCGGCGGCGCTCCTGCAGGTAGAGCACGCTGGTGACGATCTCGCGCAGCTCGTCCGGCGGGGTCTGGAAGAGCTCGTCGCGCGGGTAGGTCTCCAGGATCTGCAGCAGGTCGCGGCCGTCGTGGCTGTCCGGGGAGAAGCCCGCGCCGTCCAGCACCTCCTGGACCTTGCGGCGGATCACCGGCACGCGGCGCACGGACTCGGTGTAGGCGGCCGAGGAGAACAGGCCGAGGAAGCGGCGCTCGCCGATGACGTTGCCCTCGGCGTCGAACTTCTTCACCCCGATGTAGTCGAGGTAGGACGGCCGGTGCACGGTCGCCCGGCTGTTGGCCTTGGTGAGGATCAGCAGCTTGTGCTCGCGGGCCTTCTTGCGGGCGTCCGCGGGCAGCCGGTTGAAGGACGGCGAGACCGCGTGACCGTCGGACTCCTCCACGCGGTGCTGGGGGTCGGAGCGCAGGATGCCGAGCCCGGTGCCGGGGACGGCGGTGAGCACGTCCTCCTCGCCCTCCGGGGTGCTCTCCGTGGTGAGCGCGTACTCGCGGTAGCCGATGAAGGTGAAGTGGTCCTCGGAGAGCCAGCGCAGCAGCTCCCAGGCCTCGCCGACCTCCTGCTCCGGCAGCGCGGGCGGGGCCGCGGCGAGCTCGTCGGCGATGCGCTGCGCGGCGTCGCGCATCTTCTGCCAGTCCTCGACGCACTCGCGGACGTCGGACAGCACCCGGCGCAGGTCCGCGGTGATCGCCTTCAGGTCCTCGCGGTCGGTCTCGCGGTCGATCTCGACGTGGATCCAGGACTCGGTCAGCACGTCGTGCGGCAGACCGGCGGCGTCGCCGGGGGCGGCGTCCAGCACCTCCAGCAGCTTCCCGGTCACGTCACGGCGGACCAGCATCTGCGGGTGGACGACGACGTGGATCGCGCGGTCCTGGCGGGACAGCTCGTTGGTGACCGAGTCGACCAGGAACGGCATGTCGTCGGTGACGACCTCGACCACCGTGTGGCTGCACGTCCAGCCGTTCTCCTCCACCGTGGGGGTGTGCACGCGGACGTTCGCCGTCCCCTGCGGGCGCACCTCGGCGAGGCGGTGGTGCGACGCGGCGGCGCCGAAGACGTCCACCGGGTCGCGGTCGAGCAGGTCCTCGGGGGCACTGTGCAGGTAGTAGCGCTGGAGGAAGGCTCCCAGCGCCTCCTTCTCGAGGCCCTGGCCAGGTTGTCCCCCCGCCGGGCTGTTCTCAGCTACCCGGGCCGCCCGTGCGAGCAGCTCGGCCTTTGCTTCGTCCAGCTTGGTCTGCATGTCCTCATGCTCCTGTCGCGCGCCATTGCGTGACGTAGGTGATGGTGATCGGTGGATCAGCGCTGATCACGCTGTAAGGCTATCGCTACGGCCGGGGGGGCTGTCAGGGGCTCTTTGTGTACAAAACCACGAACCAATCTTTGACGAACTGGACAGTCCGGCCGGGCGGGTGCAGGTTGAGGAGGGGAACGTCCCGGGGATTTATCGAGACGTTCACGCAGCGGACTGGCGGCGCGAGAAGCAGGGCGGCGCGGCAGACGGGCAGCGCGGCAGAACCGCAGAACGGCAGCACGGCAGCACGGCAGCGGACGGACAGCCGACGACGGCGAGAGGCGGGACACCCAGCCATGGCCACCAAGATCCTGATCGTGACCGGCGACGCGGCGGAATCGCTGGAAGTCATGTACCCGTACCAACGGCTCCTCGAAGAGGGGTACGAGGTGCACATCGCGGCCCCCAGCCGCAAGAAGCTCAGGTTCGTCGTCCACGACTTCGAGGAGGGCTTCGACACCTACACCGAGAAGCCCGGCTACACCTGGCCGGCCGACCTGTCCTTCGCGGACGTCGACCCCGGCGAGTACGCGGCCGTGGTCGTGCCCGGCGGGCGCGCCCCGGAGTACCTGCGCAACGACCCCGAGCTGCGCAAGGTCCTCAAGGCCTTCTTCGACGCCGACAAGCCCGTCGCCCAGATCTGCCACGGACCCCTGCTGACCGCCGCGGTCGGCGCCCTCAGCGGACGCCGGGTCACGGCCTACCCGGCGCTCGAGATGGACATGGAGGCGGCCGGGGCGAGCTTCCAGGACTCCGAGGCCGTCGTGGACGGTGTCGTGGTCTCCGCCCGCGCCTGGCCCGACCACCCGGTCTGGATGCGCGAATTCCTGACGGTGCTCCGCTCGAAGGCGCCGGTGACCTGACCGGCCGGCCGCCCGGGTCCCCGCCGCCGGGGACCCGGAGGCCGTACTCGGCCCGGGCCGCACTCAGGCGATCAGGGCCTCGGCGGTCCGCACCGCCTCCTCCAGCGTGTCGACCACCGGCACCCCGGCGGTCTCCAGGCTGGCCCGGCTGTGCGAGCCCCCGGTGTAGAGCACCGCCATGGCCCCGACGTGCTTGGCGGCCACGGCGTCGTCGACGGCGTCGCCGATCACCACCATGCGGTCCGCCGCTATGCCGTCCATCGCGGCGACGTGCCGCGCCATCTGCTCCGACTTGCCGCTGTGGCTGCCCTCGGTGCGGCCGTCCACGCGCAGGAAGTGGTTCTCGATGCCGTGCGTGCGCAGGATCGGTATCAGCTGATCGTGGGGCGCCAGGGAGCACAGCGACTGCGTCAGCCCCTCGTACCGCCGCCGCGCCAGGATCTCCGCCGCCCCCTCGGCGAGACCGCACGTACCGGCGAGGGTCCAGTAGTGGCGATGGAAGATGTCGTCCATCACCTCCCACTCCTCGTCGGTGGGCAGCCGGCCCATGAGCCGCTCGTAGAAGAGGGGGACCGGCACGCAGTACAGCTCGCGGTAACGCTCCAGCGTGATCCGCGGCAGCCCGATCTCGGCGAAGGAGGCGTTGGTCGCCTCGATCACCGCGTCGATGTCATGGAGCAGCGTGCCGTTCCAGTCCCACACGAGATGCGCGTTCACATCCGAAACCGTACCCAGACCCTGTGTCCTCAAGGCAAGTGCCCAGGTCAAATCCACTCGCGGCGTGTTCGGACGGTCACCTCACGCGATGAGCGAGGGGATCTCCTGGGTGGCGTACCACAGCAGCTCGTGGTCCTCCGCGCCGTCGACGGTGAAGCGGGCGTCGTCGTCGCCCGCGTCGGCCGCGCCGAGCGCGTCGGCGGCCGCGGTGACGTCCTGCTCGGCCTCGTCGGCGTCGGCGTGCACGGCGGCCGCCCTGGCCATCGGCACCGCCGCGGCCAGGCGCACGGCGCCCAGCGCGGAGGGGTCCAGACCGCGGTCGGGGTCGAAGGAGACGGCGGCGTCGGCGACGTCGACGGCGACCACGACACGCCGCCGGGGCGCGTCCGGGGTGGCCGCCAGCTGCCGCAGCGAGGCCTGGGCGGCGCGGGTCAGCGCGGCGTACTCCAGCTCCTCGATGTCGTCGGAGACGTACCACTCGCGCAGGCTCGGGGTGACCGCGAAGGCGTCCAGCGGCGCGGGGCCCAGCTCGCCCGCCTTGTAGGCCCCGGCGAGGCCGGGGAGGGTCGTGGGGATGTAGACGCGCATGGCGTCAGCATAAGGGCGCACCACCCCTGATAGGTGAATTCCGCACCGCCTCCCGGCCACCGCGGGCGCGACTTCCCGGGCCTCCGCCCGGCCCCGTAGAACCCGGTTACCAGTCGGTAGACCACGGGGGTCCGCATCATGTCCGTCATCACGCCCATGCCCGCGCCCATGCCCGCGTCCGTATCCGCGTCCGTATCCGCGTCCGTGTCCATGCCCGCGTCCGCACGGGTACAGCGCGTCACCGCCCTCCCGCCGCACGTGTGGTTCGCCGGGCGGCTGCTGGAGGTGCTCACCGGCCGGCGGCCGATCACCAGCCTCGCCGGACGGGTGCAGCCGGAGGCCTACGACCGGCTGTGGGACCTCGTCAACGCCCGCGCCGACTGGCGGTACGTCTCCCGCGGCCACCTGCCGCGGCTGCTGAAGCCGCCGCGCGTCTCGCCCGTCGGCCACGGGACGGCCGTCGAGGTCAGTGCCGTCGTCTCGCTCACCCCGCACGTCGTGCGGGCCCTCGCCTTCCGGCTGGAACGCGCCGACCCGGCCCGTGGAGGCACCGGCACCGGCTGGCGCTGCGCCGCCGTCGAGGCGCACTGACCGCCCCTCCCGCCGGCGGGACGCGCGGCCGAACGCCGGCGGGGCCGGACCCCGAGAGGAGTCCGGCCCCGCCGCCCGCGGCTTCGCGAGCCGCTCGCGTCCTACTTCTTGCGGCGCCGGCCGCCCTTGGCCGCGCGGCGGCGCTCCGCCCGCGTCAGGCCGTCCGACTCCGAGCCCGCGTCGCTGTCGAAGTCGCCCTCGACGACACCGCCCTCGCCGTCCACCGTGGGAGCGGAGAAGTGCAGCCGGTCGGCCCGCTTCGGGGCCTCCAGGCCCTTGGCCCGGATCTCCGGACGGGCGTCCTGCTTGACCAGGGCCGGAGCCGCGTCCTGCGGGGACCCGGCCTCCACCGGCACCTCCTCGACCTGCTGCTCGACCTGGACCTCCAGGTTGAACAGGTAGCCGACGGACTCCTCCTTGATGCCGTCCATCATGGCCTTGAACATGTCGTAGCCCTCGCGCTGGTACTCCACCAGCGGGTCGCGCTGCGCCATCGCCCGCAGGCCGATGCCCTCCTGCAGGTAGTCCATCTCGTACAGGTGCTCGCGCCACTTGCGGTCCAGCACCGACAGCACCACGCGCCGCTCCAGCTCGCGCATGATCTCCGAGCCGAGCTGCTGCTCACGCGCGTCGTACTGCTCGTGGATGTCGTCCTTGACCATCTCCGCGATGAAGTCCGCGGTGATGCCCGCCCGGTCCCCGGCGGCGTCCTCCAGGTCCTCCACCGTCACCGTGAGCGGGTAGAGCTGCTTGAAGGCGCCCCACAGCCGGTCCAGGTCCCAGTCCTCGGCGAAGCCCTCGGCCGTCTCGATCGCGATGTAGTCGTCGATGGTGTCGTCCATGAAGTGGCGCACCTGCTCGTGCAGGTCCTCGCCCTCCAGGACGCGGCGGCGCTCGCCGTAGATGACCTCGCGCTGCCGGTTGAGCACCTCGTCGTACTTCAGGACGTTCTTGCGGATCTCGAAGTTCTGCTGCTCGACCTGCGACTGGGCGGAGGCGATGGCACGGGTCACCATCTTGTTCTCGATCGGCACGTCGTCGGGCACGTTGGCCATGGCCATCACGCGCTCCACCATCTGCGCCTTGAACAGGCGCATCAGGTCGTCACCGAGGGAGAGGTAGAAGCGGGACTCGCCCGGGTCGCCCTGACGGCCGCTGCGGCCGCGCAGCTGGTTGTCGATGCGCCGCGACTCGTGCCGCTCGGTGCCGAGGACGTAGAGCCCGCCGAGCTCCTTGACCTCCTCGAACTCGGCCTTGACCGCCGCCTCGGCGCGCTCCAGCGCCTCCGGCAGGGCCTGCGCCCACTCCTCGACGTGCTCCACCGGGTCCAGGCCGCGCTGCCGCAGCTCCGCCTCGGCCAGGTCGTCCGGGTTGCCGCCGAGCTTGATGTCGGTGCCGCGGCCGGCCATGTTGGTGGCCACCGTCACGGCGCCCTTGCGGCCGGCCTGCGCGACGATCGACGCCTCGCGCTCGTGGTGCTTGGCGTTCAGCACCTCGTGCGGGACACCGCGCTTGTTCAGCTGCTGCGACAGGTACTCGGACTTCTCCACCGAGGTCGTGCCGACCAGGACCGGCTGGCCCTTCTCGTGCTTCTCGACGATGTCGTCGACGACGGCCGCGAACTTCGCCTCCTCGGTGCGGTAGATCAGGTCCGCCCGGTCCACACGCTGCACGTTGCGGTTGGTCGGGATCGGGACCACGCCGAGCTTGTAGATCTGGTGGAACTCGGCGGCCTCGGTCATCGCCGTACCGGTCATGCCCGAGAGCTTGGAGTACAGGCGGAAGAAGTTCTGGAGGGTGATCGTGGCGAGCGTCTGGTTCTCGTCCTTGATCTCCACCCCTTCCTTGGCCTCGATCGCCTGGTGCATACCCTCGTTGTAACGGCGGCCGGCGAGGATACGGCCGGTGTGCTCGTCGACGATCATGACTTCGCCGTCCATGACGACGTAGTCCTTGTCCTTCTTGTAGAGCTCCTTGGCCTTGATGGCGTTGTTCAGGTAGCCCACCAGCGGGGTGTTCACCGACTCGTAGAGGTTGTCGATGCCCAGCCAGTCCTCGACCTTCGAGACGCCGGCCTCGTGGATGGCGACCGTGCGCTTCTTCTCGTCGAAGTCGTAGTCGCCGGTCTCCGCCTTGCCCATGCCGCCCGCCTCGCCCGGCTTCAGGCGGGTCACCAGGCGCGCGAAGTCCGAGTACCACTTGGTGGCCTGGTCCGCCGGGCCGGAGATGATCAGCGGGGTACGGGCCTCGTCGATGAGGATCGAGTCCACCTCGTCGACGATGGCGAAGTTGTGTCCGCGTTGCACCAGTTCGTCCTTCGACCACGCCATGTTGTCGCGCAGATAGTCGAAGCCGAACTCGTTGTTGGTGCCGTAGGTGATGTCGCAGGCGTACTGCTCCCGGCGCTGCGCCGGGGTCATGTTCGCCAGGATGCAGCCGACCTGCAGGCCCAGGAAGCGGTGCACCCGGCCCATCCACTCCGAGTCGCGCTCGGCGAGGTAGTCGTTGGTCGTGATCAGGTGCACGCCCTTGCCGGACAGAGCGTTCAGGTACGCCGGCAGCGTGCCGACCAGGGTCTTTCCTTCGCCGGTGCGCATCTCGGCGACATGGCCGAAGTGCAGCGCGGCACCGCCCATGAGCTGGACGTCGTAATGCCGCTGACCCAGGACGCGCTTCGCGGCCTCGCGGACGGTGGCAAACGCCTCGGGGAGCAGGTCGTCCAGGCTCTCGCCGTCGGCGTAACGCTCCTTGTACTCGTCCGTGAGGGCCCTCAGCTCGGCGTCCGTCAGATTGACGAAGTCCTCTTCAATGGAATTGACCTGGTCCGCGATGCGGTGCAGCTTGCGCAGGATCTTGCCTTCGCCTGCACGCAGGATCTTGTTGAGGACGGACACGTAGGCTGGCTCCTTGCCGGTCGGGCCTGGCACGGTTTCTCGCGCTGGGCACAGCAGGTCACACCCCGCTGCAACGGCCATCGTAAGCGAGGACCCCAGCGGGCCGGGAGGTCCGTCGCCAAGCCGGGCGGTTCTCCCTCGCGATCGCCGCCCCGATCCGGCCCCGTCGGGTCGAGACCGCGTCCCGCGCTCGGGGATACTTCGGACGCATGGAGCCGATAACCCTCACCACAGAGCGCCTCGTCCTGCGCCCCTTCGGACCGGACGACGCCGAGGCCGTCCGCATCGCCTGCCAGGACCCCGAGATCCCGCGCTGGACACCGGTGCCGTCCCCGTACACCCACGAGCACGCGCAGGACTTCGTCTCCCGTACTTGCCCCGACGGCTGGCGCGACGACACCGTCTACAACTTCGCCGTCACCACGCGGGACGAGGGACGACTGGTGGGGGCCATGGGACTGGTGCGGCTGGCCCAGCTGAGCACCGCCGAACGGCAGGCCGAGCTCGGCTACTGGACCGCCAAGGAGCAGCGCGGCCGCGGCCTCACCACCGAGGCCGCCCGGGCCGTGGCGCGCTGGGCCTTCGAGGACCTCGGCGTGGAGCGCCTGGAGTGGTACGCCGAGGCGGGCAACGCGGGCTCCCGGGCGGTCGCCCTCAAGGCGGGCTTCCGGATGGAGGGCACGATGCGCGCCAAGATCGTCCACCAGGGCACCCGGCGCGACGCCTGGATCGCCTCCATGCTCCCCTCCGACCTCGGCCTGGCCGGGGGCGCGGCGTATCTGCCGTACCAGGGGGAATGACGGCGGAGCGGCGGCGTCGGTGGGCGCCGGTGGCAGGGCTGTGGGCATCGGCGGAGGGACCGCGGGCGTCGGCGGCAGGGCTGTGGGCGTCGGCGGAGGGACCGCGGGCCGGAATGTCAGAGGCGCCTTCTAGGGTGGGCCCATGACGACGCCCGTGGCCCTCTCCGCCGACGACGCCCGCCGGATCGCCCTGCGCGCGCAGGGCTTCCTCGGCGCCCCCGACCGCCGCGGCGGAGTGCGCGGCGTCCTGCGGCGGCTGGGCGCGGTCCAGCTCGACACCATCTCGGTGCTGGCGCGCTCCCACGAACTCATCCCGTACGCGCGGCTGGGCGCCGTCGGCCGTGCCGCGGTCGAGTCCGCGTACTGGGACGACAGCCACGCCTTCGAGTACTGGTCGCACGCCGCCTGCATCCTGCCCATCGAGGAATGGCCGCACTTCGCCTTCCGCCGCCGCGCCCGGCGGGCCCGGGGCCACCGCTGGCACGTGCTGCAGGACGCCGACCGCTCCACCGCCGCCGTCCTGGACCGGCTCAAGACCGACGGCCCGCTGACCTCGACCGAGCTGGGCGGGGCCAAGAACGGCGGACCCTGGTGGGACTGGTCCGAGACGAAGATCGCGGTGGAGTGGCTGCTCGACACCGGCGACGTCGTCTGCACCCGGCGACGCAGCTGGAAGCGCGTCTACGACCTCGCCGAGCGGGCCGTCCCCGACGCCCTCTTCCACGACGACATCGACGACGCCGAGTGCCTGCGCCGCCTGGTCGCCCAGGCCGGCGCCGCGCTGGGCGTCGCCACCCGGGCCGACCTGGCCGACTACCACCGGCTCAAGGGCGAGCAGGTCGACTCGGTCGTCGCCGACACCGGCCTCGTCCGCGTCACGGTCGAAGGCTGGGGCAACAAGCCCGCCTGGGCCGACCCCGCCGCCCTGGCCGACGCCTCGCGCGGCGGCCGGCACCGCACGACCCTGCTCTCCCCCTTCGACTCCCTGATCTGGGACCGGCCCCGCACCGAGCGCATCTTCGGCTTCACCCACCGCCTGGAGGCGTACGTCCCCAAACCCCAGCGCATACACGGCTACTTCGCGATGCCGCTGCTGGCCGGCGGGCGGCTCGTGGGGCGCGCCGACCCGGCCCGCGAGGGACGGACCCTGATCGCCCGTCAGGTCTCACTGGACTCCGCGCGTGCCGTCGAGCCCATGGCCCAGGCGCTGCGCGAGGCGGCCGAATGGGTCGGCTGCGACAGCGTCCGCGTCGAACGGCTCGACGACCCCAAGCTCGCCGCGGCCCTGACCGCCGCCCTCGCCTGAACCGGTGCGTCCGGACACCCTCGGCGTCCTGACCCGGCCCGACACGTCAGGACCCGCCCGGACCCCTCCGGACCCGCCCGGTCAGCGGATCTCGAGGATCTTCTCCCGCATCGCGTACACCACGGCCTCCATCCGCGAGTGCAGCTGCAGCTTCTCCAGGATGTTCCGCACGTGGTTCTTCACCGTGTTCTCGCTGATGAAGAGCTCCTTGGCGATGTCCCGGTTGTTCATCCCGGTGGCGACCAGCTTCAGCACCTCCAGCTCACGGTCCGTCAGCCGGGGGGCGGGAACGAGACGGCGCTCGTCCGTGCGCTGGATCATCGACTTGAACTCGGTGAGCAGCTTCGACGCCATCGACGGGCTGATCTGCGACTGCCCGTCCGCCACCGCGCGGATCGCCGTGGCCACCTCGTCCGTGGAGATCTCCTTGAGGAGGTAACCCGTCGCTCCGGCCTTGATCGCCTCGTAGAGGTCGGCCTCCTCGTCGCTCATCGTCAACATGATGATCTTCGCGCTGGGTGCCACCTCCTTGATGGAGGTGCACGCCTCGATACCGCCCCGCTTCGGCATCCGCACGTCCATCAGGACGATGTCCGGCAGCAGGTCCGCGGCCTTCTCCGTCGCCTCCGCACCGTCCCCCGCCTCGCCGACGACCTGGATGTCCTCCTCCTGCGCGAGCACGATCTCCAGACCCCGGCGGAACAGGGCGTGGTCGTCCACCACGAGGACCCTGATCGGCTCCTTGCGCGGCGCGCCGCCGACACCCGTGCCCCCCGCGGCACCCGTGTCGGGCTCCGCCCCACCGGCCGGCGCGGGCTCGAAGCTGTCCGCCATCGGTTCCTCCCCCTCGGGCCGGCGCCCGTGGTAGTCGCACTCTCCGTGCCAGGCCAACCGGGCGACGCGGCCCGTACATTGGCTGCCCGGCCATGATTCCATGCCCGAGCACGGCGGCGCCCCCAGGCGATGGTCGTTTCCCGCCCGGGAGCGCCGCCCCTGACCCCTACTTCACCGGCGGAGCGCTCCGCCCGCGCCGGCCGGCGCATCCTCGACGGAGGGGTCCTCCTTGAGGTGGATGACGCCGTAGTCGTAGCCGTGCCGCCGGTAGACGACACTCGGTTGTTCCGTGTCGGAGTCGATGAACAGGTAGAAGTCGTGCCCGATCAGTTCCATCTCGTAGAGGGCCTGGTCGAGCGTCATCGGTGCTGCCGCGTGCGTCTTCTCGCGTACCACCAGGGGTCCTTCACCCTGGACCTCTAGGCAGCCGCCGATCTTGGTGGTGGGCACGCCTGTGGACGTCTCCCCGGCGGTCGGGGTGCCGTTGAACTCGGTCGTGGCCAGCCCGGCCGTCGCCTCCGCCACGCTCATGGGCGTGCGGCTGCCGCCGCGATGCACCCGGCGCTTGTCGGCCGCCTTGCGCAGCCGCGCCTCGAGCTTGTTCACCGCGATGTCGAGCGCCCCGTAGGGGTCGGTCGCGGCGGCCTCGGCCCGGATCACCGGGCCACGGGTGCGCAGCGTGATCTCCACCCGGTCGGAACGGTCTGCCTGCCGGGGGTTCGGTTCCTTGGACACCTCGACCTCGAGGCTCATCACCTTGCCGTCGAGCTTCTGGATCTTCTCCAGCTTCTCGTTCACGTGCTTCCGGAACCGCTCGGGCACCTCGGTCTTGCGGCCCTTGACGACGATGTCCACGCAGAACTCCGTTCCCGGATCACCTCGGTCTCACGGGGCGATCCCTTGCGCTGAGGCCGGCGGGCACCAGGTCCCGCCCGGCGTCGACGTTCGTTGCCGCTCCGCGCGCTCGGAGGTTTCCGGGCGGCGAAGCCGCGACTCTCACCTCCTCCTCCCCCGCGAGAAAGATCAACATCCACTGAACGGTGGGTGAACCACATCTCGCGGTCCGTGGAACGGCGGCCCACGACGGGCGCCGCCGCCCCTCACCACCGAACATAGACCCGTGGACCCGGGGTCGGCACCCCCAGAAGCGCTATACCTCCCTTCGGGTTAAATGCCCGTTCCGCCATCTGCGGGATCCGCCGGGACGACCCGATTCCGGTCCCTGTCCGGCTGTCCGTTCGACCTCTGGAACGGGTGTTTCCCGGCCCCTCCCGCCCAGCGGGTGGCGCCTGCCGGGTGGCGCATCGGCACCGGGCCGCCGACCACCGCCGCGGCGAGGACCCGGCCCCCGCTCTCCTCGACCGCGCGGGCCGCGGCGGCCAGCGAAGCCCCGGTGGTCATCAGGTCGTCCACCAGCACCACCGGCGCGCTTCCCAGGAGGCGCCCGGCACCCCGCACGGCCACCAGGGCGCCGGAGAGGTTCGCGGGCCGGTCGCGGGCGGCGAGGCGCGACTGGTCGGCCACCGCCCGCCGCTGCCGCAGCACCGCGGCCACCCGGACGGACAGCCCGTCGCGCCGCAGATCCGCGGCGGCGGCGAGGGCGAGGCGGCGGGTGGCGTCGTGGCCGCGGGCCGCGACCGCCCGGCGGGAGGAGGGGACGGGGACGAGGAGGAACGGGGGGAGGGCGGGGGTGGGGGTGCTTGTCCGGCGCCGGGTCTCGGGGGCCCCTCCCCCTCCCCCTCCCCGCACCGCGGCGTACACCGCTCCCGCCAGGGCGGCACCCAGCGGGCGGGCCAGGCCCAGCGCGCCGCGCTCCTTGTGCGCCAGCAGCACCGCGCGCGGCTGATCGGCGTAGACCGTAGCCGCCCAGACGGCGGGCAGCCCATCGGTCGGCGCGTCCGGCCACACCTGCCGCGCTCCGGGCTCGTACAGCGCGGCGCCGCACTCCTCGCACAGTCCCGTCCGCGGCGCCCCGCACCCCGCGCACTCGGCCGGGAGCACCAGCCCGGAGATCTCCCGCCACCACCCCTGGACTCCACGAAGGCCCCGCACACCCCGCTGTCCCCGATGTCCCCGTGCTCCCCGCATGCGTCAACGATGCCGGGATCGTACGGTGGCCGCCAGGTCCGTCCCCAGCCTGTGGAAAACTCCGCGAGCGGGGGCACCCGAAGGGGCCGGGCCGGTCAGCCCGGGTAGACGGGCGAGCTGGCCTTGGGCGCGACTTCCTTCCAGTTGGAGTCGGGCGGCAGCCGGAACACGCCGCCCTCGAGCTCGGCGAGCAGCGGCTTGTCCTGGCGTTCGGAGGCCGCCACGGACGTCACACCGCTGATGCCCGGCAGGCTCGACGTGGACGCGCCGGAGCCGTCCGCGTCCACGTACTGGATCTGCGGTACTCCACCGGTCTCGCGTCCCACGACCACCAGCCGGCTGAATCCGGCCCAGGACGCTGCTATGACGTCCTCGAACTGAGGTGCGACATTGCGCAGATCGGCCACGGTGATCTGCGGGTCGTCAGCGGTCCCGGTCCGCTCGATCCGCCCGAGCCGCAGCGTGGTGTGGTCGTCCTCGCGGACCAGTATGGCGATGCGCACGCCGTTGGCCGCGACCCGCAGCGACTCGATGCGCCCGTCGCCGAGCTCCGGCACGGCGACCTCGACGGGGCTGCCCGCGCCGTCGCGCAGCATCAGCAGTCGCGGCCGGGCGGGGTCGCGGTCGGCGATCCAGAGGTCGCCGTAGCCGTCCCAGCTGGGTGTGGTGAGGCGGTTCTTGGGGTCGACGGCGCGGCTGTGCAGGACCACGGCGCCGAGTTGGGCGTCGGCGCTCAGCCCGGCCACGTACAGGTCGGCGTTGTCCTCGCTGAGGGCGGCGGCGTACTGCTCGTCGCGCCGCACGGCGGCGGAGCCCACCTTGAACGCGCCGGTGCCGAGGGGGCCGGCCACCGCGACGGGCCGGGTGTCGTCGCCGCTGAGGCTGACGAGGTGGTGGGCGGCGTCGATGAAGTACTGCTCCCTGCTGTCCCCGACGAGCTTGTCCGGCGCGTAGTCGCGGGCGGCGTCCTCGCGCTGCAGCGAGCAGAGGGTGCGGCCGCTGGGGCCCTGGAGCGCGACCGAGGGCACGGGTGTGGAGGACATGCCCTGGACGGTCTGGATCAGCTGGGCGGCCATCCGCTGACAGCGCGCGCTGTCGCCGCCGGGGGACTTGCCGAGCCTCACCGTCACGCGCTGGGAGTCGTCGAGGTCGACCTTGACGGCTGTGATGCCCGTGGGGAAAGCCGACACGACGACGGGGTCCAGCCAGTCGGTGGGCCCGGCGAGCAGGGCGTTGACGGTGGTGCTCAGCGGGTTGATGCGCTTGCGCAGGTAGATCGGGTCGGCGACGAGTGCGTTCCGTGTGCCGGGCCCGCTCTGGGGGTCGGGGTCCGAGGCGAAGTAGAACGTGTCGACGGAGCGGTAGATGCGCCGGAAGTCGGCCTCGCTCAGCACCAGCCCGTCACCGACGCCGGCGATGCGCCATTCGCCGTTCTCCCTGGTCAGGCGTATGCCGGTGCTGAAGGTGCCGTCCTCCGCGCGGTAGGCGTGCCGCCCGTCGACGGTGGCGACCTTCGAGCCGGTGAGGGTGATCTGGGTGCTGTCTCCGTCCTTGCCGTCGGCGTTCGCGCCCGGTTCCTGCACCTGGGCGGGGCCGCCGGCGAGGATGGTGATCCCGGATTCGGGTCTCCAGCGTTTGGCCTGGTCCTTGGTCATGTAGAGCTTGGCGGTGGCGTACTTGGCCTCGTCGCTGGTGGTGGCCTCGAGGAAGCCGCTGACGATCTCGCTGGGGGTCTCGCCCTCCCGCGGCTTGACGCCGAAGACCCGCACCTGGGGGTCGGTGTCGGCGTGCTGTTCGCCGCCGACCTTGTGCACCTCGCCGCTGCTGGGCATGGACGCGCACCCCGTGACCAGGACGAGGCAGCCCAGGAGCACGCCTGCAACGGCCGGCCGCGGAAGGCCGCCCCCCTTCGCGCGCATCAGTCGTTGTCCTCCCGCGCCTCGTCTGCTGTTGTGGGGTGGGTGACCGTGCCGCTGCCTGCGCGGTGCCCGACGACCCGTGCGCCGTTGCCGGGCAGGGCCGCAGGGTCGGCGGCCGGGGGCCGCGACGGGGTGAGCGGCATGGCGGGGATGGCGGGCGCGTTGAAGCGCGGCGCCGGGAAGCCGTGGTGGGAGGAGCCGTGGTGTGCGGCCGCGTCGAGGGCGGTGGCCCCGGCGGGCATGCCGCGGTGGGAGAGCCCGGAGGCGAGGTCGCGATTGCGGCGGGAGTCCTCGGGTTCCAGGGCGATCGGCGATCCGCGCAGGCTGTCGGCGCCGGTACGGGGCAGGGTCAGCCGGAACTGGGAGCCGCCGCCGGGTTCGCCCCAGGCCTGGAGCCAGCCGCCGTGCAGGCGGGCGTCCTCCAGGGCGATGGACAGACCCAGCCCGGTGCCGCCGGTGGTGCGGGCGCGGGCGGGGTCCGCGCGCCAGAAGCGGTTGAAGACACGGGTGGCCTCGCCGGGCTTGAGGCCGACGCCGTAGTCGCGTACGGCGACGGCGACGGCGCCGCCCGCGGAGGCCATGCGGACGTGGACGTCGTGGCCCTCGCCGTGTTCGACGGCGTTGACGACGAGGTTGCGCAGGACACGTTCTACGCGCCGGGCGTCGGCCTCGACGGTGACGGGCTGCTCGTCCCCGTGGATGACGATGCGGCTGCCCCTGCGCTCGGCGAGCGGTTCGGCACCGTCGACGACCCGGTGCACGACGTCGCGCAGGTCGATGGGCTCGGCCTCCAGGGCGGCCGCGCCGGCGTCGAAGCGGCTGATCTCCAGGAGGTCGGAGAGCATCGACTCGAAGCGGTCGAGCTGGTTCTGCAGCAGCTCTGCGGAGCGAGAGGTGGCGGGGTCGAAGTCCTCGCGGGCCTCGTGGATGACGTCGGCGGCCATGCGGACGGTCGTCAGCGGGGTGCGCAGCTCGTGGGAGACGTCCGAGACGAAGCGGCGCTGCATCCGGGACAGGTCCTCCAGCTGCTGGATCTTGACCTGGAGGGTCTGGGCCATCTTGTTGAAGGATTCGCCGAGGCGGGCGATGTCGTCCTCGCCGGTGACCTTCATGCGTTCCTGGAGGTGGCCGGCGGCGAGGCGCTCGGAGATCTGGGCGGCCATGCGGACGGGGGTGACGACCTGGCGGACGACGAGCCAGGCGATGGCCCCGAGCAGGACGACGACGAAGATCCCGGCGGTGGCCAGGGTGCCCTTGACCAGGCCGAGGGTCTTCTCCTCCTGATCGAAGGGGAAGAGGTAGTACAGCTGGTAGGGCTTGCCGTTGGGGTCGCTGAGGCGCTGGCCCACGATGAGGGCGGGTTCGCCGCCGGGGACGCTGTCGCTCTTCATCGAGGTGTAGCGCTCGAAGACGTCGGAGTTCTCGTCGAGGGCCTTGCGCAGGTCCGCGGGCACGCTCTCCTCCGGCCAGACACCGCGGGAGCCGCGGGGCCCGTGGGTGCCCGGGCTGTCGGCCTTGGCGCTGAGGGTCTGGTCCCGGGCGTTGGAGCTGAGGGCGACGACGGAGTAGACGCCCTGGCCGCTGCTGGCGAGGCGTTCGACGAGGTCGTTGAGCCAGGTCGCGGTGTCGTTCTGGCTGCGCCCGTCGCTGCCGGTGCCGGCGCTGTCGGTGCCGTTGCGGGCGTTGTCCTTGGCGACGGCGAAGCCGCCGACGGCCTGGCTCTGGGCGGTCTGCCGCTTGGCGTCGAGGAGCCCGTTCTTGACCTGGCCGATGACGACGACGCCGAGGAGGAGGACGACGCCGAGAGACATCAGCAAGGTGGTGGCGACCACGCGCAGCTGGATGTTGCGGCGCCAGAGCCGGGCGGCGGGCTGGAGGGGCCGCCGGGTCCAGCGCACGCACGAGCGGAGCACCGGCAGCAGACCCCTCAGGGGGTCCGCGTGCCGGCTCTCCAGCCGCTCACGCTCGTACGCGGTGGCCATGTCAGCCCGGTCCGGCCTTGTAGCCGACACCGCGGACGGTCACCACGATCTCGGGGCGCTCGGGGTCCCGCTCGACCTTGGAGCGCAGCCGCTGGACGTGCACGTTGACCAGGCGGGTGTCGGCGGCGTGGCGGTAGCCCCAGACCTGCTCGAGCAGGACCTCGCGGGTGAAGACCTGCCAGGGCTTGCGGGCGAGCGCGACCAGCAGGTCGAACTCGAGGGGGGTCAGCGCGATGGGCTGGCCGTCCCTCTTGACGGAGTGGCCGGCCACGTCGATGACCAGGTCGCCGATGGTGAGCTGCTCCGGGGTGGGCTCTTCGGCCCTGCGCAGCCGGGCCCGCACGCGGGCCACGAGCTCCTTGGGCTTGAACGGTTTGATGACGTAGTCGTCGGCGCCCGACTCCAGGCCCACGACGACGTCGACCGTGTCGCTCTTCGCGGTGAGCATGACGATGGGCACCCCGGACTCGGCCCGGATCTGGCGGCATACGTCGATGCCGTCCCGTCCGGGGAGCATGAGGTCGAGGAGGACCAGATCAGGCTTGGTCTCCCGGAAGGCGGCGAGGGCCTTGTCTCCGTCGGCCACGAACGACGGCTCAAAACCTTCTCCGCGCAGCACGATGCCGAGCATCTCTGCCAGTGCGGTGTCGTCGTCGACGACCAGGACGCGTCCCTTCATAGCGACCATCATCCCATTTTCGCATCGATAGCTTTGACCATGGTGTTTGTCGTCACTCCCCCGTGATCTGCGTCCGCTGCCATCCGCCGCTGACCTGGGATGTTCGGAGCCGTCGATGTCACGCACGGATGTCGACCCCGGACACCTGGTTCCGGACAGTGAACACCCTGCCAGGTGCATGCCTGGCTGCGCGAGGGTCGTAAGGCCCGCTCTCTCCAGGAAGGCCAGCCGGGGTGCTTCCGCGACCGGGTACCGCCCCGAGCCCTGGCAGTCGGCCGCATCGTCGACGTACTGTAGATCGAAAGGCCGAGGTACCGGGCGGCCGGGGACTCGACCAGGGGCTCGAGGTGCTGGTCGGCCGCCAAGGCACTTGCGGCTGTGCTGAAGACCACGCTGCTCGATCGCGGTCCAGGGACGCCCCCGGCTGTCGCCGCATGCAGCGATCAGCAACTCCGCCCAACACGCGACATACTCCCCGCTGCCGACGCGGATCGGGCAGCACCGCTAGAGGCACGGCATCGAGCGGCAACGCGCGGTGCTGACGCGAAGGACCACTTGGAACCCTGGAGGCCCCTACCAGCGCGTCGGGCCCCCGCCGTGCAGCTTCACCGAGTTCCAACCAGCTCAGCCAGCCGAAGCGAAACAGGGAAGCTAGCGTGGTGTAGGGGCTACCTGAAACCGAGGGCTCGTGCCGCAGTGCGGCTTGCGCCGCCAGGTGGTCTGCGGAGAGCCTTCAAGACCTTTGGGTCCGTTTGTTTCACCTCGACGACGACATTTGGCTCAGTTAGCGTGTAAATGAGGCTGCCGATGCGAATCGCTGTCACCGGTGCGACCGGCAATATCGGTACCCGAACTGCCTCGTTCCTCGAGCGCGCGGGGCATGAAGTCATATCCATCAGCCGCTCTCTTGGCGTTGACCTGATTACGGGCCAGGGCTTGGACGCGGCACTCAAAGGCGTTGACGCGGTGGTCGATGCGATGAGCTCCCCGCCGATCAGCCCCGACGAGACGCTTACCTATTTCGGCACTGCCACGAGAAATCTCCTCGTCAGCGAGGAGCGTGCGGGGGTGCGACACCATGTACTGCTGTCGATCGTTGGAATCCACCGGATCAGAGGCGGTACGGCTCACTACTCGGGCAAGCGCGAGCAAGAGCGCCTTATCGAGGAGAGTCGGGTGCCGTGGACGATCGTGCCCGCCACGCAATTTCACGACTTTGGGGCCTTGGCTGCTAGCTGGACAGAGCGCGACGGCGTGGCCACCATCGCCCCCCTACTTGTTCAGCCAATTGCACCCGACGATATAGCTCAGGTCTTGGCCGAGGTCGCGGCCGGGGACCCGCAGGGCCGCTACGTCGATGTCGCCGGCCCAGAGCCGCAAGACCTGGTCGACATGGCCCGCCGCACCAATGACGTTCTCGGGCGCAAGGTAAAGCTGGTTCCGACGTGGTCCGGCCCTCTTGACGTGTCGATGGCCGGCAACGTGCTGCTGCCCGGCGAGAACGCCCGTATCGCCCCCACGACGTTCGACCAGTGGCTGGAGGCTGGCGCGCGATAGGAGGAAGCGATGGACCCCTACGAAAAGGCGAAGAACACTCGGACCGACCTTCAGAGCATCACCCCGCCCTTTATGCCTGCAGAGGCCGAGGTGATGACCGTCCGGATCGAATATCCTCCCGGCGATGCCGGCGTGCCGCCGCACCGCCATCCCGGCGGGCCGTGTTTCGGCTACATCCTGGAGGGCGAAATGGTCTTCGAGTTGCAGGGCGAGCCGCCGCGAGTGGTCAAGGCCGGCGAGGCTTTCTGGGAGCCTGGCGGGGACACAATTCACTATCAGGACGCCAACAACCGCACCGACAGTCCCCTGCGCTTTGTCGTGACCATGGTAATGGCTCACGGCCAGCCGATGCTGGTCTTCCTGGACGATGACGAGCTTCAGCAGAGCGGTTGGGTAAGGCGTTCACCAGCCTGAGGGCGAGGACGAGAGCCTGCTCGCAGCCCACGGTTGGCGTTCAGGCGAGGCAACGGTATCCATGACTCAGGAGAGTCGGGCGAGGACAATAAACCACGACAAGGGTGAGCAAGCAGGCGACAGAGGGCATTGGCGCGACCTTTGGCCGGTGGCCTGCCCGGGTTGGGGTCGAGCATGGCCAGGGGGCCATACGCTGGCTGCGAATCGGGCTGGCTCCTGCCTGCCCCTCCGCTCGTCTATGGCCGGAGCTACGACGAGTGCGATGCCAGGCGCCGGAAGCTGAGTGCCCAGCACGGCATCCCGACGCCGACTCGGGAAATGACCTTGGGCGATTGGTTCGACTACTGGATGGAGTGCGTCGTCAAGCCGTACCTGTCGGTGGGCAGCTACGAGACCTACGAACAGACGGTTCGCCTGTACCTGCGGCCCCGGCTCGGTCACGTCGTGATGTTCAAGCTCGGAGTCAAAGAGCTGCGGGCGGCTATGACCAGGCTGGCTGGTGACAAGAGCAGCAAGACCGCCAAACACGCCCTGCGGGTCCTCTCGGCGTCGCTGACCGCCGCCATGGAGGAAGACTTCGGCCTGACCCGGAACGTGGCCAAGCTCGTCCACGTACGGGCTCCCACGGACAGCGGAGAGAGCTGGGACGCGGTGCAAGTGCTGCGCTTCCTCGCGAGGCCCGGCGGAGGACGGCCGCAGACTTCAGCACGGCGCCCACAGCACGCGGCGGTCCAGGTCAACGTTCTCCCACCGCAAGCTGGATCGGCTCCTGCGTCAGCCGGCGCGGCTGGAGTCGTTGCGGAGTGTCCCCCGTGAGGACGCTGATCAGCCCGACTGATGTCAGCTGTGGATGTCACGGCCTCCTGGCCCGCGAATCGTCGCAGGTCAGGGGGCCGTTTTCGTGCCTCTGCCCGGGATCATCCCATTACCTGATCGTGACCTGGAGCACGAGATGAGCACAAAGCTGCCAGGGCATCGGGTGTGACCGGCGAAACCACGCCGTTTTCGGTGACTATTGCCGTTATCAGACCTGCGGGTGTGATGTCGAACGCAGGGTTGTACGCCTGGGTGCCGAGCGGTGCGACAGGGTTTCCGGCCGATTCGGTGACTTCGTGGCCGGGGCGCTGTTCGATCTCGATGGACGAGCCGTCAGGGGTGCCCTGGTCGACGGTGGTGGTGGGGGCGACGACGACGAAGGGCACGTTGTGGTACCGGGCGAGCACGGCGAGTGGGTAGCTGCCGACCTTGTTGGCCACGGAACCGTCGGCGGCGATGCGGTCGGCGCCGATGAGAACGGCGTGGACGTGGCCCGCGGCGAAGAGTGAGCCCGCGGCGCCGTCGGTGAGCAGGGTGTACGCCATTCCCGAGCGGGCGGCCTCGTACGCGGTGAGGCGGGCGCCCTGGAGCAGGGGGCGGGTCTCGTCGACCCAGAGGCGGCGCAGCTGGCCCTGCCGGTGGGCGGCGAGGGCGACGGCGAAGGCGGTGCCCTCACCGCCGGAGACGAGGGCACCGGTGTTGCAGTGGGTGAGAATCTGGTAGCCGCCGCCGGGGAGGAGCTCGGTCAGCAGCTGGAGGCCGTTGCGGGCCATGGCGGCGCTGGCCTCGCTGTCCTCGGCGTGGAGGCTGCGGGCCTCGGCCAGGGCCGCTGCGGCGGCGCGTTCGGGGTCGCCGCCGGCGCTGCCGGTGAGGGCGGCCCGGTAGGCGGCGGCGGCCCGGCGGACGCCGTAGGCCAGGTTGACGGCGGTGGGCCGGGCGTGGGCGAGGGATGCTGCGGCCTCGTCCACGTCGTAGCCGCGGACGGCCGCGAGGGCGACGCCGTAGGCCCCGGCTATGCCGAGCAGCGGGGCGCCGCGCACGGCGAGGCTGCGGATGGCCTCGACCAGGGCGGGGACGTCGGTGCAGACCAGTTCCACTTCCCCGGCGGGGAGCCGGGTCTGGTCGAGGAGGACGAGGACGGGGCCCTCCGGCGGCTCCTCCCAGCGCAGCGCCGGCAGTGGCTCGTCAGGGTTCCGTTTGGAATCGTTGGCCAGAGATACCACGTACTGATCACCCATCTGCTCAGTCTGCCGTGAACGGCAGCACGTTTTGAACGGTTGCGGCACTCCGCATCCGCAGGTACAAGCCCGCTACGCCCATGGCACGATGGCCACCGTCCCGCCGTTGGACGGGTAGGTAGCGCAGTAACGAAGGAGCGATGATGAACGACTCTCCGGGCTGGGCCTCGCCCGGATCCTCACCCTCCGGCGAACCCGGCCGAGCCGACGGCCCCGGCACGCCGCAGGATGCTGCGCCCCCGAACTGGTCCCAGCAACAGCCGCCCGCCGCCGAGTGGCAGGCCAACGGAGGCTGGGGCGGCCCGCCCCCGCCCGCCGGCCCGGTCTGGGGCCGGCCGTCGCCCGCCGGCTGGCAGCAGCCGCACTGGGGACCCCCGCCGTCACCCAAGCCCGGGATCATCCCTTTGCGGCCGCTGGGCATCGGCGAGATCCTCGACGGCGCGGTCTCCACCATGCGGACGCACTGGCGCACGGTGCTCCCCATCTCCTTCGCGGTCTCGCTGCTGACCCAGGGCGCCATGGTGGTGCTGCAGGGGTTCATGCTCGACGACAACGCGACGATCAACTCCCTCGACGGCAATGCCGAGCCGAGCTTCAACGACGTCATGCACGCCGTCGGCGGCACTCTGGCCGCCGCGGGGCTCGCGCTGGTCGTCACGCTCCTGGGGGTGGTGATCGCCACCGCGATGCTCACCATGGTCATCAGCCGGGCCGTCCTCGGCAACGAGGTGACCCTGGGCGAGGCCTGGTCCGATGCCCGCCCCCAGCTGCCGCGACTGCTCGGCCTGACCGTCCTGCTCTCCCTCATCGGCGTGGGCATCTTCGCCGTCGGCGTCGCCCCGGGCATCGCCGTCGCGGTCGGCGGCTCCACCGGAGCGGGCCTCGGCCTGGGGTTCGTCGGCGGCCTTGCGGCCCTCGGCGTGCTCGTCTGGCTGGGGATCCGCTTCAGCCTGTCGTCTCCCGCGCTGATGCTGGAGAAGCAGGGCGTCCTGAAGTCGATGGCCCGGTCGGTCAAGCTGGTCCGCGGTTCGTGGTGGCGCATGCTGGGCATCCAGTTGCTCACCATGATCCTCGTCTACATCGTCTCGTCGATCATCCAGGTTCCCTTCGTCCTGCTGGGGATCGCCGCCGGGAGCGACGGGCTGACGGCCTTCGCCTCGGGCGACCAGGCAGGTCTCGGCTGGACGTACCTGATCGTCATCGGCATCGGCGCCGTCATCGGATCCACCATCACCTTCCCCATCAACGCCGGCGTTACCGCCCTGCTCTACATGGATCAGCGCATCCGCCGCGAGGCCCTGGACATCGAACTCGCCCGCGCCGCGGGAGTCCCCGGCTACACCGACGCCCTCGGCGGGGACGCCGTGCCCGGCAACAGCTCAGCCACCGGGGGCTGATGCCGATGTCGGGGGAGGACGTACCGGTCACCATTCCCCGCGGCCCCGCCCGCGAGGCCGCCGAGGACGAGCTGTCCAAGGGGATCTACCACCGGCACGACCCGAGCCTGTTCGAGCGCGCCCTGAACTGGCTCTGGGAGAAGATCACCCACCTGCTCGACAGCGCCTCCGGAGTCACCCCCGGAGGCACCGTCGGCCTGGTGACGATCATCGTCGTGATCGTGCTCCTGGCCGTCGCTCTGCGGCTGCGGCTCGGCAAGATGCGCGCGCAACCGAATGCCGGCGCCGGGCTGTTCGCCGACATCCCGCGGACCGCGGCCGAGCACCGGACCGCCGCGGACGAACACGCACGCCACGGGCGGTGGACGCAGGCCGTCCAGGAGCGCATGCGCGCGATCGTGCGCTCCCTGGAGGAGCGGACCCTGCTCGACCCGCGGCCCGGCCGGACCGCCGACGAGGCCGCCACCGAGGCGGGCCGCTCCCTCCCCGAGCACGCCGCGCGCCTCCTAAAGGCCGCCCGCACCTTCGACGACGTCACCTACGGAGATCGCCCGGGCACCCCGCAGGCGTACGCCGCCCTGCGCGAACTCGACGCCGAAGTCCAGCGCACCAAACCCCGGTTGGCCGAAACCGCCGCAGGCCCCGCCGGGGGTGCTCGCTCATGACCGACACCCTGTCCCCGGCGAAGGCACCCGCCCCGGCCACCTCGACAACGTCGACGTCGCCGACGGCCGGTCAACTCTGGACCCGCTCGCGGACCCTGCTCGCCGCGCTCATCGCGCTGCTCCTTTTCGGCGTCCTCTACGCCGCCGCGCATTCCCGTGAGAACCATGCCGCACTCGACCCCCGTTCGCCCGACCCTTCCGGCAGCCGGGCCGTTGCTCAACTCCTCCACGACCAGGGCGTGACCACCACGGTCGTCACCACCACCAACGAGGCCGTGGCCGCCGCCGCCGGACCCGACACCACCGTCCTCGTCACCGTGCCCGACCTGTTGACGATGCGTCAGCAGAGCGCACTGCACAAAGCGTTCGAGCGGTCCGCCGGCCGCATCGTCCTCCTCTCCCCCAGCGACGCCTCCGTCGGCACGCTCGCCCCCGTCGTCCACTACGCCGGGCCCGTGCCCGTCCAGGTCCGCGCCCCCGGCTGCGACCTCCAGGCCGCCCGCAACGCCGGCGACGCCGACATGGGCGGTGGCGGCTACTCGACCTCCGCAGGCGGCGCCGACCGCTGCTACCCCGACGGATCAGGCGACTTCACCCTGCTGCGCCTGCCGAGGGCCGACGGCGGCGACACCATCGTCCTCGGCACCCACACGCTCCTGCAGAACGCGAACCTCGACGAACAGGGCAACGCCTCGTTGGCGATGCAGATCCTCGGCGCCCATCCGCGGCTCGTCTGGTACCTCCCCTCACTCGCCGACGCCTCCGCCTTCGGCGGCGGCCGGCAGAACTTCCTCGACCTCATCCCCGACGGCTGGAACTGGGCCGTCCTCCAGCTCTTCATCGCCGCCGTCCTCGCGGCTCTCTGGCGCGCCCGCCGACTCGGCCCCGTCGTCGCCGAGCGGCTGCCCGCCACCGTCCGCGCCGCGGAGGCCACCGAGGGACGGGCCCGCCTCTACCGCCGCGGCAATGCCCGGGGCCGCGCCGCGGAGGCGCTTCGCACCGCCACACGCGACCGGCTGGCCCCTCTGGTCGGCGTCCCCCCGTCCCAGGCCCACGACCCCGGCATACTGACCGCCGCGGTGGCGGCTCGGCTCGGCGATCCCGCCGCCGACCCGCACACCCTGCTCCACGGTCCCCCTCCCCCCGATGACGCGGCCCTGCTGCGTCTGGCCGACGACCTCGACGCACTGGAACGCCGCGTCCTTCTCAACGAGAGGAAAGCAACCCCGTGAGCGCCGCCCCGACCGCCGACAGCGCCCGCGCCTCCCTGGAGGCCCTGCGCACCGAAATCGCCAAGGCCGTCGTCGGCCAGGACCCCGCCGTCACCGGCCTGGTCGTGGCCCTGCTCTGCCGGGGTCACGTCCTCCTCGAAGGAGTGCCCGGAGTCGCCAAGACCCTGCTCGTGCGCGCCCTGGCCGCCTCCCTCCAGTTGGAGACCAAGCGGGTCCAGTTCACCCCCGACCTGATGCCGGGCGACATCACCGGTTCGCTCGTCTACGACGCCCGCACCGCCGAGTTCTCCTTCCAGGCGGGCCCCGTCTTCACCAACCTGCTGCTCGCGGACGAGATCAACCGCACCCCGCCCAAGACCCAGGCCTCCCTGCTCGAAGCCATGGAGGAGCGCCAGGTCTCCGTCGACGGCATCCCGCGGCCGCTGCCCGAGCCGTTCCTTGTCGCCGCGACCCAGAACCCCGTCGAGTACGAGGGCACCTACCCGCTACCCGAAGCACAGCTGGACCGCTTCCTGCTGAAGCTGATCCTGCCGCTGCCCTCCCGCGAGACCGAGATCGACGTGCTCACCCGCCACGCCGACGGCTTCAACCCGCGGGACCTGGACTCAGCCGGGCTACGGCCGGTCGCCGGCCCCGCCGACCTCGACGCCGCCCGGGCCGCCGTCGCCAAGACCTCGGTCTCCGCCGACATCACGGCCTACATCGTCGATATCTGCCGAGCCACCCGCGAATCCCCCTCTCTGACTCTCGGTGTCTCTCCCCGAGGAGCCACCGCTCTCCTTGCCACCGCCCGCGCCTGGGCCTGGCTCACCGGCCGCGACTACGTCATCCCCGACGACGTCAAGGCCCTGGCCCTCCCCACACTCCGGCACCGCATCCAACTGCGACCCGAAGCCGAGATGGAAGGCATCACGCCCGACTCGGTCATCAGCTCCGTCCTCGCCCACGTCCCCGTGCCCCGCTGAGACGGACGACGACCGACCATGGCACTCACCGGACGAACCGCCCTGCTGGCCGCCATCGGTGCCCTCGCCGTCGGGCTGCTGCTCCCCGGCTGGAGCGGCATCCTGATCGTCGAAGGCACCCTTCTGTTCGGAATTCTGTGCGACCTCGCGCTCGCCGCGCCAGTACGAAAGCTCCATTTCACCCGATCCGGTGAGACATCAGTTCGACTCGGCGAATCGGCGGAGGTCGTGCTCACGGTGACCAACCCGAGCCGCCGCACCCTGCGCGGCCACCTCCGCGACGCCTGGCCGCCCAGCACCTGGTACCCAGGTACCGAAGTCGCCGCGTCCCGTCACCGGCTGAGCATTCCGGCAGGCGAACGCCGTCGCGTCACCACCGCCCTGCACCCCACCCGCCGAGGCGACCGGCACGCCGAACGCGTCACCGTCCGGTCCCACGGGCCCCTCGGACTGGCCGCCCGACAGGGCTCCCACCACGTCCCCTGGACGGTCCGGGTGCTCCCGCCCTTCCACAGCCGCAAGCACCTGCCGTCCCGTCTGGCCCGCCTCCGCGAGCTCGACGGACGCACCTCCGTGCTCATCCGGGGACAGGGCACCGAGTTCGACTCGCTCCGCGAGTACATCCCCGGCGACGACACCCGCTCCATCGACTGGCGCGCCACCGCGCGCCGGGGCACCGTCGCCGTCCGCACCTGGCGCCCCGAACGGGATCGCCACATCCTCATCGTCCTCGACACCGGCCGCACATCGGCCGGCCGCGTCGGGGACGCCCCACGCCTCGACGCCGCCATGGACGCCGCCCTGCTGCTCGCCGTACTCGCGGGCCGCGCAGGCGACCGCGTCGACCTCCTGGCCCACGACCGCCGCGTACGCGCCTCGGTCCAGGGCCGCGCCGCCCGTGACATGCTCCCCGCCCTGGTCAACGCCATGGCACCGCTCGAGGCCGAACTCGTCGAGTCAGACGCACGCGGTCTCGTCGCCACGGTCCTCCAGCGGGCTACACAGCGCTCACTGGTCGTTCTCCTCACCGGACTCGACGCCGCACCGATGGAAGAGGGCCTGCTGCCGGTCCTCCCCCAGCTCACCCACCGCCACGAGGTTCTCATCGCCTCCGTGGCAGACCCGCGCATCGAAGAATTGGCCAAGGGCCGCACCACCGTGGACGCCGTGTACGCGGCCGCGGCCGCCGAACAGACACGGGCCGAACGCCGCCGGGTCGCCCACCGCCTCTCCCGGCACGGAATCACCGTCGTCGATGCCCCGCCTGCCGACATCGCCCCGGCCCTGGCGGACGCCTACCTCGCCCTCAAGGCCGCCGGCCGGCTCTAGACACCCACACCATGAGCGCCGGCCCTGAGTGGACGGTGAGCCTCGCATGGGTGCCCGAACTTGGATGACCCAAGACGCGATCTGACGCCCTCCGCACGCCACTCAGGGCGTTACCTGCCTGGGGAGCCGGCCGTCTCGCACTGTCGGCGGTCCCCAACCGCAGGACAACGCGAAAAAGCCTCAATCCCCGAGTCGAGACTCGGGGATTGAGGCTAATAATTGTTCGGCGGCGTCCTACTCTCCCACAGGGTCCCCCCTGCA